>JACPYV010000171.1 GCA_016195825.1 Burkholderiales bacterium | reverse complement strand
GGCGGCTCGGTGGCGACTGGGGCATACGCGCCGTCGGGCTGGGCCATCAGCACCAGCCCAGCGCGGGCCTGCAGCAAGGCCCTGCACAGCACGATCAGCCAGGCCTGGGCCAGTTGGTCACCGGTGCGGGCCTGGGCGAGGGCGGCCCAGGCATCGGTGGGGGCGGCAGTCTGGGAGGGCAGGGTGGACATGGAATAGGCAGATGAGCGGCCGGCACGTTAGCGGCCACCCACGCGACAGGGAAGACCGCGCTCGCGGGGCGGTCCAGGGGTAATAAGTACGGCGGATTCTCAGGGCGCGACAGCGCACACCGTCAGCGCACCATCAGCGCGTCCAGCCCGCGCAGGTCGCCTTCGGTCAGCGCACCCGCGGCGGCCTTGAGCTGCAGGCCGGCCATCAGCGTCTGGTAGCGGGCGGCGGCCAAGTCCTTGCGCGTGGCAAACAGCTGCTGCTCGGCGTTGAGCACGTCCACCCGGGTGCGGGTGCCGACCTCGAAGCCGCGCGTGGTCGACTTGACCTGCGTCTCGCCTGAGATCAGCGCCTGGCGCAGCGAGCTGTACAGCGCCGAACCGGACTGCACGCCCAGCCAGGCCTGGCGGGCGTCCAGCTTGGCCTGGGCGCGGGCGTTCAGCAGCTCCTGGCGGGTGCGCTCCAGGTTGGCGACGGCTTCGCGGGTGCGCGACGCGGCGGCACCGCCCTGGAAGATGGGGAACTGCAGCTCCACGCCGGCCGTGTAGTTGCGCGCGTTGCCCGGCGACACGTAGGCGGTGGACGAGCGCTCGGCGGCGCTGACGACCAGGTCGATGGTGGGCGCGCCTGCCGCACGCTGTTTATCGATCTCCAGCCGCGCCACTTGCTCGGCGGTTTCGCCGGCGGCGACCTGCAGCGAGTCGATGGGCGCGCGCTCCAGCAGTACGCCGCCCTGCGATTCGCTGACCACGTTGACGCCGGCCTCGGGGTCCACCGTCGCCAGCGGCGGCAGCTCCCGGGCGATGAGCTTCTCCAGCGTGCGGCGCTTGACCTCTAGGTCGTTGCGCGCACCGATCTCCTGGGCCACTCCCAGGTCGTTGCGGGCTTGGGCCTCGTTCAGGTCGGTGATGCTGGACAGGCCCACGTCGAAGCTGCGCTTGGACTGCGCCAGCTGCTGAGCAAAGGCGTCGCGCTGGGCCGTCATCGCGTTCAGTGCGTCCTGGGCCTGAAGCACGTCGAAGTAGCTCTTGGCCACGCGCAGCAGCAGCTCCTGCTCGGCCAGGCGCAGCTGCTGGTCGGCCAGCGCCGCCTGCAGCACGCCTTGCTCGTAGGCACGGTAGTTGGCCACGCGCATCAGCGGCTGGGTCAGCGTGACGTTCCAGGGCCGGTTCGAGTAGATCCGGCGGCCGTCGGTGACGGCGCTGCTGTGCTCCAGGTCGCGCTGGAGCGTGGCGCTGCCGGTGATGGTCGGCAAGATCCCAGCGCGGCCCTGGGCTTCCTTCTCGCGCCCGGCTGCGGCGGTGGCCTGGGCGGCACCGAATACGGGGTCGGCCGCGCGGGCCTGCAGGTAGATCTCGCTGAGCGTGTCGGCCTGAGCGGCAGTGCCCAGCATCGCGGCCACCGTCGCCAGGGCCACGCCGGCCAGCCGGGGTCGACGGGTCGCCAGTCGTTGCGTCGCGGCGGGGTTGCGGGGGTCAAACATGGTCTTGTCCTCGGGGATCTGAAACGAATGGAGCAGGGCTGCAGGCGGAGAGCGGCGGGCGGTCATGGCTTGATGCGCCAGCGGTTGACGAGGCTGGCCGGGCGGTCCAGCCAGCCGGCCAGCCAGCCCGAAACCGGGCCGGAGCCCGCGTCGGGCGTGCCGACACGGCCGGGTTCCAGCCGCAGGCGGACGGGGGCGTCCTCCTCCTCGTCCCGGCGGCGCCAGCGGCCCACCGCCAGCACGGCGGCGCCACCCAGCCCGCCGCTGGCGGCCCAGACGGCCTGGCCCGGCTCGGCGACCGGCTCGACGACCTGCACCTGGGCCTCGCCTAGCAGCACCGGGCGTTTGACCGTCATGCGCGCCTTGAACGGGGCGCCCGGCTTGCCGTCGACGTTGCCGTCCAGCACCTCGCCATCGATGCTGACGAAGCCGCCAGCGTCGGTGCGCAGCAGGATCTCGAATTCGCCGTCGGGCAGCTGGCCGCCCTCCGGCACGAACAGGAAGCCCGCGCCGTCGGGGTCCACCATCAGCCGGCCCGCCAGCTCACGGCCGTTGAGAAGCACGACGATGTCGCGGCTGGCCACGCCGCCCGCGAGCGGCCCGCCGTGGGCCAGCGCGCGCAGGTCCAGCGCCTTGTTGAAGCGCACATGGATGCCGCCGGTGGTGGCGAACAGCGAGCTGACGTAGAGCGCCGGGCGATCGCCGGCCGAGCTCGGGAACTTCTCGATCAGCGCGGCGATGGCCTCGGGCGTCAGCGGCTGCGGCAGGCTCTGCATGCTGGCGGACAGGCTGTCCTGCACGGCGTGAGCCAGAGGTTGCACGTTCCAGTGCGCCGTCTGGCCCAGGTTGGTCACGCCGAAATCGGTCGGCGTGCCGTTGCCCGCGGCAATACCCACGCGCAGCGCATCCACGCCGGCGATGACGGCGCGCTGCGGCAGGCTGCCGCCCACCGTGATGGGCTGCGGCGTCGGCACAGGGGTGACCGGCTGGGCCAGCACGTTGAGCAGCGGCGCGGCAAAGGCATAGCTGCCGTCCTCGTCGGTGACGAGCAGCCGGATCTGCACGCCTGCCTGGGCGGCCTGGTAGACATGGCTGGCCTGGGTGGCACTGGCCGCCAGTACCTGCACCTGGCCGTCGCCCCAGTCGATGCTGAGCCCGGAGACCGTGTCCTGGCCGGGGTCGGCCAGCGTGAAGCCCAGTGTGTAGACAGCGCCAGTCTGCACGCTTGTGGCGCCACTGAAGCTGGCCGTGGGTGCCACGTTGTTGACGTGGACGATGAACTGGCGTTCGGCGGTCGCGCCGTCGGCGTCGCGCACCTGGGCCTTGAAGACGGCGTCGCTCGTGCCGTCCGATGCGCGCCAGCTGATGCGGCCTTGGGCGTCGATGCTGGCCCCAACCGGCGCGTCGAGCAACGAGAACAGCAGCGGGCCGCTCGAGTCGATGTCGCTGGCGCTGAGCTGCACGAGCATTTGGCCGCCTTCGTCCACGGTCTGGCCGGCCACCGGCTGCAGCACCGGCGCGTCGTTGACCGGCGTGACCGTGATGGCCACCTGGGCCACACCGCTGTTGGCGCTGCCGTCGCCGCCTTCGCTCAGGCGGTAGCTGAAGCTGTCGCTGCCGAAGAAGTCGGCATCCGGCGTGTAGCTGAAGCTGCCATCGGCCTGGGCCTGCAGCCGGCCGTGGGCGGGCCCGGTGACCACTTGCACCGCCAGGTTGCGGCCGGGGGCCGCCTGGTCGTTGGCGCGCACGTCGAAGGCCAGGCTGCCGTCCTCGGCCAGCGTGATGGCGTCGTTGACGGCAACCGGGGGCGGCGGGGGCGGTGGAGGCGCGGTAACGGGCGTCACGCGGATGCGGACGATGGCAGGCGCAGAGGCGAGGGCGCCGTCGCTGACCTGGTAGCTGAAACTGTCACTACCCGCGTAACCCGCGGCCGGCGTGTAGACCAGCGTGCCATCGGGCTGCAGCACGACGCTGCCATGGGCCGGCGCCGCCAGCAGCGTGACCTGCAGCACGCTGCCCTCCGCGTCGCTGTCGTTGGCGCGCACGTCGAAACGGACCGGCTGGCCCTGCGTCGTCGTCACGGTGTCGTCCACGGCCACCGGTGCCTGGTTGGCGGGCGGCTGGGCTGTCACGGCGATGGTCACCGTCGCCGGCGCGGAGGCGGCCTGACCGTCGTTGGCGACGTAGGTGAAGCTGTCACTGCCCACGTAACCGACGTCCGGCGTGTAGACGAGGCGGCCGTCGGCCGCCACCGTCACCGTGCCGTGGGCCGGGCCGCTGGCGATGCTGGCGGTCAGCGCGTTGCCATCGGCGTCGTGGTCGTTGGCCAGCACGTCCAGCGCGATGGCCTGGCCTTGCGGCGTCGTGGCCGTGTCGTCGGAGGCGACAGGGGCGTGGTTGACCGGCGGCTGGCCGGTCACGGTGATGCTGACGGTGGCGGGCTCAGACGCCAGCAGGCCGTCGCTGGCCGTGTACGTGAAGCTGTCGCCGCCCACGTAGCCGGCGTTGGGCGTGTAGACCAGGCGCCCATCGTCCGCGACAGTCACCGTGCCGTGGGCCGGGCCGGTAGCGACGCTGGCCGTCAGCACGTTGCCGTCGGCATCGGTGTCGTTGGCCAGCACGTCGATGGCCACAGCCTGACCTTGCACCGTCGTCGCCGTGTCGCCCGCGGCCTGGGGCGCGTGGTTGGCCGGGGGCAGCGGGGGCGTCACGGTGATGCTGACCAGGGCCGGCTGCGAATTGGCACGGCCGTCGTTGAGCTGGTAGCTGAAGCTATCGTTGCCGAAGTAGCCCGCCGCCGGCGTGTAGCGCAGCGTGCCGTCGGCCTGCAGCGCCACGCTGCCGTGGGCCGGTGCGCTGAGCACCGTCACCTGCAGCGCGTCGCCCTCGGCGTCGCTGTCGTTGGCGCGCACGTCGAAGCTGACGGGCTGGCCGGCCGCCGTCGTCACGCTGTCCGGGTTGGCCACCGGCGCCGAGTTGGCGGGGCCGCCGGCCGGCGTGACGGTGAGGGTCACCGTCGTCGGCTCCGACCAGGCCAGGCCGTCAAAGACGCGGTAGCCGAAGCTGTCGCTGCCGCTGAAACCCGCGGCCGGCGTGTAGGTGACGCGGCCGTCGGCCAGCAGCGCAAGCTCGCCATGGCCCGGGTTGCCGGTGATCTCCAGCGTCAGCGGGTCGCCGTTGGCGTCGCTGTCGTTGGCGCGCGGGTCGAAGGTGAGCGGCGTGTCCTGCGCCGTGATGACGGCGTCGGGGCGAGCCACCGGCGGGGCGTTGCTCGGCAGCGTGTCGTCAAAGCGCACGTTGTCGATCACCACACGGCTGCCCTGGGCGCCAAAGCCCAGCAGGTCGAAGTACAGGGACACGCCCTTCGACAGGTCGGCATTGCCTAGCGCAATGCTGACGCGGTAGGCGCCGCTGGCCGGCGGTGCGGCCAGCAGCGTGCCGTCCAGCGTCGAGAAGCGCACGCCCGAGGCACGGTAGACCGTGCCATCGGCCTGCAGGTTGAGCACCGCGTCGGTGTTGCTGAGCCCGATGCCCCCCAGCAGGGACTGGTGGGTGGTCGGGTTGACCAGCGCGACCTCGAAGGCGTCCTGCGGGCCGCCGGCCGGGGCGTCGAAGACTGACTGCACGACGGTGAAGCTCAGCACCGTCGCGCCGGACGGCACGGCCGCCAGCGTCTGCGTGAAGCGCGAGGCGATGGTGGACGTCTCGGCGAGCACGCCCTGTCCGTTTTGCACGGCGGCGGCGCCGCTGGCGCTCCATCCGAAGCCGGCCGAGCCCGCGACGGCATTGCCGAAGTCGCCGTTGGGCAGCAGGCCTGCAGCACCCAGGTCGTGCGAGCCGCCGAGGTTGACGCTCACCGCGCCGCCCGAGCCGGTGGACCCGGCCCGTGCGGCAGCAAGGATCTGCGCGTCCAGTGCGGACGGCAGGCGGCGCTGGCCGAGATCCAAGCGTCTGCCCATCAGGTCGCCCGCCGTCGCGTCGCCGCCCAGGTGCGCGCCGTCTGACGACAACGCCACCGAGAAAGCCTCGCCGCGGAAGCTGTAGCTGCCGTTGGGCTGCTGGCTGACGTGGCGGTCGAAGCCCGCGAAGCCGCTCATGAAGCCCAGCGCATGGCCGACCTCGTGGGCCAGCACGGTGAACAAGTCGTAGTGCCCGCTGGCCGGCGAGCCGGCGACGCCGAACTCGACAGCATCCTGCGGCGTCGGGTCGACGAACCAGCCGTGACCGTCCGCATCGAGGTCCAGCACGATGCGGCCTTCGAGCGGCACGCCGCTGGCGTCCAGCTGCGTGATGTAGGCCTCGCCCAACTCGCCGGCAGGCAGGTCAGCCAGGCTGATGCGCAGCTGTAGCGGCGTGGCCAGGCCCAGCTGGGCCTGCCACAGCGCCTGGGCGCGGTCCAGCATGGCCAGCGCCGCGGACAGGTCCAGCGTGGTGGCGGGAGAGGCGGTGCCGGCGCTGGCGCCGAGCAGCGGCGTGCCGGGGCGGATCATCTCGGCGGGCACAACGCCGCGCTGCTGCATCTCTTGCATCAGCGCGCGGACCTGGTCATCCGTGCGCGGTGCCATCGTGAGAGCGGGCGCGATGAGGTCCGGCCGGTTCGCACCGATCAACGGGAACTGCTCCTGCACCCAGGTCGGGTTGTAGTAGTTGTTGCCAGTGCGGGCCAGCATCGGGCTGGTCTTGCCGGTCAGCTGCTCACCGGCCACGCTGCGCATGAAGATGCTCCGCTGCATCTGTTCCGCATTGATGAGCACCTGGTCGATCTCGGCCATGCGCGTGGCCGTGAGCGGCGTGGTCACGGCATTGCGGTAGCTCAGCTCGGCGCGGCCGTTGTAGGAGACGTTGCTCCACTGGGCGGCCTGGTTGCGCGGGTCCCACACCCCCTGCTCGAGCTTCCAGCTGTCGGCCCAAAGGCTGGCGCCATCGGTGCCGTCGACGATGTGGTAGTACTGCGACGCGTTGCGCTCGCGCTGCGCCAGTGTGCCGGTGCCGTAGTCCATGCGGAACTGCGTGACGCTGCCGGGCGCATCGATCTTGGCGATGGTGGCGGCGTCCACGTAGCCACCGTGGATGGGGTCCATCGTGGTGTGTGCACCGTGCAGGAAGGACGGCGTGTGCCCCTGCTGCGCCAGCGTCAGGTTCATTCGGTCGCCCAGCGCCAGGATCTCGCTGTTGTTCAGCGTGTAGGTCATCAGGCGGCCGTCCTTGGCCGTGTAGGTCAGCGTGGCGCGGGCGATGTCCTGGTCGCCGCGGTAGAAGTTGCCGCGCATCCAGTTCTGGAACTTTTCGCCCAGGTTGCCGCCCTCGGTGCCCAGGAAGGACTTGATGTAGCCACCTTCCTTGGCGATCTTGTCCTTCATCGGCACGAGGCCGAAATAGGACTTGGCCTTCAGTGCCTCGGGCTTGGCCTCGAGGCCCATGCGGGCGCCGAAGCGGTTGCCGGCAGCGGTCAGGAAGTCCGACGAGCGGACCTCGACCCGCAGCTTGCCCGACACCTTGCCGACCTCGTTGGCGATCTCCATGCCGTCGCGCGCGACGCGGTTCATCTCGGTCGCGATGGCCAGCTTTTCGCCTGTCGAGGCCGCGCTGGTAGAGCCGAACCGCTTCAGGAACTGCTTGGTGGAGGCGACGAACTTGTCGATGGCCGTCTTGTCGTCCTTGACCTCCTTGGCCTTGTCGATGATGCCGGCGGCACGGCGCGCGGCTGCGGCCTCGCGTTCGGCAGCCTCGGCGACGCGGGTTTGCGCGAGCTTGTTGATGAGCTCCTGCGCGCGGGACTGGTTGGCCTTGAGCTGGGCCGCCTCCTGTGCCGCGTGCACGGTGTCGTCGGCCTTGCGCACCGCGCTGGCAGCCGCGGCCTCCGCGCGGGCCAGGTTGGCCTCGGCCTCTGTCTGGCGCACCAGGCCGCGGCCAAGCTTCTCGAGCTCCGTCATGCTGTGGCCCGAAGCCTCGGCGGCGCGCACAGCGGCCAGCTCGGCCTCCGTGGCGGTGCGGCCGAAGCGGGCGGCCTCGCGCTGCATGCGCAGCTCGGCCATCTCGACGCGGCTGGCCGAGCCCAGCTTCTCCATGCTGGAACCCAGCGAACCGACACCCTTGGCCTTGCTGATGAGGCCCTCAGCGGCCATCGGGTCCAGGAAGATGCTCGCGATGTCGGTCGCGGTGCGCGAGGCCTTGGCGGCATCGCGGTAGCCAGGCGACCACTTGTCGAAGACGCCGTCCTCCCACTCATTCAAGCGCGTGGTCAGGCCCTTGCTCGGCGAGATCATGCTGGGGATGCTGGTCAACGCGTGCAGGAAGTCGCCGCAGGGGTCGTTGAACTTGTCGGTGATGGGTCCAATGGCAGCGTTGTAGAGCGCATCGCCATCGCGCTGCATCTGGCGGTCGCCGATCAGCCGGCCGAAGTCAGATTCGACCTTGCCCGCGATGGCGGTCCCCGCCACGCCCAGCGCGTCGCCCGCGAACCACACAAGGTCCGCCAGCCCGGTGCCGAAGGACGCGAAGAAGTGGCCTACCGCAACGCCGCCGCCCACGATGCCCTGCCCGATGGTGTTCGGGTTGACCATGTCCTTGGCCGTTGCAATCGCAGGGGCCGCGTACTCGTCCCAGAAGCTGGCGGACAGCCCGGTGGGGTCGAACTGCGTGACCGGGTTATTGCCGGCGTAGCGGTAGAGGTTGGCGTCGCCGCCGGCAAAGCCGGATGGGTCTTCGCTGATGAATCGGCCGCCCGCCGGGTCGTACCAGCGCGCGCGCAGGTCGTAGAGGCCCAACGTGGCGTTGAACTCGCGGCCGGTGTAGCTGAAGCGCGGCGCCGCGCCCGTATTGCTCTGGCCGGTGATGCTGCCGAAGGCGTTGTAACGCAGGTGGTCGACGAGGTTGCCGCTGGCGTCGGTGACGTCGCGCACGGTACCCAGGTGGTCGGCCAGCGACCAGGTCTGCGTGGCGCCGTGACGCTCCATCAGCACCTGGTCCATGCCGCTGCCGTAAAGGAAGGACTGCTGCACCGCGCCGCTGTCGGCCAGCACCAGGGCGACCTGGCTGCCGTCGTTCATCAGGTGCTCGGTGACGGCCGTGCCCGCGCCGGCGCCATCGGCGTCCTCGCTGCGCTCGATGCGGCGATCGAAGGCGTCGTAGCGGAAGGTCTGGCTGTTCAGCAGCGAGCCCTGGGCATCGCTGACGGTGGCCGCGACAAGGCGGTTGCGCTGGTCCCAGCTGTAGCGGGTGATGACGCCGGTGGCCGTCTCGGTGCGCGTCAAGCGGTTGCCTTCTGCATCGTAGGTGTAGCTGTAGCTGGCGTCGCTGAGCACGCGGTTGGCCGTGCCGGTGACGGTGTTGCCGTTGGTGCTGGTGACGGTCGGGTTGCCGTTGGCGTCGTAG
>JACPYV010000024.1 GCA_016195825.1 Burkholderiales bacterium | reverse complement strand
GCTCTCCGGCGGGCCGCATGCCGTCTACCGCGCCAACCATGCCAAGGGCGTGCTGGTGATGGGCAGCTTCACGCCGGCCAAGACGGCCGCCGGGGTGAGCAAGGCGCCTCATTTCAAGGCCGGCCGTACGACGCCGGTGCTGGTGCGCTTCTCCAACCCCACCGGCGTGCCCAACCTGCCGGACGCCGACCCGAATGCCAGCCCGCACGGCATTGCCGTCCGTTTCCAATTGCCTGGCGGTGCCGTCACCGACATCGTCAGCATCTCCGCCAACGGCTTCCCTGTGGGCAAGCCGGAGGAGTTCGTCGCGCTGCTTGAGGCCATCGCCCAGAGTGGTCCCGGCGTGCCCAAGCCGACGCCGATCGAGCAGTTCCTGGGCGCTCACCCGGTGGCGCTGAAATGGGTCACCACGCCGCGGCCCGCGCCCGAGAGCTTCGCAACATTGGCCTTCTACGGCGTGAACGCCTTCAAGTTCACCAACGCCAAGGGCCAGTCGCATTACGTGCGGTACCAGATCCTGCCGGTTGCCGGCGAGGTTGCGCTCGGCGAGGCGGAGGTGGCCAAGGTGGGGCCGAACTACCTGATGGACGAGTTGCCCGCCCGCATCGCCAAGGCACCGGTCAAGTTCCGACTGGTCGCCCAGGTGGCTCAGGACGGCGACCCCGTGGACGACGGCAGCGCCGTCTGGCCGGCGGACCGGCCGCTGGTGGAGCTGGGCACCCTTAGCCTCAACAAGGTGGCGCCTGAGCAGGTCAAGGCGCAGAAGGCCCTGCTGTTTAACCCCCTCGCGTTGACGCCGGGCATCGAACCGTCTGCAGACCCGGTCCTGCTGGTGCGCCCGGCCGCCTACGGCATCAGCTACGGCCAGCGGGCGCAGTGAGCAACGGCGCCAGCGCTTGCAGCGAGAGTTGCAGGCGCGTGGCGTCGCTGCCCTCGATGCCTGTCCATGGCAGACCGGCGGCGGCCAGCGTGGCGCGCAGGCGCGAGTCGAAGCGTGCACGCGCGGCCGGCCCGTCGCGCTGGATGCCATCCGCCACCCAGGGCAGGTCGGGCGCACACAGCAGCGTCGCATCACAGCGGCGCTGAAAGGCCAGCGCACCCGCCAGCAGTGAGTCGTCGTTGAAGTAGTGCTGGCTGCACAGCGCCGTGATCAGCGGCGTGGTGTCGCAGATCACCAGCGCGTGCCGGCGCGCTGCGGCCTCGATGCGGGCGGCCTGCTCGGCGGCGATGTGGGCCTGCTCGTGCTGCAGCGGCGTGCGGCCGTGGGTGTCGCACCACTCGCGCAGGTACTCGGTGACGAGGCCGGCGTTGAAGTGCATCGCCAGCGCATCGGCCAACGTGGACTTGCCGGTGCACTCGGCGCCGACCAGGGTCACGAGACGGCCGCTCAAGCCCGCCTCCACGCACGCCAGCCGATCGCGCTCATCGGGATGAAGCCGGCGTACAGGATGACCGTCAACCAGTAGCCCTTGAGGCCGAACAGCACGACGCTGACGACGTTGACGACGATCCAGGTCGGCCAATTTTCCTCGTACTTGCGCGCCAGCAGCCATTGGCCCAGCAGGCTGGCGACGGTGGGGAAGGCGTCCCAGTAGGGCAGCGGGCTGTCGGTCAGCCTGGCGAGGAAGAGACCGAGCAGCGGCCAGGCGGCCAGCGTCAGCAGCACCGGCCTGGCGAGGCCATGCAGGCCCAGGCGACGGACCTTCAGCACCTCGCCCTCGCGTGTGCGGCCGAAGCGCCATTGCCACCAGCCCCACAACGCCAGTGCCGCGAACACCAGCTGTAGCGCGGCCTCGCCGTAGAGCTTGCCGTCCCAGAAGAGCGCGAAGTACATCAGCGAGCTGACGAGTGCGAGCGGCCAGGCCAGCAGGTGGACCCGCATGTTGCAGACGGCCATCCAGACGGCCAGCACGAAGGCGACCAGCTCCAGCCAGGAGATGGGGCTGCCGAAAGCGATGAAGGCCGGTGCCAGCAGCGCCGACCAGGCTGTGGCCAGCATCAGCGGCGGGCAGCAGAAGCCGCGGCTGGGGCCAGCGGCACGAAGACCTCGTCGGACTTGATCATGCCCAGCTCGAAGCGGGCCTTCTCCTCGACCATCTCCAGGCCTTCACGCAGGTCGCGCAGCTCGGCCTGCAACTGCGCGTTGCGGGCACGGGCCTGCTCGTTGTCGGCCTCGGCACGGGCCAGCTCCTCCCGGAGCTGAGCCACGTGCGGAATGCTGCCCCGGCCCACCCAGAGCTGGGCCTGGATGGCGATCAGAAAGATCGCCAGGACCAGAGCAAGCGCCTTCAACGTTTACTTGAGGTTGTAAAAGGCAGCGCGGCCGGGGTAGAACGCAACGTCGCCCAGGTCTTCCTCGATGCGCAGCAGCTGGTTGTATTTGGCCATGCGGTCCGAGCGCGACAGGGAGCCAGTCTTGATCTGGCCGGCGTTCAGGCCCACGGCGATGTCGGAGATGGTGCTGTCTTCGGTCTCGCCCGAGCGGTGCGAGATGACGGCCGTGTAGCCGGCGCGCTTGGCCATCTCGATGGCGGCGAAGGTCTCGGTCAGTGTGCCGATCTGGTTGATCTTGATCAGGATGGAGTTGGCGATGCCCTTCTCGATGCCTTCCTGCAGGATCTTGGTGTTGGTGACGAACAGGTCGTCGCCGACGATCTGCACGTTCTTGCCCAGCCGGTCAGTCAGCAGCTTCCAGCCATCCCAGTCGCCTTCGGCCATGCCGTCTTCGATGGAGATGATGGGGTACTTGTCGACCCAGGTGGCCAGCATGTCGGTCCACTGGGCCGCGGTCAGCTTGATGCCGCCTTCGCCTTCCAGCACATACAGGCCGTCTTTGTAGAACTCGCTGGCGGCGCAGTCCAGGCCGATGGCGATCTGCTCGCCGGCGGTGTAGCCGGCCTTGGCGATGGCGTCCAGGATCAGTTGGATGGCTGCCTCATGGCTTTCGACGCTGGGCGCGAAGCCGCCTTCGTCGCCCACGGCGGTGGAGATGCCCTTGTCGTGCAGGATCTTCTTCAGCGCATGGAAGACCTCGGCGCCCCAGCGCAGCGCTTCACGGAAAGTCGGTGCGCCCACGGGGATGATCATCAGCTCCTGCAGGTCCAGCGAGTTGTTGGCGTGAGCACCGCCGTTGATGACGTTCATCATCGGCACGGGCAACTGGCAGCCGTTCATGCCGCCGAAGTAGCGGTACAGCGGCAGGCCGGACTCTTCCGCCGCGGCGCGGGCCACGGCCATGGACACGGCCAGCATCGCATTGGCGCCCAGGCGGCTCTTGTTCTCGGTGCCGTCCAGGTCGATCAGCGTCTTGTCCAGGAAGGCCTGCTCGGAGGCGTCCAGGCCCAGCACGGCCTCGCTGATCTCGGTGTTGATGTGCTCGACGGCCTTCAGCACGCCCTTGCCCAGGTAGCGGCTCTTGTCGCCGTCGCGCAGCTCGATGGCCTCGCGCGAACCGGTGGAGGCCCCCGACGGCACGGCCGCGCGGCCCATGACGCCGGATTCCAGCAGCACGTCGCATTCGACAGTGGGGTTGCCGCGGCTGTCGAGGATCTCTCGGCCGACGATGTCAACGATGGCGCTCATTCAGTGTCTCCAGGAAGTGAAAATTCGGGCGGGCTGCAGTGTGCCAAGCGGGCGTTACCGCGTCACATCAATCGGCCGGTGCATTGCATGCGAGTTTAAGTGCTGCCGTTTTGTGCCGGCCCCTGGCGCCACAGGCGCCATGTCACCGCGGCAAGTGCCGTCACGCCCAGGCCCAGCACGGCCCACAGCAGCAGCCGGCGTGGCGGCAGCGCGGGCTGGGACGATTGGGCCTGTGCGGTGAAGGCGCCGAGGCTGGCGTGGCCCAGGCGCGTCTGCTCGCGTGGCCAGTCGGGCACCACGTCGGCCAGCGGGCGCGGGCCGGCGTCCGGCGCAGCGGCACCGACCTGCAGGCTAAACGGCGGTTCGCCCTGCGCGGCCCACACGAGGCGGGCGGTGCGCACGGTCCAGCCCAGGCGCAGGCTGTCGGACGGTGGCAGTGCAGCGCCGCGTGGCGGCAGCAGGCGCAGCTCGCTGGCGCTGACGGGCAGTGGCAGCGCCGGGGCCAGGTCGGCTGGTGCGCCGCCGCGGTCGACACGGTAGAACACGTTGCGGGCGATGGTGTGCCACGGGGCCTGCGGGCCGGTGCGGGTCTGAACCTGCAGCGGCAGTACCCAGGTGCCCTGGCTGCCGGACAAGGTCAGGCCCAGCAGCGGCTGCGGGCCGCCCAGCGGCACGACCCAGCCGCCGTCGGCATCGGGTGCGGGCAACGCTGCGGTACGGGCCAGGGGCTGGGACGCCTGGCCGACCGGGCGGGCCAGCAGCGTTGCGCCATCGGGCTGCACGGCGTGGGCGGCGTCGTCCCAGACCAGGCGCAGATAGCGCTGCGGGCGGCCGGGCAAGGCCACCAGTGGTTGACCTAGCGGCGCGCCGTTCGCGGTGCGCAGGCCCAGCAGCTGCCCCGTGCTCAGCGGGCGCCAGGTCTGCAAGTCGGCACTGGTCTCCAGCCGGTAGCCGGCCTGGAAGCCTGGGGCGTCGGCGGGCCAGCGCAGCCGCAACTGCTGGGGCTCGGCTGGCCAGCGGTCGGGCTCGCCCAAGTCCAGAAGCCAGCCGGTGGGCGCGCGGTTGCGCGGCGCCGAGGCGGGCGTCGGCGCCGGTGGCAGCGCGAACAGCTTCAGCTCGCGCTCCGGCGGGACGACGAAGCCGTCCTCGGGAACGCGCGCGAACGGCACGCGGCGGCCTTGCGCGTCGAGTAACTGCCAGTCCCCCAGGTCGCTGCCCAAGCTGTGCTGCCAGGCCTCGGCGCTGGCGTCCAGCGTCAGGAAGGGTGCGGGCTGGGTGACTTGCACCGGCGCGCGGTAGGGCGCTGCCTGGGCCGACGCAGCCGCAAGCACCAGCAGAAGTTCAAGGCGGCGGCGGGTCATGGCGAGCGGTTGCGGATGAGGTTCCAGACGATCCAGGCAGTGGAGCGATGTAGCCGATCACCAGCATCAGCACGCCCACGCCGATGAAGGACACGATGCGCAGCACAGTGCCGCTGCCTTGCAGGTCGAAGATCAACAGCTTGAGCACGACGGCGCCAAGCAGCACCGCGCCGGCCAGCCAAGGCGTGCGCTGATCGCGGCGCGTGCCCAGCAGCATCAGCACCAGGGCCAGCGCGCTCCACAGCAGGGCCAGGCCTGTCTGCACGCCGCGCGAGGCCAGCCAGCCGTCGACGTGGTAGGGCACGCCGCCCCAGTGGTGGAAGCAGCGGATCAGCATGCCGTTGAGCCACAGGAAGGCGAGGCCCGCGGGCACGGCCAGCGTCTGGGGCGGAAGCTTAAGCGCCGCGGCGGCGGGGCTTCGCAGCCAGGCCACGACGGCCAGCAGTGCGGCGGCAATGCCAATGTCCAGCGGATTCAGCAGCGGGATGTAGGGCAGTGGCTGGGCGCTGCCGGGGCTGGCCCAGTTGGCGATCAGCACCCAGCCGACCAGTGCGAGGCACAGCACCGCAGCACCGCCCTGGGCGTAAGCCACGGGCGCTAGGCGCAGCGGCCAGGCTTGGCGCTCGGGCAGGTGGCGCTGCTGGCGCAGCACGGCGGCCAGCAGCAGCGCCGGCACCAGAAGCCAGCCCAGCCAGCCCCAGGCGCTGCCGCCACTTTCGGGACCGCCGAGTTCGGCCGTCCAGTGGCGGCCCTGCAGCGAGCCGAGCAGGGCGAGGGCCAGCAGGCTGCCGGCATGGGTGACGTTACGCAGCAGCGCGGGCCAGTGCGGCGCCGTGCGGTGCAGCACCAGTCCTTGAGAAATCCAGGCCAAGGGCAGTGCCCAGGCGCCGCCGGCCGACAGCGGCGCGCCATGCAGCACGGCGCCCGCAACCCCCAGGAGCCCCCAGGCCGGCAGCAGCAGCGCCGTGGGCCAAGCGGCCGTGGGCCAGCGCCACAGCGCCTGCAGGCCCAGCAGCACTAGGCTGATGGCGGCGATCAGCGCGACGCTGGCAGCCCAGGCATGCGCTGCCGGCACCCAGTGGCCCAGCGTAATGCCCGCCGCGACCGCGAGCCACGTAGTGCCCCAGCCGACCCCTGCGAACGCGACCCCGGCATGCCACGGTCGGCCGTCGTCGCGGCCCAGGAAGCGCGCGCCGGCCAGACCGGCGGCGGCGATCAGCAGCGCGTTCAACAGCTGCGAAGCCGCATGCAGGCCGGTCGGGTCGCCGCGAGACATCGACAGCAGCAGCGTGAAGCCTCCCAGCACCATCAGCGCCAGGCCGCTGGCCAGCACGCGCAGGCGGCGCTGGCGCAGGCCCAGCCACACCGCGCCCAGGCCTTCCAGTGCCCAGGCGCCGGCGGTGGCT
This sequence comes from Burkholderiales bacterium, assembly GCA_016195825.1. Taxonomy (GTDB): domain Bacteria; phylum Pseudomonadota; class Gammaproteobacteria; order Burkholderiales; family Burkholderiaceae_C; genus Pelomonas. Next base: position 24,929 of record JACPYV010000024.1, on the reverse strand, counting down.
TCGGCGCTGAGCGCGAAAGGAATGACCAGTGTGCCGAACACGGCGCCCAGGGCGATGAAAGCCTCGAAGATGAGGCCATGCGCCGGGCGGCGCCGTGCCCATGCCGCCAGGCCCACATAGGCCCCACCGATCAGCAGCGCGGCGAAGGCGATGGCCATCGAATCGGGCTTGAGCAGCGCGTACTGCATTGCCGAGCCGAACACCGGGACGCCGAACAGCAGCGTGGCTTGCAGCCAGACCTCGGGCGCCTGCGCGCGGCGGCCCGGCATCAGCAGCACGGCGGTGAATAGCAGCCAGAAGGCGATCAGGAAACCCTGGGCCACAGCGTAGTCCGCGGGCGTGTAGGCGTTCAGCCCCCAGGCGCTGGCGATGAGGGCGGTGAAGCCGAAGGCGATCAGGTTCAGCCGTGGCCAGTGCTTGAACCATGCCACCAGTGCCACGCCCAGGCCCAGCACGAAGTCATAGCCCAGCAGCATGGCGATGGCGCCGCCGCCGGTCGACAGCAGCAGCGGCGTGGCGTAGCCACCCAGCGCCGCGACGACAGCCAGGGCCTGTGCGTCCTGCTTTACCGCCAGCAACGCTGCCAGCAGCGAGACGGCCAGCATCAGCGCGAACACCAGGGCCAGCGGCTGCAGGCTGGCCAGCTTCACGGCGGCGAACAGCGTCAGGTAGACGACGGCCACGCCGCCGCCTTGCAGCAGCAGCCCGTAGCCGCGCGAACGAAGGCGCAGTCGCCAGCCGGTCACGAGCAAAGCGACGCCGGTGGCGCCGATGCCGGCCAAGCGCACTTCCAGCGGCACCGTGACGTTCTCGGCGGCAAAGCGGGCCAGGAAGACGAGGCCGAGGAAGAGCATTGCCAGCCCGACCTTGACGATGGTGTTGGCCGCTGCGAGGCGCTGGGCCCAGGCGGGCATGGGGATCGGGCGGCGCGGCGTGGGCGCCGGAGCGGGCGATGGTGCCGGTCTGGGAGGCGGTGGTGCAGCGACAGGTGGCGCCGGCACCTCGGCGGCCGCTTCCGTCCGCTCGGGCAGGGGCATCACCACGGGCGCCAGCACCTGGACGGCGGTGGGAACGGGCGTGGGGGCCGACGCCGCTGTGGGCGTGCGCGCCAGCAGCAGCTGCTCCAGTTGGGCGATGCGCCGCGCCTGTTGCAGTTGATGCCAGCCCAGCCAGCCGATGGCGGCGCCGAGAAGCGCGCCGCCGGCGCTTTCCAAGGCCAGGCCGCCGACCAGCGCGCCCAGCAGCAGTGCGACGAAGACCACGCCGCTCAGACGCCTTCGATCAGCACCATGCGCATGATGGCGATGCCCTCGCGGGCCTCGCGCGCAGCGCCATATTCTGGCGAGTCGTAGAAGGCCTGCGCGGCTCCGGGCGTCGGGAATTTCAGCAGCACGACCCGTTCGGGCGTCCAGTCGCCTTCGAGCACGGTCGTCTTGCCGCCGCGCACCAGCACTTCGGCGCCGTGCTCCTTCATGGCCAGCGTCGAGAGGCGCCGGTAGTCCTCGTACTGTTCCGGGTTGGTGACCTTGACGTTGGCGAGGATGTAGGCAGACATGGCGTTCAGCAGCTGAAGTCGTTCTCTAGCAAGGGTTGCTTCTTGACGACCCTGTCCAACGCCACCAACTGCTCCAGCAGCGTCTTCATGTGCCTGAGCGGCACGGCGTTGGGGCCGTCGCTGAAGGCCTCGGCCGGGTTGGGGTGGGTCTCCATGAAGAGGCCCGCCACGCCCACGCCCACGCCGGCCCTGGCCAGCACCGGCACCATCTCGCGGGCGCCACCGCTCGAACCGCCGAGGCCGCCGGGCTTCTGCACCGAGTGGGTGACGTCGAACACCACCGGTGCGCCCGAGTTGCGCATCTCGGCCAGGCTGGTCATGTCAGCCACGAGGTTGTTGTAGCCGAAGCTGACGCCGCGCTCGCAGGCGAGGAAGCGGTCTTCGCTCAGGCCCACCTCGCGCGCTGCAGCGCGGGCCTTGTCGATGACGTTCTTCATGTCCCAGGGCGCGAGGAATTGGCCCTTCTTGATGTTGACCGGCTTGCCGCTTTGCGCGACCGCGCGGATGAAGTCCGTCTGGCGGCACAGGAAGGCCGGCGTCTGAAGCACGTCCACGACGCTGGCGACCTCGGCCACCTGGGTGGCGTCATGCACGTCGGTCAGCACGGGCAGGCCCGTCTGGCGGCGCACTTCGTCGAGGATCTTCAGACCGGCCTCCATGCCGACGCCGCGCTTGGTGGTGCCGGACGAGCGGTTGGCCTTGTCAAACGAGCCCTTGTAGATCAGCGGAATGCCGAGCGTCGTGCACGCCTCTTTCAACAGGCCGGCGACGTCGAGCGACATCTGCAGCCCCTCGATGGAGCAGGTGCCGGCGATCAGGAAGAAGGGCTTGTCGATGCCGACGTCGAATCCGCAGAGCTTCATGCTTGAGCCTTGTGATCCAGCGCAGCCTTGATGAAGGCTGCGAACAGCGGGTGGCCGCCCCAGGGCGTGGACTTGAACTCGGGGTGGAACTGCACGCCGACGAACCAGGGGTGCACCTCGCGCGGCAGCTCGACCATCTCGGTCAGCTTCTCGCGCTGGGTGATGGCCGAGATGACGAGGCCGGCCTTGGTCAGGCGGTCCAGGTAATGCTCGTTGGCCTCGTAGCGGTGGCGGTGGCGTTCGGTGACGACCGGGCCGTAGATGTCGCGGGCCAGCGTGCCGTCCTTGACGTCGGAGCTCTGCGCGCCCAGGCGCATGGTGCCGCCCAGGTCGGAGTTGGCATCGCGCTTCTGGATGCTGCCGTCGCTGTCCTGCCACTCGTCGATCAGCGCGATGACGGGGTGGGGTGTCTCGGGGTCGAACTCGGTGGAGTTGGCCTTGTCCAAGCCGGCCATGTGGCGGGCGTACTCGATGGTCGCGACCTGCATGCCCAGGCAGATGCCCAGGTAGGGCAGCTTGTGCTCGCGGGCGTACTGCGCAGCAAGGATCTTGCCTTCCACGCCGCGCTTGCCGAAGCCGCCGGGCACGAGGATGGCGTCGAACTTGCCCAGTTCACCCACCGTCTCGGGCGTCAGCGTCTCGCTGTCGACGTACTCGATCTTCACGCCGGCATGGTTGTGGATGCCTGCGTGGCGCAGCGCCTCGTTGAGTGATTTGTACGAGTCCGACAGGTCGGTGTACTTGCCGCACATTGCGATGGTGACTTCGGTCTTGGGGTTCTCGACCTCGTAGACCAGCTTGTCCCAGCGCTTCAGGTCCGCGCTCTTGGTGTTGAGCTGCAGCTTGGTGCAGATGAGCTGGTCCAGCCCCTGCTCGTGCAGCAGTCGCGGCACCTTGTAGATGGTGTTCACGTCCCACATCGAGATCACGCCGTACTCCGCGACGTTGGTGAACAGCGAGATCTTCTCGCGCTCGTCGTCGGGGATGCGGCGGTCGGCGCGGCACAGCAGCGCGTCGGGCTGGATGCCGATCTCGCGCAGCTTCTGAACGGTGTGCTGCGTGGGCTTGGTCTTCAGCTCGCCGGCGGCGGCGATGAAGGGCACGTAGGTCAGGTGCACGAAGGCCGTGTTCGTCGGGCCGGCGCGCAGGCTCATCTGGCGCACGGCTTCCAGGAAGGGCAGCGACTCGATGTCGCCGACCGTGCCACCGACCTCGACGATCGCGACGTCGACCTCGGCCGCGCCGCGCTTGACGAAGGCCTGGATCTCGTTGGTGACGTGCGGGATCACCTGCACCGTCTTGCCGAGGTAGTCCCCGCGGCGTTCCTTCTCGAGCACGGTTTTGTAGATATGGCCGGTCGTGAAGTTATTGGTGCGCTTCATCCGCGTGGTGATGAAGCGTTCGTAGTGGCCCAGGTCCAGGTCGGTTTCGGCGCCGTCGTCGGTGACGAAGACTTCACCGTGCTGGAAGGGCGACATCGTGCCGGGGTCGACGTTGATGTAGGGGTCCAGCTTGATCAGGGTGACTTTGAGGCCGCGCGATTCGAGGATGGCAGCCAGGGAGGCCGACGCGATGCCCTTGCCCAGGGAGGACACCACACCGCCGGTGACGAAGACGTATTTGGTCATGTCTTGCAGCGCGCCAGAACAGCAGCGCTGAGGTGGAAATTACGATTGTACGAGACCCGTCAGGACGGGTTCAGCAACGCCAGCACAAGGTCTGCCGTCGCCTCGGGTTTTTCGAAAGGGAAGAGGTGGCTGCCCTCCATCCACCGCCAGCGCTCGCCAGCCAGCTTCTTCGACGCGGCGGCGCCCGCCTGGCGGAGCTCCGCCGAGCGCGTGCCGCCCACGAAGGCGACCGGGCATTGCGGTGGGCGCAGGCGCAGCAGAAGCGGCAGGTGGTGGGGCAGCGTGCGGTAGACGTGGGCCTCCACCTCGCGGTGAAAGCGCAGCTGCACCTGGCCGTCGGCCTCCGCGAAGTCAGCGTCGACGTAGTCCGCCAGCACGCGCGGGTCCCAGCGGGCGAACATCTTCTTGGCCGAGAAATGCTTGTGCACCGCCTCGCGGTCGGGCCAGACATGGCGGCGTTCGCGTGCGACCCGGGAGGGGCCGTAGCGGTGCATCAGCCCGGTGGTCTTGGCGACCGCGACGGCGGCTGCCTTCATGCCCGAGACGACGGGCGAGTCCAGCATCACCAACCGGCTCACGAGGTCCGGCCGGCGGCAGGTGGCCATCAGGCTCAGCATGCCGCCCAGCGAATGACCGACCAGCGCGACCGGGCCGTCCGGCTTCACGTCGTGCTCGATGAAATGGATCAACTGGTCGCGCAGGCGGCGCCAGTCCGCGGTGACCGGGAAGCGCGGATCGTGGCCGAAGCGGTCCAGTGCTTCCACGCGCCAGCCGGCGGCGCGCCAGCGCTCGAACAGCACGCGGTAGCAGCCGGCCGGGTAGCTGTTGGCGTGGGAAAACACCAGCGTGCCTGTGCTCATGGCAGGTGCCGTGCGTTTCTCGACAAGACGAGGGTCCCTGCCGGTCACGCCTGCGCCAACTTCTTCAGCTTGTAGAGCGCCTCCAGCGCCTCACGCGGCGACAGCGCATCGGGGTCGATGCCGTCCAGCGCGGCGACCAGCGCGCTGGGCTCGGGCAACGGCGGCGGTGCGGGCGGCGCGGCGAACAGATCGAACTGGTCGTCCGCCGCGTTGGAGCGCGCTTCCAGCGCCTCCAGCGTCGCCCGCGCCTGACGCACCAGGCTGGCTGGCATGCCTGCCAGCCGGGCGACCTGCACGCCGTAGCTGCGGCTCGCGGGGCCGGCCTGCAGCTCGTGCAGGAAGACGATGTCCTCGCCGCTCTCAACGGCGGACACGTGCCAGTTCTGTGCGGCCGGGTGCTTGGCCGGAAACTCGGTCAGCTCGAAGTAGTGCGTGGCAAACAGCGTGAAGGCGCGGGTCTTGTCGTGCAGGTGGCTGGCGATGGCCGAGGCCAGCGCGAGGCCATCGAAGGTGGACGTGCCGCGGCCGATCTCGTCCATCAGCACCAGCGACTGGTCAGTGGCCGAATGCAGAATGGCCGCGCCTTCGGTCATCTCCAGCATGAAGGTGGATTGCGCGTTGGCCAGGTCGTCCGCCGCGCCGATGCGGGTGTGGATGGCGTCCATCGGGCCAAGGCGGCAGCTCGTCGCCGGCACGAAGGAGCCGATGGCCGCCAGCAGTGCGATCAGGGCTACCTGGCGCATGAAGGTGCTCTTGCCGCCCATGTTCGGGCCGGTGATGACCAGCAGCCTGGTGCGCGCATCCAGCTTGCAGTCGTTGGGCATGAACTCCGCGCCGCCGGTTTCGGCCAGGCGGGCCTGCACAACTGGGTGGCGGCCGGCCTCGATGTCCAGGCAGGGCTGCGAGACGAACTCCGGCCGGCACCAGTTCAGCGTGATCGCGCGCTCCGCCAGCGCCGCCAGCGCGTCCAGGCCGGCCAGCGTGCGGCCCAGCGCGGTCAGCGGCTCCAGCCGGCTGATGAGCGCGTCGATGACCTGCTCGTAGAGCAGCTTCTCGCGCGCCAGCGCCCGCTCGTTGGCCGACAGCGCCTTGTCCTCGAAGGCCTTCAGCTCCGGCGTGATGTAGCGCTCGGCGTTCTTCAGCGTCTGGCGGCGCTGGTAGTCCATCGGCACCTTGTCGACCTGGCCTTGCGTCACCTCGATGTAGAAGCCGTGCACGCGGTTGAACTGCACGCGCAGGTTGGCGATGCCGGTGCGGGCACGCTCTCGGGTTTCCAGGTCCAGCAGGAAGCCGTCGCAGTTCTGCTGGATGCCCCGCAGCTCGTCCAGGTCAGCGTCGAAACCATCGGCAATGACGCCGCCGTCGCGCGTCAGCAGAGCCGGCTCCAGCGCGATGGCACGTTCCAGCAGTTCGAGGATATCGGTCGGCGGCGTCAACGTGGCATCTCGCAGCGCCGCCGGCGTCACCGCGCGCAGTTGCGGCAGCACCTGCAGTGTTGCGCGCAGACCTGTCAGCTCGCGCGGACGCACATGGCGCAGCGCGATGCGGGCAGAGATGCGCTCCACGTCACTGACCGACTTCAGCGCCTCACGCAGCGGCTCGAAGCCTTCGGCATGCAGCGCCGCGATGGCGTTGTGGCGCGCGTTAGCTTCGCCGCGGTCGCGCTTGGGATGCAGCAACCACTGGCGCAGCGTGCGGCTGCCCATGCCGGTTTTGCAGGTGTCCAGCAGCGAGAAGAGGGTGGGGCTGGCTTCGCCGCGCAGCGTCTGCGTCAGCTCCAGGTTGCGCTGCGTGGCGGGCGGCAGGTCCAGCAGGTCGGCGCTGCGCTGCACGCGCAGGGACCGCACATGGGACAGCGCGCGGCCCTGCGTGTGTTCGGCAAAGGCCAGCAGCGCGCTGGCGGCCGCATGGGCGACGGGCAGCTCGTGCGCGTTGAAGCCCTGCAGGCTGACCACGCCCAACTGCTCGCACAGCTTGCGCTGGCCCAGCGTCGTGTCGAACTGCCAGCTCGGCCGGTTCGTCACCGGGAAGCGGGCGCGCATGACGCCGGCTGGCTGCTGCTCGCGGTTGACCAGCACCTCGGCCGGCGACAGCCGTGCCAGCCAGGCTGGCAGCTCCATATCGCTGCACTCGGCTAGGCCGATCTCGCCCTGTGTCAGCGACAGCCAGGCCAGTCCATGCCGGCGGCCCTGTGCGCTGACGCTCAGCAGCACGGCGTCCTGCTTGTCGGCCAGCAGCTCGGTGTCGGTGATGGTGCCCGGCGTGACGACGCGCACCACCTTGCGCTCCACCGGGCCCTTGCCGGCGCCGACTTCGCCCACCTGCTCCGCAATGGCCACCGCCTCGCCCAGCTTGATGAGCTTGGCGAGATAGCTCTCCAGCGCATGCACCGGCACGCCGGCCATGACGACGGGCTGCCCGGCGCTCTGGCCGCGCTGGGTCAACGTGATGTCCAGCAGCGCATTGCACTTGCGGGCATCGTCGTAGAAGACCTCGTAGAAATCGCCCATCCGGTACAGCAGCAGCGTGTCCGGGAAGTCGGCTTTCAGGCCCAGGTACTGGGCCATCATGGGCGTGTGGGCGCTGAAGTCAGCGGGCTGGGTCATCGGCGTCAAAGAAATAGCAAAGCCCCCCGGCGGAGGGCTTCAGAATGGGCAGCAGTTTAAGCGGCGACCGCCGCGAACTCTGGGGGGGAGGCGATGAAGAAGGCGTTGTTGGCCGGCCTTGCGCTGACTGGCTGGACGGGCACGGCCGGTGCGGCCGACCCTTCACTGTGCGCACGGTTGGCCGATGAAGCCCGCGGTGCATCGCCCGCCACCTGGGCCAAGGCCGATCCGCTCGCAGACTGGGTGAAGCCTGTTCAGGCGAGTAAGGCGTCGCCGACGGTCACGGCGCTGGGCAACGACGCCCGCTGGCGTGAGTTGCTGAGCGCGCCGGAAAGCCGGCCCATGCGCGTGCAGCAACTGACGGGCACGTCGGTGTACATGGTCGCCGACTTTGCCGGCACGGCGAATTGCCAGTCACTGGTGCTGGTTGAGGCCAAGCCCGGCCAGCCGGGGCGCCAGATCAAGCCGCCCGCCGGCACGGAGCGTATGGACTTGTGCACCACGCAGTGGGCGTCCTTCGCCCAGGTGCTGGGCCAGCCGGCCTTCGTTGTGGGCGGGGCGCCGTCGATGGTCAGCCCGGACCTGAACTACCGCATTGCCACCTGGAACGGCCGCGGCTGGGGGCAGGCCTGCCGCATCGCAATCCAGCGTCGCACGGCTATGACCGCAGGGCAGCGTTTCTGCGCACCGGGCAGCCCGGTCTGCGACGCGGGCCAGCCGGTCGCGCAGCGGCTCGCGCAGGCCTACGAAACGTCACGGGCGGCGGGCAAGCCGCTGGATGCGTTGGCGTTCAACGGCGGCTATCGGCCCGGCGAGGCGGTGGCTGTCTCGCTGGGCTTGCCGCCGGGCGATGTCAGTACGGCCGGGAGCGAAGGGAATCCGCAGTTTGCGTTGTTCGGCGCCGAAGAGACACGGCTGGATCCCATGCTGACCGTCTTGTCCAACGCCAATGCGCGGCGCCTGCCGGTGCTGGTGGGTGAACGCTGGTGGTTGGCCGTCGTCGGCCGGGCCGGGGTGGGTTGGCGCGAAGGCGATGCGGTGCTGGTGGCGCTCTTCGCGCCGCCCGGGCGGCAGCAAGATGCGACGGCGTCTTACCAGTTCCTCATCCGGCCCTCCGGACTGTCGAAAGCGACAGTCACCGACGGGGCGCGCTAGAAAAGCAAAAGCCCGCAGTTGCGGGCCTTCGATGCCTGGGCAGGGCGCGCCCTGCGGCGTCAATCAGTCTTCCGACTTGAACACCAGCTTGACTTCGTGCGTCTGGGCGGCGCCGGTGCCTTCGAACTTCCACTGGCTCAGGGCGTCAATGGCGGCGCGGTCGAAGACGCGCTTGGGTTCGGCTTCGACGATGTCGACGCCTGAGACCTTGCCGTCACCGGCGATGGCGATCTTGGCGCGGACGCTGCCGGCGGTGATGTTCTTGCGGGCGGCTTCACCAGGGTACTCGGGGGCCACCTTCTTCAGGACCTTGGCATCGGCATGAGCCAGGGAAGCAGCGGCGACGAGGGCGAGGGCGATGGCGGAACGGACAAACATCGGAAAGGTCTTTCGGTCTGGTTGACTGGGGGAAGACATGCGGCGGATCACCGCGTTGCTGAGCGCATTCTGGCCAGTGATGCCCCCTTGGTTAAGGGGGCTGGCCGTGCACATGTCACGCCGCCATGCGCGGGTTCACCCGCAGAGGTCACGCCTGCCAACTCCGTCACGGCCGAAAACGACGAAGCCCTCGCGGGGAGGGCTTCGGTGCGTGGGTGAGCCGAGGCTCAGACCGGGGCGTCGTCACCCTGTTCGTCCCGCTTGATGCGGACGGCGACGCGTTTCTTGGCGACTGCCGGCGCCGGTGCGGCGCCCGCTGCTGGTGCGGTTGCCGGCGCTGCAGCGACATCTTCTTCCTTGATGACGCGGGTGTAGGGCGACAACATGGTCACGAGCTGGGCGTAGATCTTGGGGTTGCCCGCCACGACCTCGCGCTGGTGCAGGAAGTCGGCCTCGCCGGTGAAGTTGCCGACCAGCCCGCCGGCCTCGGCAATGATCAGCGAACCCGCCGCCACGTCCCAGGGCTGCAGGCCGGTCTCGAAGAAGGCGTCGTAGTAGCCGGCGGCCACGTAGCAGAGGTCCAGCGCAGCGGCACCCGGGCGGCGCAGACCTGCGCAGACTTGCATCACGTCCTCGAACATCTTCACGTAGCGCTTGAAGTTGTCGCCACGGCGGAACGGGAAGCCGGTGCCGATCAGCGCGTCGCTCATGCGGGTGCGCTTGGACACGCGCAAGCGGCGGTCGTTCAGGAAGGCGCCGCGGCCCTTGGTGGCGTAGAAGAGGTCGTTGCGGGTCGGGTCGTAGACGACGGCCTGTTGCACGACGCCGCGGTGCGCCAGCGCGATGGACACGCAGTACATCGGCAGGCCGTGGATGAAGTTGGTGGTGCCGTCCAGCGGATCGATGATCCAGACGTACTCGGAATGCTTGGCGCCGTGGGTGCGGCCCGACTCTTCGGCGAGGATGCCGTGGTCCGGGTAGGCGCCCAGCAGCGTCTCGATGATCACCCCTTCTGCGGCGTGGTCGACCTCGGTGACGAAGTCGTTCGGGCTCTTGGTGTTGATGCGCAGAGCTTCGAGGTCCAGCGAGGCGCGGTTGATGATGGCGCCAGCTGCACGCGCCGCCTTGATGGCGACATTGAGCATGGGATGGTGAGACGTTTGCAGCATGCGTGGCACTCGCTGGAAAGAAGGGGCTGACGGGAGGAAAGAGCGGCGGGACGGCTGAGGGCTGGCCCGGATAATCGCGCGATTCTAGCCGCAGCCCCCGTACAAACCCGTGGAATCCACACGCTTCGTCCTCATCAACACCAGCCATGCCGGCAACGTCGGGGCGACGGCGCGGGCGATGAAGGTGATGGGTTTTGCCGACCTCGTGCTGGTCGCGCCGCGCTTTGCCGACGTGCTGTGCCACGAAGAAGCCGTCGCCATGGCCAGCGGTGCGGCCGACATCCTGGCCCGTGCGCGCGTCGTCGAAACGCTGGCCGAGGCGCTCGATGGTGTCGACTACGCCTGCGCCACAGCAATGACGCCGCGCGACTTCGGTCCGCCGACACGCGAGCCGCGTGCGCTGTTCACCGAGCTGGCGGCGCGTCAAGCCCCGCCGCGCCTGGCGCTGGTGTTCGGCTCCGAGCGCTACGGCATGAGCAACGACGACGTCTACCGCTGCCATGCGGTGCTCAGCATCCCGACGCACCCGGACTACGGCTCGCTGAACCTGGCCCAGGCCGTGCAGTTGCTGGCCTACGATCTGCGCCAGGCCATCGGCGGCTTCAGCGTGCAGCCGCGCGCACCCGACCCCGAGCGCGCCGACGCGCGCGCCGTCCAGGGCCTGCTCGACCACCTGCAGACGGCGCTGACCGAGATCGGCTACTTGGACCCCGCGGCGCCCAGGAAGTTGATGCCGCGCCTGAACCAGCTCTTCAACCGCGCGGGCTTGACGAACGAGGAAATCCACATCCTGCGCGGCATTGCGCGGCAGATGAGCAAGACCTCAGCCGCAGCAGGCCCAAAGTAGCCCCACCTACACTGGCCTGCCTTTCTCTTTCGGCCGCACCATGTTTCAGCGCCTGCGCGAAGACATCGCCCTAATCCTCGAGCGCGACCCGGCTGCCCGATCGGCATGGGAGGTGCTGACCTGTTACCCGGGCCTGCACGCGTTGATGTTCCATCGCCGCGCCAACTGGCTGTGGCAGCGCGGCTACAAGTGGCTTGCGCGCTGGCTCTCGCATTGGAGCCGCTTCCTGACCGGCATCGAGATCCACCCCGGCGCCAAGATAGGGCGCAAGGTCTTCATCGACCACGGCATGGGCATCGTCATCGGTGAGATGGCTGAGATCGGCGAGGGCTGCACCATCTACCAGGGCGTGACGCTGGGCGGAACGTCCCTGGTCAAGGGGGCCAAGCGGCATCCCACGTTGGGTCCCGGGGTCATCGTGGGTGCCAACGCCAGCGTGCTAGGTGGCTTCACGGTGGGCGCCGGCGCGCGCATCGGCTCGGGCGCGGTGGTCACCAAGCCGGTGCCGGCGGGTGCGACGGCGGTCGGCAATCCGGCCCGCATCATCGAGGCCGCCAGCGAGCAGGCGCGCGAGGAGGCGGCCGCCAAAATGGGCTTCTCGGCGTACGGCGTGACGCAGGGCGACGACCCGGTCGCGATGGCCATGCGCGGGCTGATCGACAGTGCCTCCGGCCACGAGCACCAGATCGCGCTGCTGTGGAGCGCCGTGTGCAAGCTGTCCAGCCAGGCTGGCCGGCCGGTGGGCGACTGTGTACCCGACGATGCACAGCGCGACGAGGTCTTCGACGCGGCCGAGATGAACCGGCTGGTCAAGTAGCAGCAGTCCCCCGGGGCCTGCCCGGAAATATGCCGCCGGCTCGCCCCGGTTTTTGCGGCCGGGGCGGCGCCGGCTGCCGCAGAATCCTGGGTTCCGGGCCACGGGCCCGCCTCCACGGCCTGCTGTGCTCCTGCGCGCGTTCCGACTGCGGCTCATTTCCGGCTGGTGCCTGGCCCTGGGCCTGGCGCTGTGTGGCAGCCTGGCCCGGGCCGCACTGCAGTCGCAGCAGGAGCGGCTGGCCGACATCGCCTTCCAGCATGTCGGCCAGTACCAGGGACTGCCCAACGCCATTGCTTCCAACCTCGCCGAGGACGGCCAGGGCTTCCTGTGGATAGGCAGCCCCGGCGGGCTGTCGCGCTGGGATGGCTACCGCTTCCGTGTCTACCAGGCCGACCCGCAGCGCCCGGGTGCCTTGCCGGACAACTACGTGCAGGCTTTGTACGGCGACGCGCGCGGCCGGCTGTGGGTGGGCACCAGTTCGGCCGGGTTGCTGCGCCACGACCCGGCGACCGACAGCTTCATCCACTATCCCGTGGGTGGCGAACGAGGTCTCAGCCATGTCAGCGTGCGCCAGATGCGGGACGATGGCGACGGTGGGCTTTGGGTCGTTACCGACGCTGGGCTGGACTGGCTGGATCCGTCCAGCGGTCGTGTTGAACATGCCAGCAAGTCCTGGGCCGCGGCCGCTGGTGTGCAGGTGCGAGCGTTGCTGCGCGACCGCCGGGGAGCGCTGTGGCTGGGCAGCACGGCGGGCCTGTTCCGGCGCGAGCCCGGTGCGCAGACGCTGGAACCAGTGCCGCTGCGCGCCGGCATCACTGTCCAGCCCGAGGTGCTGACGCAGGACAGTGCTGGACGCATCTGGGTGGGCAGCCTGCAGCATGGCGTCTTCGTGCTGCCGGACGAGGGCAGGGCGCTGGCCACACCGCTGCGCGAGCGCGCCGCGCCCGACGGGCTGGACCTGCTCAGCGACAGCCAGATTGCCGGCCTGGCCGAGGTGCAGCCTGGCGAAATGTGGGTGGCGACGCTGAGCCAGGGCCTCGTGGCCGTGCATTTCGCGCAGGGCGAAACGCGCCGCATCCGCCATGTGCCGGCCTGGCCCATGAGCCTGGCCGACAACGCTTTGCGCGCCCTGTACCGCGACCGCGCCGGGCTGATCTGGGTTGGCACCAACCGCGGCCTGAGTCGCTACGACCCCCGGCAGACCGCCGTGCTGACGCGTTTCGGCGTGACGCCGGACGGCGGCGATGCGATGGACGCGCGCTTCGTCAGCACCGAGATCAGCTGGATACAGCCCATGCCTGATGGCCGCATCTGGCTGGGCACGCACAAGAGCGGCATCGACATCCTGGACGCGGCGGGAGCCCGCGTCGCCGCGTTGCGGCCCGATGCGAGCCGGCCCGAGACGGCTCTGCCGCCCGACATCGTGCTGGCGATGGCGCCGGCCCCGGACGGCGGCCTTTTCATTGGCACCAAGCGCGGCCTGTACCGCGCGGACGCGGCCGGCCGGCAGGTCAGCCGCATGGTGCTCACGGGCCGCGACCCGGCGGCGTCGGTCTGGGCCTTGCTGGCCGATGGCGACGACTTGTGGGTGGGTGGCCAGGCGGACGGGCTGTGGCGGCTGGACGTGCGCCGGGCGCGCTCCGAAGCCGTCGCGCTGTCGGGCGCCGGCCTCAGCGACCAGCGCATCACCGTGCTTGCGCGCGACCCGCACGCAGGCAACGCGTTGTGGGTGGGCACGCGTCACGGCTTGAACCGGGTCGATCTGGCCACGCGCGACGTCGCCCAATGGCTGCCCGGGCCGGTGGGGCCGGGGCGGCTGTCCGGTGGTTTCATCACGGCGCTGCTGTCGGATGACCGCGGGCGGCTGTGGGTGGGCAGCTACGGCGGCGGTGTCGACGTGTTGCCCGGGCCCGGCGGAGCACCGGCGCAGCGGCTGGGGCCGCCCCAGTTGCCCGACAGTACGGTCAACGCGCTGCTGCGCGACCTGCAGGGGCAGGTCTGGGCCAGCACGGACAACGGCTTGGCCCGCATCGACCCGCAGTCGCTTGCGGTGCTGGCACTGCGGCGCGCCGAGGGGGTGGTCTTCCCGACCTATTGGACGGGCTCGGCGGCGCGCACCGAACGCGGCGAACTGCTTTTTGGCGGTGCGGGCGGCATGACCGTCGTGCAACCGCACCGCCTGCAAGCCTGGACCTACGGCGCCGGGGTGCTGATCAGCGACGTCACGCTGGGTGGCCAGCATGTGTCGGTGGCAGCAAACGGGCCCGCGCTGATCGTGGCACCGGATGCCAACAGCCTCGCCGTCGAGTTCTCGTCCACCGACTTCTCGGCGCCCGAGCGCAACCGCTACGCCTTCAAGCTGGAAGGCTATGACGCCGACTGGGTGGCGACGGATGCGACGCGCCGGCTCGCGGCCTACGCCAACCTGCCGCCGGGCGACTACCGGCTGCTGCTGCGCGCCTCCAACCGCGACGGCCAATGGGGTGAGCGCGACCTGGCCCTGCCCATCCGCGTTCTGCCGGCCTGGCACCAGACCTGGTGGGCCCGCGCGTGCTTCGCGCTGGCGCTGGGCCTGCTGCTGGTCGCGGCCGTGATGGGGCGCACGCGGCTGCTGCGGCATCGCCAGCGCGAGCTGGAGTTCAAGGTGCGCCAGCGCACCGCCGAGCTGGAAACGCTGCATCACGCGCTGGAGGAGAAGTCCGCCCAGCTGCAGATGAGCAGCGTGACGGACCCGCTCACCGGCCTTCACAACCGTCGCTTCCTGTCCGACCACATCGAGCAGGACCTGGCGGCCAGCCTGCGGCGCGCCCAGGAGACGCTGGCCGCCGGTGGCCAGCCGCTGGACACGGACAACGTTTTCCTGTTGCTGGACGTGGATGCCTTCAAGCGCATCAACGACCGGCATGGCCACGCGGCGGGCGATGCGGTGCTGGTGCAGTTCGGCGCAAGGCTGCGCTCGGTGCTGCGCGAGTCCGACTACCTGGTGCGCTGGGGCGGCGAGGAATTCCTGGCCGTCGCGCGCGACACCGACCGCGTGCGCGCCGAGGAGCTCGCCGAGCGCATGCGTGCGGTCATTGCCGACACGCCGTTCAGGCTGGACGACGGCAGCGAGCTGGTGGTGAACTGCTGCATCGGCTTCGCCTGCGTGCCGTTCGAGCCGGAGCGCCCCCAGGCGCGCAGCTGGCAGCAGGTCGTCAACCTGGCCGACCTGGGGCTCTACGCGGCCAAGCGATCGGGCCGCAACGCCTGGGTGGGTATGCACCCTGCCACTGGGCGCGGAGCCATCGGCCAGCGCATCGTGGGCGAGTTCGGTTTAAGCAGCAACCGGGCCCTGGACGACGTGGCGGCTGCGATTGGCTCGCCAGCCGAGCCCGACACGGTGGTCGGCTAGGTTGTCGGGGGGCGCTGCGCGCTCTTGGGCCTGAAGGCCTTGCAGATCTCGTCGCGCGTTTCCAGGTAGGGCCCGCCGATCAGGTCGATGCAATACGGCACCGCGGCGAAGATGCCGCTGGCCTTCTCATGGCCGGCCAGCGTCTCGGCGATGGCCTTGGGCTGACCCGGCAGATTGATGATCAGTGCCCGGCCACGGATGACGGCCACCTGGCGCGACAGGATGGCCGTCGGAACGAAGTGCAGCGAGATCTGGCGCATCTGCTCGCCGAAACCCGGCATCTCGCGGTCGGCCACGGCCAGCGTGGCCTCAGGCGTCACGTCACGTGGCGCGGGGCCGGTGCCGCCGGTGGTCAACACCAGGTCGCAGCGCTCGGTGTCGACCAGCTCGACCAGCGTGGCCGAGATGCCGGCCTGCTCGTCGGGGATCAGGCGCGGCACGAACTCGATGGGGTTGTGCAGCGCACCGCTCAGCCAGTCCTTCAATGCCGGCAGGCCCTTGTCCTCGTAAACGCCGCTGGACGCGCGGTCGCTGATCGAGACGATGCCGATGCGAACGGCGTCACTCATCTTCAGCGGCGACTTCCGACGCCTTGATGAACTGGAACAGCTCGCGGAAGGCGCGGCCGCTGCGTTTCTCCGGCTCGTTGGCCGCGTCCTTGCGCGCAGCGCGCACCAGGTTGCGCAGCTGCTGGATGTCCACGTCGACGTGTGCGTTCAGGAACTCCTGCAGCGCGGCGTCCTCGGCCAGCAGGCGCTCGCGCCAACGCTCGGACTGGTGCAGCCGCAGGCTGTCCTGCGCATGGCCCAGCTTGAACATGGCCACGGCCTCGCGCACTGGCTCGGGGTCGATCTTGCGCATCAGCTTGCCGATGTACTGGATCTGGCGGCGCTTGCCCTCGAAGTTGGTGATCTTCTTGGCGGCGCGCAGCGCGTCGGACAGGATTTCCGGCAGCGCCAGCGGCTCCCAGCGGCTCTCGGGCAGGGCGAGCAGATCCTCGCCGAGGTCTTGCAGCGCGGTCATGTCGCGCTTGAGCTGGCTCTTGCTGGGACGGTCGAAGTCGTCGTCGTCTTCGAATTCAGGGTTGGGATCGTGCATCGCTGTGCGGGGGAGGGCAGAGTCTTATCATTGTCCCCCACCCCATTCCCCCTGGCGCCGGCATCGCCCGGCGCTTTGCTTTCATGCCCCAGCCCCAGAACGGTTTCGCCTACAGCCCCGAGCAGTTTCAGCAGTGGATCGCAGATGCCCTCGCCGAGGCGAAAAAGCTCGGCGCCAGCGATGCCGGCGCCGAGGTGTCGGAGGGCTGCGGCCTGTCGGTGTCGGCGCGGCTGGGCAAGCTGGAGAACGTCGAGCGCAACCGCGACAAGTCGCTGGGCATCTCGGTCTACCTCGGCCAGCGCCGCGGCAACGCGAGCACGTCCGACTTCTCGGCCCAGGCCATCCGCGACACGGTGCGCGCGGCCTACGACATCGCCCGCTTCACGGCCGAGGACGAGTTTGCCGGCCTGCCGGACGCGACTGACCTGGCGCTGGATGCAGCGCTGCGGCCCGAGCTGGACCTGTTCCACCCCTGGGCCATCGACGCCGCCCAGGCCGCCGAGATCGCGCTGCGCTGCGAAGCCGCGGCGCTCGCCGTGGACAAGCGCATCACCAACAGCGAGGGCGCGGCCGTGTCGGCCCAGCAGTCGCACTTCTGGATGGGCAACACGCGCGGCTTCAGCGGCGGCTATGCCAGCTCGCGCCACTCGCTGTCCGTTGCGCCCATTGCCGGCCGCGGTGCGGGCATGCAGCGTGACGCCTGGTACAGCTCCATGCGCGACGCCGCCGACCTGGCCTCGGCCGAGGCCGTGGGCCGCTACGCGTCGGAGCGTGCACTGTCCCGCCTAAAGGCGCGAAAGGTCGCGACGGCCGAGATCCCCGTGCTGTTCGAGAGCACGGTCGCCATCGGCCTGCTCGGGGCGCTGGTGCAGGCCACCAGCGGCGGTGCGCTGTACCGGCGCACCAGCTTCCTGCTCGACAGCCTGGACAAGCCGGTAATGGCCTCGCACATCGACATCGCCGAGGACCCGCATGTGCCCAAAGGCAAGGGCAGTTCGCCGTTCGACGACGAGGGCGTCGTGACGCGTGCACGCCAGGTCGTGCAGGGCGGCGTGCTTCAGGGCTATTTCCTGTCCAGCTACTCGGCCCGCAAGTTGGGCATGCAGACGACCGGCCATGCCGGCGGCTCGCACAACCTGCGCATGACCAGCCGTGCCACCGCGCCCGGCGATGACCTGCCGACGATGATCCGGCGTCTTGGCCGCGGCCTGCTGGTCACCGAGCTGATGGGGCAAGGCGTCAACTACGTGACCGGCGACTACTCGCGCGGCGCGAGTGGCTACTGGGTTGAGAACGGCGAGATCGCCTACCCGGTTCATGAAGTGACCATTGCCGGCAATCTGCGCGACATGCTGCAAAACATCGTCGGCATCGGTGCCGACGAGTATTCGATGGGCACCAAGACTGTCGGCTCGGTGCTAGTCACCGGCATGAAGCTGGCCGGCAACTGAAGATCCCGCCGCTATCATCAAAAACCACTGCGAACACGACCGGAGACACCGCCCATGACCCTGCGCACCTTGAAGCCGCTCACCCTCGCCGTCGCCTGCGCGTTCGCCGCGATGGCTCCGGCCGCCGACATCAAGCTGGGCGTCGCGGAAGCACTTTCGGGCGGTGCCGCCCAGTACGGCCAGAGCATCCGCGCAGGCTTCCAACTGGCGGCTGACGAGATCAACGCCACCGGCGGCATCAACGGCAACAAGCTGGTGCTGGTCGTCGAGGACGAGCAGGGCAAGAAGGAAGAGGCGATCAACGCCTTCAAGAAGCTGATCTTCCAGGACAAGGTGCTGATGCTGTTCGGCCCTACGTTGTCCAACTCGGCCCAGGCTGCCGACCCTATCGCGCAGGCGTCCAAGACGGTCGTCTTCGGCACGTCCAACACGGCCGACGGCATCACGTCCATCGGCGACCATGTCTTCCGCAACTCGGTCACCGAAGCCGATGTGCTGCCGGTGACGTTGTCCACTGCCGTCAAAAAGCTGGGCATCAAGAAGGTCGCCGTGCTCTACGGCAACGACGACGTCTTCACCAAGAGTGGCTACGACAATTTCAAGAAGGCGCTGGACGCGCAGAAGATCGCGGTCACCACGACCGAGACCTTCGCCAAAGGCGACGTCGACTTCAAGGCCCAGCTGACCAAGATCAAGGCAACCAACCCGGACGCCTTGGTGCTGTCGGCGCTGATCGCCGAGGGCGCGCCCGTCATGGTGCAGGCCCGCCAGCTCGGCCTGAATGTGCCGGTGATCGGCGGCAACGGCATGAATTCGGTCAAGGTCTTCGACCTGGCCAAGGGCGCGTCGGATGGCCTGTGGATCGGCAGCCCCTGGTCCATCGAGAACCAGACCAAGGAGAACGGCGCCTTCATCGTCGCTTACACCAAGCAGCACAAGTCCGCGCCCGACCAGTTCGCGGCCCAGGCCTATGACGCGATGTTCATCACCGCCCAGGCGCTGAAAAAGATCAAGCTCAGCGGCGACCTCGCCAAGGACCGAGCCGCGCTGCGCAATGCGCTGCCCGATGTGAAGTGGACCGGCGCCACCGGCGGTTTTGCCTTCCGCCGTGCGACCGACAAGGCCGGCAACCCGGCCGGCTACGACGCCAGCCAGACGGCCATCGTCAGCGTGACCAAGAACGGCCGCTACGCCATCGAGAAGTAAAGCGGCCCAGCGCCACAGCGGCCCGCGGCATTCCCGCGGGCCTCGTCATTTCCCCAGGTCCCCAACGTGCTCGAACAGCAGCTCTTCAATGCCCTCTCGCTCGGCAGCGTCTACGCGCTGTTCGCGCTCGGCTTCACGCTGGTCTTCGGCGTGCTGGGTGTGGTCAACCTGTCGCACGGCGCCGTGTTCATGGTGGGTGCCTACGCGGCATTGCAGGCGGTCATCCGGCTGAATCTGCCGCTGGCCGGCGCGCTGGCCGTGGCATTTGCGGCGTCGGGCCTGCTGGGCCTGCTGATCGACGTGCTGGTGCTGCGGCCGCTGCGCGCGCGCAACGCGCCGCACCTGATCCCCATGATTGCCACCATCGGCCTGGCCATCGCGCTGAACAGCCTGGCCCAGGGCCTCTTCGGCGCGCAGAACCTGCGCTTTCCGGCCGAGGTGCTGCCGCAGCAGACGCTGACCGTCGCCGGCCTGCACGTGACCGTGCTGGAGCTGGGCATCATCGCGTTGTCCTTCGGACTGATGGCCGTGCTGCTGCTGGTGCTGCGCGGCACCCAACTGGGCCGTGCGCTGCGGGCCATCGCCGAGTCGCCCAAGGCCGCGGCGCTGCTGGGCATCAACGTCGGCGGCCTGTTCATGCTGACCAGCTTCTTCGCCGCCGGCCTTGGCGGCGTGGCCGGCGTGCTGATCGGCCTGTACTCCAACGCGCTGTTCCCGCTGATGGGCCAGCCCATCCTGCACAAGGGCATCGCGGTCATCATCCTGGGCGGCATGGGTGACATCCGCGGCGCGATGCTGGCGGGGCTGTTCCTCGGCTTTGCCGAGGTGCTGTCAGTGGCCTACATCGGCTCGACCATGCGCGACGCGGTCGCCTTCGGCCTGTTGTTCGCTGTGCTGCTGCTGCGGCCCAAAGGCCTGTTCGGCACCGTCAATGAACGCAAGGTCTGACAGTCATGCTTGAGAGCTTCGACAGCTTCTGGGCGGTCTACAGCAACCTGGTGCTCACGCTAGGCACCAACTCGCTGCTGGCCCTGTCCATCTACCTGACCTTGTCCTGCGGCATGCTGGCCATGGCCAACGCGGCCTTCATGGGCATTGGCGCGTACGCGGCCGCGCTGCTGACGATGAACGCCGGCATGCCATTCCCGGTCGCACTGGCCGGCGGCATGGCGGCGCCGGCGGTCGTGGCCCTCCTGATGGGCGGGCCGACGCTGCGCCTGTCGGGCGTCTACTTAGCGATGGCGACGCTGGCCTTCGGCGAGGTGGTGCGCATCTTCATCCTGAACACCGAGGACTGGACCGGCGGCGCGCTGGGGCTGAACGGCATCCCGCCGCTGACCGAGTGGTGGCATGTTGCGCTGGCCCTCGCGCTGGCCTGCGTGGTGCTGGCGCTGCTGCGCCGCTCCAAGGTGGGCCGCGCCTTCGAGGCCATCAAGCTGGACGAGACGGCCGCCGGCCTGATGGGCATCGATGTCAACGCCCACAAGATGCTGGCCTTTGTGCTGGGCGCGATGCTGGCCGGCCTGGCCGGTGCGCTGAACGCCCACCTGACCTTCTTCATCGGCCCCAATGAGTACGGCTTCGACCGCGGCGTGGAGATCCTGACAATGACCATCCTCGGCGGCATCAACGGCCTGATGGGGCCGATCTCCGGTGCGCTGATTCTGACGCTGCTGCCCGAGCTGCTGCGCGGCCTGGCCGACTTCCGCAACGTCGTCAACGGGCTCATCCTCGTGGGCATCGTGCTCTTCCTGCCCCGCGGCTTGTGGGATCCGGCGCGGCTGCGCGCGCTGCTGGGTCGCAGGGGCTGAGATGCTGAAGCTGCAATCCGTCTCACGCCATTTTGGTGGTCTTAAGGTGCTGCAGGACGTCAGCTTCGAGGTGCCGCAGGGTGGCATCTTCGGCCTGATCGGCCCGAACGGCGCCGGCAAGACCACGGTGGTCAACCTCATCACCGGCCTGCTGCCGCCGACCTCGGGTGACATCCTGTTTGATGGCGTGAGCCTGGTCGGCCGCAAGCCACACCGCATCACCGCCGGCGGCATCGCGCGCACCTTCCAGAACATCCGTGTCTTCAAGGAGATGACGCTGCTGGAGAACGTCATCGTCGGCATGCACGGCCGCCTGGCCTACGGGCCGGCCGGCCTGCTGCTGCGCTTGCCGTCCTTCCGCGCGGCGGAGCGCGCGGCGCGAGAGCGGGCGCGCGAGCTGCTGTCGTGGATGAAGCTGGAGCACAAGGCCGACGACATCGCCGACAACCTCAGCTACGGCGAGCAGCGCAAGCTAGAGCTGGCCCGCGCCCTGGCCACCGAGCCCCGGCTGCTCTTACTCGACGAGCCGGTCGCCGGCATGAATGGCGCGGAGAAGACCGAGCTGATGGCGGAGATCCGCAACATTCAGGCGCGTGGCTACACCATCTTCATGATCGAACACGACATGCGCTTCGTCATGGGCCTGTGCGAGCACATCGCCGTGCTGAACTTCGGTCGCATCATTGCCCAGGGCGGGCCGGATCAAGTGCGTAACGACCCACAGGTCATCGAGGCCTATCTGGGCCGGGACGACGAAGAGGAGGTTGCCCAATGAGCGGCGAGCCCCTGCTGAGCGTGCGCGGCCTGGCCGTCAACTACGGCCACGTCGAGGCGCTGCGCGTCATCGACTTCGAGCTGGCCGCCGGCCAGATCACGACGCTGGTCGGCGCCAACGGCGCCGGCAAGTCGACCACGCTGATGGCCTTGTCCGGGTTGGTGAAGAAGGCGGCTGGCCAGGTGCTTTTTGACGGTCAGGACATCACGGCCACGGCGCCGCATCGCATCGTGGCCAGCGGCCTCGTGCAGGTGGCCGAGGGCCGGGCGACGCTGACGACCTTGAGCGTGCGCGAGAACCTGGAACTGGGCGCCTACACCCGCCGCGACGGCGCGGCCGGCCGGGCGCGAGGCATCGACCATGTCTACAGCCTGTTCCCGCGTCTGGCCGAGCGGGCCACGCAGATGGCGGGCAGCCTGTCGGGCGGCGAGCAGCAGATGCTGGCCATCGGCCGCGCGCTGATGGCCAAGCCACGGCTGCTGTTGCTGGACGAGCCTTCCATGGGGCTGGCACCCATCATCGTGCAGGACATCTTCCGCACGCTGAAGGCGATCAACGCCGAGGGGTTGACCATCTTTCTGGTGGAGCAGAACGTCAAGCAGGCGCTGAAGCTGGCGCAGCGCGCCTACGTGCTGGAGAACGGCCGCATCGTGCTGCAGGGCAGCGGCAGCGAACTGCTGGGCGACCCGCGCGTGCAGGCCGCCTACCTGGGGCATTAGGCCTGACGGCGTTCAGCCGAGTTGCTGTGCCTGCATGAACAGCCGGGTTGAGCGCGCGCCCGAGCGGCAGAACACCAACAATGGCCGCGGCAGCTCTTCAAGCAGCTTCGCAAAGGCCGCGATCTCCTCCGGCGACTGGTAGCCGCCGGCCACGGGCAGATGGCGGTACTGCAGGCCGGCCGCCTCGGCCGCGGCCTGGATCGCAGCCGAGGTGGGCTGGTCCGGGCCGTGCTCAAAGTCGGGCCGGTTGTTGACGACGCTCTTGAAACCCATCGCCGCGGCTTCTGCCATGGCCGCGGGGCTCAGTTGCGGCGCCGTGCAGATGTCGGGTGCGATGGCTTGCAGGGGCAGGCTCATGGCGTGCTCCTCACTTGGCCAGCGCGGCCTTGACCGCTGCCGACACCGTGCTCATTTCGGCCACGCCACCCAGCGCGGCCTTGGCCGCGGCCATCACCTTGCCCATATCGCCAGGGCCGCTGGCACCCAGCTCGGCAACGATGGCGGCAACCTTTTCGGCCACGGCTTCGGCGGACAGGCGCTCGGGCAGGTAGACCTGCAGCACGGCCAGCTCGGCGGTCTCCTTGGCGACGAGGTCGTCGCGGCCGGCGGCGGCGAACTGGCTGATCGAGTCCTTGCGCTGCTTGATCAACTTGTCGACGATGGCCACCAGCGCGGTGTCGTCCACGACCACACGCTCGTCCACTTCCTTTTGCTTCACGGCGGCCAGCAGGCCGCGAATGGTCAGCAGACGGTCGGCTTCCTTGGCGCGCATCGCGGCCTTCATGTCTTCGGTGATGCGGTCTTTGAGGCTCATGGGAATGTCCAGTTCAGAAAGACAAAAACCCGCAACAGCGTCCTGTGGCGGGTCTTGGAGTTCACCGGAACGCAGGGTTCCGGGTCGCGTCAGAGACGATCAGTACAGCTTCTTGGGCAGCTGCATGCTGCGCACACGCTTGTAGTGGCGCTTGACGGCGGCAGCCTTCTTGCGCTTGCGCTCGGCGGTGGGCTTCTCGTAGAACTCGCGGGCACGCAAGTCGGTCAGCAGGCCCAGCTTTTCGATGGTGCGCTTGAAACGGCGCAGAGCGACGTCGAACGGTTCGTTTTCCTTGACGCGGATGGTGGTCATGTATTTCCTTCGGATTGCGCTCGGTGTTCGCGGCTGGGATCAGCAGCAGGTTCCGGATTACTGCTTCTCTTCAGTCTTCTTCGAGAAGTGCAGCGAATCGACGCGCGGGTTTGCCAGCAAAGCCGAGGATTGTAGCCGGGAAATCAAGGACTTGCCAAGATTTGCTCAGGCACCGGCTGAGACGCTGCTGGCAGCCTCCGCCATGGCCCGCGCGCAGGCCGCCGCGCTGGCCCAGGCCCACTGGAAGTTGTAGCCCCCCAGCCAGCCCGTCACGTCGACCACTTCGCCGATGAAATACAGGCCGGGCACGCGTCGGCTTTCCAGCGTCTGCGAGCTCAGATCGCGCGTGGAGACACCGCCGCGCATGACCTCGGCCTTGCGCCAGCCTTCGTCACCGCTGGGCATCAGCTGCCAGTCGTGCACGCTGCGGCCCAGGCGCTGCAGGTCGGCGTCACGGCATTCGGCCAGTGGACGGGCAGCGTCCAGCCTGGCGCGCTCCAGCCAGGCGGCCGCCAGGCGCTGCGGCAGGCGGGCGCCGAACTCATTGCCGAGCTGGCGGCGCGACGCCCCCTTAGCCTCGACAAGTGCCTGGTCCAGCTGCAGCTCGGGCGCCAGGTCGATCTGCAGTGGCTGGTCGGCCGCCGTGCGGTAGCTTGAAATCTGCAGGATGGCCGGGCCGCTCAAGCCTCGGTGCGTGAACAGCAAGTCCTCCAGGAAGCGCCCGCGTGCTTTGCCGGACCCGCAGGACACTTCCACCGGCAGCGACAACCCGGCCAGCGCCGCGAAGGGTGCCCAGGTGTCGGCATCGAAGGTCAGCGGCACCAGCGCGGGGCGCGGCTCGACGATGGCGTGCTCGAAGCGTTTGGCCAGCCGCAGGCCCCAGTCGCTGGCGCCGATCTTGGGCACCGGCAGACCGCCGGTGGCGACGACGACACGGGCCGTCTTCACCGGGCCCTGGCCGGTGTCGAGCTCGAAGCCATCGGCCGCACGTCGCACGTCGGCCACAGTGCAGGGCTGCCAGCGCACGACGCCACCGGCCTCGCACTCCTTGACCAGCATCTGGATGATCTGTTCCGCGGAATCGTCGCAGAACAGCTGGCCCTTGTGCTTCTCGTGGAACGCGATGCCGTGCCGCTGCACCAGCTTGATGAAGTCTTGCGGCGTATAGCGCGCCAGCGCGGAGCGGCAGAAGGCGGGGTTCTCGGACAGGAAATTGGCCGGCCCGGCCTCACGATTCGTGAAATTGCAACGCCCGCCACCCGAGATACGGATCTTTTCAGCGAGCTTGGGTGCGTGATCGATCAGCAGCACGCGTAGGCCTTGCTGGCTGGCCAGGCCCGCGCAGAACAGGCCCGCCGCGCCCGCGCCTACCACCACCGCATCGAATGCCTGCATATGCCTCCCGTGAATCGGGTCTCATTGTCGCGGGTGCGCTTGTTGAAACTCGGTAGGATGCATGGCGAGTTAGCAAACG
>JACPYV010000170.1 GCA_016195825.1 Burkholderiales bacterium | reverse complement strand
GTGGGCCTGTACGTGCCGGGTGGCAAGGCCGCCTACCCTAGCAGCGTGCTGATGAATGCCATCCCCGCCCATGTGGCCGGCGTGCAGGAAATCATCATGGTCGTGCCCACGCCGGACGGCGTGCGCAACCCGCTGGTGCTGGCTGCCGCGCATGTGGCCGGCGTGCACCGTGTATTTGCCATCGGCGGCGCGCAGGCCGTGGCTGCATTGGCTTACGGCACGGCCACCATCCCGCGCGTCGACAAGATCACCGGCCCGGGCAATGCCTACGTCGCCTCGGCCAAGAAGCATGTGTTCGGCCAGGTCGGCATCGACATGATTGCCGGCCCCAGCGAGATCCTCGTCATCGCTGACGGCAGCACGCCGCCGGACTGGGTAGCGATGGACCTCTTCAGTCAGGCCGAGCACGACGAGCTGGCGCAGAGCATCCTGCTCAGCCCTGACGCGGCCTACCTGGATGCCGTGCGCGCCAGCATGGAGCGCCTGCTGCCCACCCTGCCGCGCGAGGCCGTCATCCGAGCCTCGCTGGAGGGCCGTGGCGCGCTGATCCTGACCCGTTCCATGGAAGAGGCCTGCGAGATCAGCAACGCCATCGCGCCTGAGCACCTGGAGATCAGCGCCGCCGACCCGCAGCGCTGGGAGCCCCTGCTGCGTCACGCCGGCGCCATCTTCATGGGGGCCTACACCAGCGAGTCGCTGGGCGACTACTGCGCCGGGCCCAATCACGTGCTGCCCACGGCCAGTACCGCTCGCTTCTCGTCGCCGCTGGGCGTCTACGACTTCCAGAAGCGCAGCAGCCTGATCGAGGTCAGCGAGCAGGGCGCCCAGGTACTGGGCGGCATCGCGTCGACGCTGGCGCACGGCGAGGGCCTGCAGGCCCACGCGCGCGCCGCCGAGCTCCGCCTGAAGTAGGGGCCTTCGGCCGGGCTGCGCCTTGGCCGGTGTCCACCCGGCCACCTTCAGCAAGCTGGCGGCAGGCTGCCGCAATTGAAGCGCGAGGGGCGATTCGGCTACGCTGATGCGATGTCCCTGCGTCGCCGTGATCTTCTGCTCTCGTCCGCGGCTCTGCCGCTGGCTGCCGCCCGTGCCGCACCGCGCCGCCTGCGCATTCCCCATGTTTCGGCCAAGGCCGAACTTGAGCGCAGTTATGCGGCCCTATTGCTGGAGCAGGCTTTGGCAGCCGCCGGCATGGCCGTCACGCTGGAGCCCACGCCCGAGCTGATCCCGCAGAACCGCGCCTTGCAGGAGCTGGGCCGGCGCGCACGGCTGGACGTGGTCTGGACCATGACCTCGGTCGAGCGCGAGCAGCAGGCACGGCCGGTGCGCGTGCCCCTCTTCAAGGGCTTGTTCGGCTGGCGCTTGCTGCTGGCCTCGGCCGAGGCGGCCGCACGGCTGGGCGACGTGCAGAGCCTGCAGGAGCTGCGCCAGTTCTCCCTGGTGCAGGGCCTGGAGTGGCCGGACACGGCCATCCTGCAGGGCAACGGGCTGAACGTCGTCGTGTCGCCCAGCTACGACGCGATGTTCAAGCAGCTGCGCCTGGGCCGTGTGGACGCATTTCCGCGCTCGGTCGAGGAGGTTTGGTGGGAGTTGGAGCGCTATGGCCAGGGCCTCGTGGTCGTGCCCAAGCTGTGCCTGCACTACCCAGCGGCCGTCTACTACTTCGTCGCGCCCGACGAGGGCGAGCTGGCCGCCGCCATCGAGCTGGGCTTGCAGCGCCTGCGCGCCAGCGGCGCTTTCGATCGCCTGTTCCTGACGCACCATGGCGACGACCTGGCTCGCGCCCGGCTGGGCTCGCGTCGCGTCATCGAGCTGCACAACCCGCTGCTGCCGCCGCAGACACCGCTGGACAAGCCTGAGCTCTGGTACCGGCCTCAGGGTTAACGAGACACGAAGTTCGTGCAACACGAACTTCGTGATACGCTGCAGCGCATGAAGAACGTCACCGTGTCCATGGACGACGCCGTGGCCGAGTGGGCCCGGCTGGAGGCCGCGCGGCGCAACACCAGCGTGTCCCGCCTGTTGGGCGAGCTGCTGGACGAGAAGATGCGCCACGACGACGCCTACGAGCGGGCGCTGCAGGACTGGCTGCACCGCGAGCGTTCCTGGTCGTCCGATGGTCAACCCTATCCGGGTCGGAGCGCGCTTTGAGTTCCGATCCCGTCTTCGTCGACACCTCCGTGCTGCTGTTCAGCGAAGACGGCGCCCGCCCGGCCGAGCGCGAACAAGTGCTGGCCTGGCTGCGCGCGCTGTGGTCCACGCGCACGGGCCGGGTGTCTGTGCAGGTGCTCAACGACTTCTACCTGCTGGCCACGCGCCAGGTCGTGCCGCCCATGCCGCAGGGCGACGCACGCGCCGAGGTGCGCCGCTACCAGCACTGGCGGCCCTGGGCTGCCGACCAGGCGACCGTCGAATCCGCCTGGTCGCTGGAAAGCCGCTTCGGCCTGCCGTTCGCCGACGCGCTGGTGGTCGCCAGCGCCAAGGCCCAGGGCTGCACGCGACTGCTCAGCCTGGCCCTGCCGCATGACGCCGTCTACGACAGCGTGCAGGTGCTCAACCCTCTCGTCACCGCGCCATGACCGCATCACTGGAACAAGCCCTCGCCCAGATCCGCCCCGACGTGCGGGCCGCCCAGGCCTACGTCGTGCAGCCCAGCGCCGGCCAGTTGAAGCTGGACGCGATGGAGAACCCCTACCGCCTGCCGCCTGAGCTGCAGCGCGAGCTGGGCGAGCGTCTCGGCGCGCTGGCGCTGAACCGCTACCCGGCGGAGCGCACCGCCGAGCTGGCCCGTGCGCTGGCCCGCCATGCCGGCGTGCCGGACGACTGCGGCGTCACGCTGGGCAATGGCTCGGACGAACTCATCGGCCTGCTGACCATCGCCGTCGCCCAGCCAGGCGCCTGCGTGCTGGCACCGGTGCCCGGCTTTGTCATGTACGAGGCGCTGGCGCGCCAGCAGCGGCTGGGCTTCATCGGCGTGCCACTGCGGGCCGATGACTTCCAGCTCGACGAGGCCGCGATGCTGGATGCCATTCACCAGCACCAGCCCGCGCTGATCTACCTGGCCTACCCCAACAACCCCACCGCCACGCTGTGGGACGCCGCCGTCATCGAGCGCATCGCCCAGGCCGCGCCGGGGCTGGTCGTCATGGACGAGGCCTACCAGCCCTTCGCCAGTCAGGACAGTCTGGCGCTGATGGCCCGCCAAAGAAACGTGCTGGTCATGCGGACGATGAGCAAGTTCGGCCTGGCCGGCGTGCGCATCGGCTACCTGCTTGGCGCGGCCGAGCTGGTGAACCAGATCGAGAAGCTGCGCCCGCCCTACAACATCAGCGTGCTGAACGCCGAGGCGGCCTTCTTCGCGCTGGAGCACGCCGACGTCTACGCCGCCCAGGCTGCCGAGCTGCGCGAACAGCGCGAGCGGGTCTTCCACGCGCTGCAGTCCCTTCCGGGCATCAGCCCCTGGCCCAGCCAGGGCAATATGATCCTCGCTAGGGTGCAGGATGCTGCCGCCACCTTTGCGGCGCTGAAGGCCCGGGGCGTGCTGATCAAGAACGTCTCGGCCATGCACCCGCTGCTGGCGAACTGCTTGCGTTTCACGATCGGCACCCCCGACGAAAACACCCGGCTGCTGGCCGATCTCCCGAGCTGTCTGTCATGACCACCGAACCCGTCACTTCACGAGTTGCCGAAGTCACCCGCAACACCCGCGAGACGCGCATCACTGTGCGCCTCAACCTGGACGGCACGGGCCAGTCCAAGCTGCACACCGGCATCGGCTTCTTCGACCACATGCTGGACCAGATCGCCCGCCACGGCCTGATCGACCTGGACATCCACTGCGAAGGCGACCTCCACATCGACGGCCACCACACGGTGGAAGACGTCGGCATCACGCTGGGTCTGGCCGTGGCCAAGGCGGTGGGCGATAAGGCCGGCCTGACGCGCTACGGCCACAGCTACGTGCCGCTGGACGAGGCGCTGTCGCGCGTCGTCATCGACCTGTCGGGCCGCCCGGGCCTGCACATGGACGTCAAGTTCACGGCCGGCAGCATCGGCGCCTTCGACACGCAGCTGACCTTCGAGTTCTTCCAGGGCTTTGCCAACGCCGCGCTGGCCACCGTCCACATCGACAACCTGAAGGGCCACAACGCCCATCACCAGGCCGAGACCATGTTCAAGGCCTTCGGCCGCGCGCTGCGCATGGCCGCGTCGCAGGACCCGCGTTCGGCGGGCGTGATCCCGTCGACCAAAGGCAGTCTCTGATGACCCGGACCGTTGCCGTCGTCGATTACGGCATGGGCAACCTGCGCTCCGTGTCGCAGGCCGTCATCCATGCTGCCGAGGGCCAGGGTTTCGATGTCGCTATCACCTGCGACCCGGAGTTGATCCGCGCCGCCGAGCGTGTCGTGCTGCCGGGCCAGGGCGCCATGCGCGACTGCATGGCCGAACTGGCCGCGTCGGGCGCCAAGGAAGCCGTGCTTGACGCTGCCGCCACCAAGCCGCTGCTGGGTGTCTGCGTCGGTATGCAGATGCTGCTGGATCACAGCGAAGAGCAAGACACGCCGGGCCTCGGGCTCATCCCAGGCCGGGTGCAGCGCTTTCGCCTCGAAGGTCAGTTGCAGCCCGACGGCAGCCGCTTCAAGGTGCCGCAGATGGGCTGGAACCGCGTGCACCAGCCGCGTGCACACCCGGTCTGGAACGGCATCCCGGACGAGAGCTGGTTCTACTTCGTGCACAGCTTCTACGCGACGACGGCGTTGCCCGAACACAGCGCCGGCGAGACCGACTACGGCCTGCGCTTTACCTGCGCAGTGGCGCGGGATAACATTTTTGCGACTCAATTCCACCCCGAGAAAAGTGCCGCGCTGGGCCTCGCCCTGTACCGCAATTTCCTTCATTGGAACCCCTGACCGTCTCCTGTCGGTCCGCACTCTCTCGCCCACCTTCCCACGCTCCCTCCGGCCATGCTGCTGATCCCTGCCATCGACCTGAAAGACGGTCGCTGCGTCCGCCTCAAGCAAGGCGACATGAACGACTCCACCACCTTCGGCGAAGACCCCGCCGCGATGGCGCGCCGCTGGCTCGACGCCGGCGCGCGCCGCCTGCACCTGGTGGACCTGAACGGCGCCTTCGCGGGCAAGCCGGTCAACGAGCCGGCCATCAAAGCCATCATCAAAGAGGTGGGCGATGAGATCCCCATCCAGCTCGGCGGCGGCATCCGTGACCTCGACACCATCGAGCGCTACCTGGACGACGGCCTCAGCTACGTCATCATCGGCACGGCCGCGGTCAAGAACCCCGGCTTCCTGAAGGACGCCTGCAGCGCCTTCGGCGGCCACATCATCGTGGGCCTGGACGCCAAGGACGGCAAGGTCGCCACCGACGG
>JACPYV010000023.1 GCA_016195825.1 Burkholderiales bacterium | reverse complement strand
GAGGCAGCCTGTACCCGGCCACCAGCTTCGGCCACACGGGCTTCACCGGCTGCGCGATCTGGCTGGACCCCGAAAGCCGCAGCTTCTTCG
The DNA here is from genome assembly GCA_016195825.1 of Burkholderiales bacterium. Lineage (GTDB taxonomy): Bacteria > Pseudomonadota > Gammaproteobacteria > Burkholderiales > Burkholderiaceae_C > Pelomonas. The sequence goes on along the minus strand of JACPYV010000023.1, from coordinate 39,777 downwards.
TGCTGCTGTCCAACCGGGTCCATCCGACGCAGGGGACCAACGTGCTGCCGCTGTACGGCGAAATGGGGACGCTGGCGGCGCAGGCCGCGGGGGTGACACCCTAGACCTGATGGGCGCTGTTGCGCGCGTCAACCGCAGGAGCCCGGTTTCCCTGCACCCGCATCCGGCGCCCGCGCATGGCACCGTGCCGCCCGTGACTTTCCACGTCGCCTGCCTTTGTGCCGCTTGATGCCGCACCTGCGAGTCTTACCAGGAGGTTTTCGAAGCCACCTGCGCCGAGCTGCCGCAGGACGGCCTGTGCGTGCGCTGGATAGACATCGAGGACGAGGCCGACCTGGTCGGTGACCTGCACATCGAGACCTTCCCGACGCTGCTGATTGCCGATGATGACCATGTCTGCTTCGCCGGGCCGCTGACGCCGCAGCCGCAGACGCTCAAGCGCGTGCTGCGCGCCCACCCGACCGACGCCATGGCGGCCAAGGTGCCGGCCGAGATCTCAGCACTGGCGGCACGGCTGCGGGAGCACGGCTGAACGCGTGCGGGTGACGGGGGCTGTAGGACTGTGCTGACTTCCACACGGCGCACAAACCGCTGTCCGGTCAGCCCCCCCACGGGGACAGTGGCAGTATGCCTGCCTCCCCCAACGCCGCACCTGCCCCGCCTCCGAGCGATCTGACGCCCAGCGCAGCAGCAACGGCTTTCCTGCGCGTGGCGGCGAGGCCCGAGGCGGCCGCCGCGCCGGTCCGTGCGGTGCAGTTCGGCGCTGAGCGCTTCGCGGAGCACGGCCGCAGCCTGGCTGCCGCGCAGCGGCTGGACGACGCGAAGCGCAAGCCCAGACCGTTCTCGCCGCGGCTCAAGAGCAACCTGCAGGTGTGGAGCGCAGCGCTGGCCGTGCTGTCCGAGGAGGGCTTGCAGGCCGACATCGACCCTGCGCACGCCTGGTTGCTAGACAACGCCCGCCTGCTGCAGCAGCAGCTCGACGAGGTGTTGCACGACCTGCCGCGCAGGTATTTTCAGCGCCTTCCCCGCCTCGCCGACGAGCCGCTGCAAGGCCTGCCACGCGTCTACGGCGTAGGCTGGGCCTGGGTTGCCCATGCCGACAGCGCGCTGGACATGGCGCTGCTGCGCCACTTCCTCACCGGCCACCACGAAGCCCAGCCGCTGACACTGCGCGAGCTGTGGGCGCTGCCGTCGACGCTGCGCGTGGTGCTGGTGGAGAACCTGCGCCGGCTGGCCGAGCGCGCTGCATGGCGCCACCTCGGGCGGCGCGCGGCTCAGCTGCTGTTCGAGGCCTTGCCGCAGATGACGGCAGACGCCGTGCGCGAGCGGCTCACGGACTGGCAGGCGCAGTGGCCACACGACCCGGCCGTGCTGGCATTGGCGCTGCGACTGCATGACCGCCTGGTTGACCGTGCGCTGGGCCATCCCGTCGAGCGTGACGCGCCCGACGTCGCCGATTCGCCTTGGACCGCGGCCCGGACCTGGCTGGCCGGGCAGTTGCCCGACCCCGCCGCGGCCCAGGCCAGCGAACAGAACGAGAGCGCGGCCGACCATCAAAGCATCCGCAACGCCATCGGCAGCCTGCGCAAGTTGGGCGCCGCCGACTGGGCCGGGCTGTTCGAGACCGTCCACCCCGCGCTGAAGGCGCTGGGCCGCATTGATGTCTACCGCCAGGAGCACGAGGGCACGCAGGACCGCACCGTGCATGCCATCGAGGCGCTGGCCGCACGCCACGGCCTGCCCGAGGCCGACGTCGCCCAGGTCGTGCGCTTGTTGTGCAGCGACCCCGTGTGGGCACCAGACTCCGCCGAGCGCGCTCCCTTGCATTGGCTGACGGGGCGCGGGCGCGCGCAGCTGCTCGCGGATTTGCGCGTGAGGGAGGCGCGGGCCGAGCGCGTTGTTGCCGGGCTGCAGCGTCACGGCGCACTGATCTATCTGTCCAGCCTGATCGCGGTCGGCACTGCTGCGATGGTGCTGCTGCTGGCCCTGGGCCTTCCGCCTGATGCCGGTTGGCGCGTAGTGGCAGTCACCGTGCTGCTGGCGCTGCTGCCAGCCAGCGAAGCCATCGTCGCGCTGGCCAACCGCCTCATCGGCGAGTGCATGCCGCCGCTGCGACTGCCGCGGCTGTCATGGCCGCAAGGGCTGCCGCCCGAGGCGCGCACGCTCGTGGTCATCCCCTGCATGCTGACGCGGCCCAAGGGCATCAACTCGCTGCTGGCCCAGCTGGAGCGACACCACCTCGCCAACCTGGAGGCCGAGGCGCAGTTTGCGCTGCTCAGCGACTACGGCGATGCCCAGTCGGAGCACCTGCCGCAAGACGAGGGCCTGATCGCGCAGGCCCGCGCCGGCATCGAGACGCTAAACCAGCGACACGGCCCCGGCAGCGGCGGCCGGCCGCGCTTCCTGCTGCTGCACCGCGAACGGCGCTGGAGCGAGACCGAGCAGAAGTGGATAGGCTGGGAGCGCAAGCGCGGCAAGACCGAAGCCCTGGTCACGCTGCTGGCCGGTGAAGCGCCAGACACGTTGCCCGACCACTTCATCGACCTCGGTGCGCTGTCCACCCCCGCGCCTGGTATCCGGTACCTCGTCACGCTGGACAGCGACACCGCGCTGCCTCCGGGTGCGCTGCGCGAGCTGGTCGCCATCGCCGCCCACCCGCTGAACCGCCCGCGCGTCGCCACATCAGCCACCGGCGCCGTCACTGTGGTGCATGGCCACGGCATGCTGCAGCCGCGCATCGCCACACCACTGGCCACTGAGGCCGGTAGCTCGACGGTGCACGGCACCTGGTTCCACAGCTTGTTCGCAGGCCAGCCCGGGCTGGACCCGTACAGCACGGCCAGCTCGGAGGTCTACCAGGACTTGTTCGACGAAGGCAGCGCCGCCGGCAAGGGGCTGATCGACGTGCAGGCCGCCGCCCAGGTGCTGGCCCGCCGCCTGCCGCAGGGCCAGGTGCTCAGCCATGACCTGCTGGAAGGTTCGCTGATGCGCTGCGCCGGCGTCAGCGACGTGGTGCTGGTGGAAGCCGCGCCCATGCACGCCGACGTGGCCGCGTCGCGCATCCACCGCTGGACGCGCGGCGACTGGCAGTTGCTGCCCTTCCTGGGGCACCCGCGGCGCTGGGGCCTGCGCGCCATCCATGTCTGGAAGATGCTGGACAACCTGCGCCGCTCCCTCGTCGCACCTGCCGCGCTGCTGCTGCTGGTGGCGTCATGGTTGGGCCTGGGGCTGTCGGCCGGCTGGGCGTTCTTAGCCGTGGCCGCAGCCTTCGGCGCGGGGCCGCTGATGGGTGCGCTGGCGGCCTGTGCGCCAGCCCGCGAGCGCATCTCGTTGCCACGCTTCTACCGCCAGGCTGCGATCGAGCTCGGCCGTGCAGTAGGCGGCACGTTGTGGCATCTGGCCATGCTGCCCGCGGCCACCTGGCTGCAGCTGGACGCCATCGGGCGGGCGCTGTGGCGCCAGCGCGTGACGCGCCGCGACCTGCTGGAATGGACCACCGCCGACGCCGCCGAGGCCGACGCCCGTACCGGCTGGATGGCGCTGTGGCGCCAGCACCGCCGGCTGACCATTGCGACCGGTGTGCTCGCCACGCTGCTCATCAACGCTGAATTCCTGAGCCTGCATGTCGCCTGGCACATTGCACTGCCCGTGATGCTGGCATGGACCCTGTCGCCGCTGTGGATCGCCCTGGCCAGCAGGCCACGCGCCAGGCCGCGCCGCGAAGCCATCGACGACGACGAGCGCCACTACCTGCTGGGCGTGGCGCGGGACACCTGGCGCTGGTTCGAGCGCTGGGTCACCCAGGACGACAACGACCTGCCGCCCGACAACGTGCAGTTCGACCCCGACACCGCAGTCGCCCACCGCACCTCCCCAACCAACATCGGCCTGTACCTGCTCTCGGCCTGCTGTGCGCGGGAGTTTGGCTGGCTGCATGACGTGGGCCTGGCCGAGCGCGTGGGCCGCACGCTGGACACGCTGGAGAAATTGCCCAAGCACCGCGGTCACCTTTACAACTGGGTGGACACGCAGCGACTGACGGTGCTGGAACCGTACTACGTGTCCACAGTGGACAGCGGCAACCTTTGCGCCCATCTGATGGTCGTTGCAGCAGCCTGCGAGGGCTTTGCCCGCGGCGGTGACGGCATGCCACCGCGGCCGGCCGTGGCCCAGGCGCTGAACGACGTGGCCGCACGCGCCCGCAGCATCGCACTCGCACACGAGTTCGGCTGGCTGTACGACCCGCAGCGCCATCTGCTGCACATCGGCGCCATCGCGCCGCCCGGCGTCGGGCCGGGCGAAGAGAAGCTGGACCTCAACCACTACGACCTGCTCGCGTCCGAGGCACGGCTGGCCAGCCTGGTCGCCATCGCCAAGGGTGACGTGCCCGCGTCGCACTGGGGCGCGCTGGGGCGGCCGTTCTTCTCGCGCGGCCACGTGACCGGGCTTAAGAGTTGGTCGGGCTCGATGTTTGAGATGCTGATGCCGTCGCTGGTGCTGGACGAGCCCAGCGGCAGCGCGCTGGCCGAAGCCGCCCGGGCGACGGTGGCAGAGCAGATACGCGCCGCGCGGGCCCGGGGCCTGCCCTGGGGCGTGTCCGAAAGCGCCTACGCCAAGCGCGACGCCAGCCTGGCCTACCAGTACGGTCCGCAGGGCAATGCGGCGCTGGCCCTGCGCGACACGCCGCCCGAAGAGATAGTCATCGCGCCCTACGCCACGCTGATGGCGACAATGGTGATGCCGCGTGCGGCGGTCGCCAACCTGCGCCTGCTACAGGCGCTCGGCGCCCGTCACGACACCGGCTTCATGGAGGCGCTGGACTACACGGCCAGCCGCCTGCCTGAGGCCACGGACACGACACAGCGCAGGCCGCGCATGCAGCGCATCGGCACGACGATGAGCCACCACCACGGCATGTCGCTGGTCGCCTTGACCGAGGTGCTTTGCGGCGGCGCACCGCAGCGCTGGGCTGATGCCGAGCCGCGCCTGTCCGCCGTGCGCTGGCTGCTGCACGAGCGCGCCCCCCACGAGGTGGCGCCGCTGAAGGAGCCTCCCGTGACGCCCACCCGTGCCGTACCGCGCCGAGCCCACATCTCGCTGGCCGTCCCCGACGTGCGCGGCCGCGCGCTGGCGGCCACCGCCTGGCTGGGCCACAGCCGGTTGACCGCCATGCTTCGCGAGCACGGCGGCAGTGCGTTGATGTGGGGCGAGCCCGCCGCGCAGGTGCTGGTGAGCCGCTGGCATGACGATCTCGCGCAGGACCTGCTGGGCCACCATCTGCATCTGCGCGACCTGGACACCCCCTGGCCCAGCGGCCCCGAGGCCACGCCGTGGCGGTCCCTCACCTTGCGGCCCACGCCAGGCCCGCAGTGGCGCTACGGCGCCCGGCTGCACCCGGCCAGCGCGCAGTTCACCGCCGAGGGCGAACAGCTGCATGCCTTCACCGAAGTCTGGGTGGCGGTGGAGGACGATGTCGAGCTGCGGCGCGTCACGCTGCACAACCCGTCCCAGCGTGAGCGCCGCCTGGCACTGGTGTCCAGCTTCGAGCCCGTGCTGGCGCCGGCCCGAGCTGACCTAGCACACCCGGCCTTCGGCAAGCTCTTCTTGCAAGCACGCTGGCAGCCCGAGCAGCGCGCTCTGCACTGGGAGCGCCTGCCGCGCAGCCCCAACGAAGCAGCCGTGCACGCGGTGCATGCCCTCGTCGGCGTGGAGGGCGAAGGCGGCGCGCAGATGAACCGGCTGCAGGCCGGCGCCGATCGGGCCCATTGGCTTGCACGCGGCGGGCGGCCCGGCCAGCCGGGCGGTAGCGTGGCACGCGCCGATGCGCGCACGCTGCTGACGGGCACCACGCCGGGCCTGAGCACTGAGGCCGGCCCGCTGGACACCGGCAACGACCCGATCTCGCTGCTGCACTTCGCGCTGACATTGCCGCCCGGCGCCCGCATCACGATGACGCTGGCCACCGCCGCGGCGTCCGAGTCGCAGACGCTGAGCCACCTGCTCGACAAGCTCGCCCAGCCGGCGCTGTGCGAACGCACGCTGACGCTGGCCCACACCATGGCCGGCGTGCGTACCCAGGGTGCAGGCCTGGCGCCAGGCGCATGGCGCGCCGGCCTGGCGCTGCAAACGCTGCTGACGTCGCAGGCTCCGCGCGACGGCGTGCCAGCGCTGGAGGGCAGCTTCCAGCGCGATGCGCTGTGGCGCCACGGCGTGTCGGGCGATGCGCCCATCATCCTGATGCGCGTGGCCGACACCACGGGCGTGCTGATGGTGCGCGAGCTGTGCGCGCTGCTGCAGGCCCAGGGCAGCCCGCTGCCGGTGGACATTGTCGTGCTGGACGCCGAGCCGGCCTCCTACCTCGCGCCGGTGTCACGGGCACTGCGCTCGCTGACCGAGCAGCAGGTGCGCGGCCGCGCACGCCTGCATGTGTTGACCGACAGCGCGGTGCAGGACGACACGCGTTTCGCGTTGAACTTGCTGGCGCGCGTGCGCTGGTTTGCCGACGGCCGGCCGCTGGCCCAGCAGCTCGAGCGCCTGGCCGCTCCGCATGAACAAGCAGCCCGTGCGCGCCGCGACGCCGGCGCCAGCCCTGTGCTGTGGCAAGCCGCGCACGCCTCCAGCCCCGGCGCGACACCGCCAGCCAGCAACTTCGACTCCGCCAGCGGCGCCTGCCGCTTTGCGCTGGCACCGGGTGCGCAGTTGCCGCGGCCTTGGGTGAACGTCATCGCCAACGCCGAATTCGGCTGCCAGGTCTCGGAGCGCGGCGCCGGCATGGCCTGGGCCGGCAACAGCCGGCTGCACCAGATCACACCCTGGTCCAACGACGCGCTACTGGACTCGCCCGGCGAGTGGCTGGTCCTGCACTGCCTGGACAGCGGCCAGGCCTGGCTGCTGGGCCGCGCCAGCGATCACCAGACCGTGACCCATGCGCCCGGCGCGACGGCGCTGGCCTTCATGCTGGCGGGCCTGGTCGTGCGGCTGCGCTGGACGGTGGACGCTGGCAGCGCCGTGCGGCAATGCCAGGTGGAGCTGCACGCGCCTCCCGGCACGGCCCCGCGCCGGCTACGCCTGCTGGCCGCTGCGCAGTGGCAGCTGGGCGCAGACAGCAGCGCGCGCCGCAGCGTCGTGACCCGCCTGGAGGCACCGCTGCCGTCCGAGGGGGCCGCGCTCATGCTGGCGCTGGCCACGCAGGCCGATGGGCTGAACGGCTTTGGCGGCCAGACGGCCTGGATGGCGCTGCGTCCGGCGCGCAGCGGCGATCTGCGGGCCGAGCAGGTTCCGGCGCTGGCCGAGGACCAGGCGCTGTGGCCCTGGCCCGAGGAGGCCGCCTTCACACCCGACCTGAACCCGCCCAGGCCCTGGGACGCCGCCGTGGAGGCCAGTGGCGACCGCCGCCTGCTGTTCGACGACGAAGGCCGGCTCGTCATGCCACATATGCTGGACGGCCAGGCCGGCCCCAGCACCGACCCGGCCGCGCTGCTGGCCGTGCCGCTGCGGCTGGAGGCCGGCCATGCCTGGCATGCAACCGTGCTGCTGGGCCATGCGTCCAGTCTGGTCGCCGCGCGCGAACAGGCTCGCTGCGCCTGGCCGGTGGACCCGCTGCACCGTCTGGCCGCGCAGCGCAAGGTGTGGCGCGATCTGAGCGCACCGGTACAGGTGGCCACGCCCGACCCGGAATTCGACGCCCTCGTCAACCACTGGCTGCCCACGCAGGTGCTGGGCTGCCGCATCTGGGCGCGCGCGGGCTTCTACCAGGCCGGCGGTGCGTTCGGCTTCCGCGACCAGCTGCAGGACGCGATGGCACTGGTACAGCACGCACCCGAGCGGCTGGCTGCGCAGATCCGCCTGCATGCCACGCGGCAGTTCGTCGCCGGAGACGTGCAGCACTGGTGGCACGAGCCGGCCGGCGCCGGCGTTCGCACGCATTTCGCCGACGACCGGCTGTGGCTGGCGCTGGCGCTGGCGCTGTATGTCGAGCGCACCGGCGACACCCGGCTGGCCGATGAGCAGGCCCCCTTCCTCGAAGGCCGCACGGTGCCCGAAGGCGCCGAGGACATCTACGAGACACCCGCCATCAGCGGCGAGACGGCCAGCCTGTTCGAACACGCGGCCCGCGCCATCGAGGTGAGCCTGGCCGTCGGCTCACACGGGCTGCCGCTGTTCGGCAGCGGCGACTGGAACGACGGCATGAACCGCGTCGGCGCTGAGGGACGCGGCGAGTCGGTCTGGATGGGCTTCTTCCTGTGTGCTGTCATCGACGCGCTGCACCCCATCGCCGTCGCCCGCGGCGAGCAGGCTCGCGCGCAACGCTGGCACCAAGCTCGCAAGGCACTGTCCACCGCGCTGGACGCCAGCGCCTGGGACGGCAGCTGGTATCGCCGCGGCTGGTTCGACGACGGCACGGTGTTGGGCACGCACAGCGCCCGCGAATGCCGCATCGACCTGATTGTGCAGGCCTGGGCGGTGCTGGCCGGCGCCGCCCAGCCCGAACGCGCACGCCGGGCACTGGACAGTGCCTGGCGCGAGCTGCACGACCGTGACGCTCACCTGCTGCGACTGCTGTGGCCGCCGCTAAAGGACCAGCAGCCGCCGGCAGGCTACATCCAGGCCTACCCCGGCGGCGTGCGCGAGAACGGCGGCCAGTACAACCCCGCGGCCGTGTGGGCGCTGATGGCCAGCGCCAAGCTGGGCCAGGCCGAGCGCGCCTGGGCCGCGTTCACGGCCATCAGCCCCGCCCACCGCGGCGCGCACGGCGCCAACTACGGCCTGGAGCCGTTCGCGGTGGCCGGCGACATCGAGACCGCATCGCCCCATGCCGGCCGTGGCGGATGGAGCTGGTACACAGGCGCGGCCGGCTGGCTACTGCGCGCGGCGATCGAGTCGCTGTGCGGCGTGCGGCTGAGTGGCGGTCTGCTGAGCGTGCAGCCGTGCCTGCCACCGCACTGGCCGCAGGCCCACGTGCGGCTGCGCGTGGCCGGGCTCAGCGTGGAGGTGTTGGTGCAACGGGCCACGCCGTCTTCCGTCGCGCCACCGGGCTACCGGCGCCTGGAGCCGGGCACCGCGCTGCCCCTGGCGGCGCTGCCCGGCCAGGTTCGTCTGTGGGTGCCCGTCAGCGAGCGCTCGCCCAGCCCCCGGGTAGAGCCGGCGGTACTGGCTTGAACCGGCTCGCACATTGAAAAGGCGGCACTGGGCCGCCTTGTTGCAAGCATGCGCGCTAACCGTCAGGCCGTGAAGGTGAGGAGCAGTGCCATGACGACGCTGCCGAGCACCACGGTCGTGAACAGGCGCTGGCCCACCACGGCGTCCAGGAATTCCAGCGAGAACAGCGCCCGCTGGCTGCGGTCAGACAGCGTGCGGCACTGACGAAGATGCACACCCAGGCTGTCCAGATGCTGGCGCAGCAACTGGTCGGTGGATCGGGACATGGGGGGCTCCTTCGGGGTTGACCTCAACTGTAGAACTGCAAACGCGCGGTTGCATTCGGAGACTGTCGCCGCCGGCCGTAGGCGGTCTCCTACACAGACTGAGGCACCATCGCGGCATGAACGCTAGGCTATTCCGTTTCACTATTGCGGCCCTTGCCCTGCTCGGGCTGAGCGCCGCGCAGGCCGCGCCGCTGAAAGTGGGCTCCAAACGCTTCACCGAAAGCTATCTGCTCGGCGAGCTGGTGACGCAGACGCTGGTGGCCAAGGGCGTGCCCGCGGAGCATCGCCAAGGCCTGGGCAACACGGCCATCCTGGCCGCGGCGCTGCAGCAGGGCCAGATCGACGTCTATCCGGAGTACACCGGTACCGTCGTGCGCGAGTTGCTCAAGCGCGAGTCGCCAGCGGACGCGCAGGCGCCGCTGGCGCAGATCAACGCCTGGCTGGCGCCGCTGGGCCTGAAGGCCGCCGTGCCGCTGGGCTTCAACAACAGCTATGCGCTGGCCCTGCGCGAGGCCGACGCGGCGCGGCTGGGGTTGTCGACGATCTCGGATCTGGGCGCCAAGGCGCCAGCGCTGAAGCTCGGGCTGTCACACGAGTTCATCGCGCGAGCCGACGGCTGGCCTGCGCTTCAGCAGGCCTATGGGCTGAAGCTGCAGCCCGGCACCGGGCTGGACCATGGGCTGGCCTACCAGGCGCTGGCCGACAGCCAGGTCGACCTCATAGACGTCTACACCACCGATGCGCAGCTCGCCCGCCAGCCGGTGCGCGTGCTGCGCGACGACCGCGCCTTCTTCCCGCGCTATGACGCCGTGCTGCTGATGCGCGCCGCTGTTGACGACGGGCCGCTGCAATCGCTCGCCGGCCGCCTGCCCGAGGCGACCATGATCCGCCTCAATGCAGCCGCGGAGCTGCAGGGCCAGCCTTTTGCCGACGTGGCGCGCGACTTTCTGGCCGGCGCGTTGGCTTCGCCACAGCCACCCCCACCTCAAGGCTTCATGGCGCGGCTGCTGGCGCCGGACCTGCGCGCGCTGCTGGCGCAGCACCTGGCGCTGGTGCTGGCCTCGCTGGCGCTGGCCGTAGCGGTGGCCGTGCCGCTGGGCATCACGGCGCACAGGCTGCCGCGGCTGGCGTCGCCGGTGATGGCCGTGGTGGGCCTGTTGCAGACGCTGCCGTCGCTCGCGTTGCTGGCCTTCCTGATCGCGCTGGTCGGGCGCATCGGCTTCATGCCGGCGCTGCTGGCCTTGTTTGTCTACGCGCTCCTGCCCATCGTGCGCAACACGCATGCCGGCCTGCAGGCCGTGTCGGCAGGGCTGCCCCAGGCCGCGCTGGCACTGGGCCTGACGCCCAACCAGACGCTGCGCGCCATCGAGCTGCCGCTGGCGCTGCCGACGCTGATGGCCGGCGTGAAGACGGCTGCCGTGACCAATGTGGGCACGGCCACGGTGGCGGCGTTCGTCGGTGCCGGCGGTCTGGGCGAGCGCATCGTCGCAGGGCTGGCCGTCAACGACAGCGCGCTGATGCTGGCCGGTGCCCTGCCTGCGGCGTTGCTGGCCGTGGTCGTGCAACTGACCTTCGATGCACTGGAACGCAGCGTCATGCCCGGCCGGCAGCACAATGCGGGCAAAGAATTTCGAGACCGAGGGGCATGAACGCAACGCTGCGATCGGGCTTGTGGGCCGCAGTCATGTGGGCCGCGGTGGCCGCGCAGGCCGCCTGCACCCGTGCCATCGAGGTGCCGATGGCACCCGTGGGGCTGAGCGTCAGCTTCGACGGCGAGCGCGGCGTCGGCATCTACCCCACGCTGTTGCGCGAGCTGGGCACGGCAGCTGGCTGCGAGTTCCGCATCCAGCGTGTGCCGCGGGCGCGACTGCAGAAGATGTTCGAGGCCGGCCGGGCCGACCTGCTGGTGCCCGCTTCGGCTTCACCCTCGCGCGACGGCGACGGCGAGTTCGTGCCGCTGATCCAGGTGCGCGCCAGCCTGCTGACGCTGACGCGCGACCGGCCCCTGCCGCGCTCGCTGGCCGAGCTGGTCGCCACGCCGGGCCTCAAGCTCGCGGTCGTGCGCGGCTTCAACTTCGGCCCAGCCTACGAGCAAATGGTGGTGGCGTTGCGCGCCCAGAAGCGGCTGGTCGAGGAGCTCGACGCCGGCGGCGTCGCGCGTGCGTTGCGCCAGGGCCTGGCCCAGGCCACCGTGATGACCGCGTCCATCTTCATCGGCACGCTGCTCGGCGAGGCGGACCTCGCGCCGCTGGTCAAGCAGCTGAACGTCGACGCGCTGGAGGAGCTGGGCTGGTCCGAGAGCGGTGTCTACCTGTCCCGGCATTCGCTCAGCGAGGCCGACCGACGTGCGCTGCGCCAAGCCCTCACGCAGTCAGCGAAGTCGGGGCGGGTCTGGCAGCTGTTCAACGACCATCACCCGCCCGGCAGCCTGGGCGGCAGCATCCGGCCGCTCTTCTGACGGCCCCGGCGGGGGTCAACGCACCTGGCTGCTGTAGTCCAGCGGCAGCCAGGCCCAGCCCGAGCCGGCCTGGCGCAGCCGGCCCAAGCCGGGGAAGCTGAAGTGCGAGACCGCCACCAGGCTGCCGTCCCGGGCCAGCTCCGCGAACACCTTGGCGCGCGTCGCCGCGGCCTGGGGCTCGTCGGTGTCGAAGGCGATGGTGACCTCCGGCGACGCCAACTGCACCGAGGCGACGTGGATCAGGTCGCCGATCAGCACCAGGCGCTGGCCCTGGCTCTCGACGGCATAGACCGCATGTCCAGCCGTGTGGCCGTGGGCCGAGATGGCGCGTATGCCAGGCACGACCTCGCCATCACGCTCGAAGGGCTGGAAGCGCCCGGCCTTCACGTAGGGCGTCAGCGAGGCCGCCGCGCCCTGGAAGAAGCCCTTGGCCTCGGCCGGCGCAGCGTCCGCACGCGCCTGCGACAGCCAGTAGTCGACGTCGGCCTTGTCGGCATGCACGGTCGCATTGGGGAACACGCGCTTGCCATCGGCCGCCAGCCCGCCGACGTGGTCGGGATGCATGTGGGTGATCAGCACGTCGTCTACCTGCTCGGGCTGGTAGCCCGCCGCGCGGATCTGCGCAGCCAGCCGGCCCAGAGTTGGGCCGAACAACGTGCCGGCACCGGCGTCGACCAGCACCAGGCGGCTGCCGGTGTTGATCAACCAGGCATTGACCGAGGTCTCCAGTGGTGCCTGCTGGAAGTTCTGCTTCAAGGCCTCGGCCACGCGGCCGGCGGGAGCGTGCAGGATTTGGTCCACGGGCAGGCCCACGGTGCCGTCGCTCAGCGACGTGACCTCGACGCTGCCCACCATCAGGCGATACCAGCCGGGCGCCTGGGTCTTGAGCTGAGGCGCCGCGGCCTGGGCCGGCGCAGGCAGGCTGGCGACCGCCAGGCCGGCGAGCGCCAGGGCCGCCGTCAGCGCCAACGTGGCGAGACGGCCGAGTGCGGTCTGGCGGCCGCGGGAGGGCGTCGGAAAGAGTGCGGATGAGTTCATGTCGGGCTTTCTTCTGGCAACCCGGGGGCTGCGTCGGTGAGGGGAGTTCGCGAACGGAGTGGATTGTTTTGCTTTGCGTTTACCGGAACAATCACACCGGACGCAAACAAAGATTGCGGATTTCGCAAAATACATGATCGAAGCCTTCGAGACCTTTCTCGCCGTCGCCGCAGCCGGCAGCTTCTCCGAGGTCGCGCGGCGCCAGGACGTCGCCGTGTCCTCGGTGACGCGCAAGATCGACGGGCTGGAGGCAGAGCTGGGTTCCAAGCTCTTCCACCGCAGCCCGCGGCGCCTGACGCTGACCGACGCCGGCGAACAGTTTCTGCCCCGAGCGCGCCACATCCTGGGCGAGCTGGCCGGCGCCAAGGAGGCCATTCACGCGGGCGATGCCGAGCCGCGCGGGCTGCTGACCGTGACAGCGCCCACGGTGTTCGGCCGCCGCCATGTGGTCGGTGCGCTGGCCAGCTTCCTGCGTCGCTACCCGGACATCGAGGTCGACCTGCATCTGTTCGACCAGATCGTTGACCTCTCCGAGCAGCGCATGGACGTCGCCATCCGCATTGGCCTGCTGCCCGACAGCGACCTGCGCGCGACGACGCTGGCGCCCGTGCGCCTGGTCACCTGCGCCAGCCCCGCTTACCTCGCCCGCGCCGGCCGTCCGGCGAGCCCGCTGGACCTGCTGGACCATGCCTGCATCACCGTCGCCACGCCGCCGGCGCCGGGCTTCGTCTGGCGCTATGCCGGCATCAACCGCAACCAGCCGCTGCCGGTGCGCGGGCCGTTCCGCACCGACGACAAGGACGGGATGCTGCAGGCGGCGCTGCAAGGCCTGGGCATCATGCACATCGCCACCTGGGTCGTCTGCGACCAGCTGCGCTCGGGCGAACTCGTCGCCCTCTTTCCTGAGGATGCCGAGGCGCCCGCCTCTCCCGGCATGCCGGCTATCCACGCGGTGCGCCTGCCGGGACGCAGCCATGCGACGAAGGCAAGGCTGTTCATCGACCACTTGCGCGCCGAGATCGGCGAGACGCCGTGGTGGGACAGGCTGCTCCGAGAACACCGTGCATCGGCGGTGCCGGCCTGACGACCCGGATTCACTCGTCGGCCGCGACGCGCACAGCTCTGCTCAGCCGCATCGTGAATCCAGGAGCCCACTTTCTCGTTCCCGATGACCTCTCTGCATTCGACCTTCGGTGTACGGGCCGTGGAGTTCGGTATCGGTCCAGTCGTCACCACCGACTTGGGACGGAACCAAACTGCCAGCGAAACCACGCAGATACAGCAATTGCATGTGGCTCGCCTCGCCCGGTACGGGCATTCGTCGGCAAATGACACCAAGGTTCTCACGTGTGTCCGGGGCTACTCGATAGAACAGGTCTGGTGAAGCACCTGGCCGGCGCGGATGTCGACGGGACGTGACGCTGCAACGGCGCTGATGCGCGTCTGCGGGACGTTCCCTTCGAGGTTCATGCGATCAGGGCAATGCTGGCCCCAATCCGCCTACCGCGTGCGCCAAGGGCGGAGCTCAGCCGCTGGCGTCGGCCGAGCTGCTGAGGCCGAGCAGCCCGGCACCCACGGATGCCTGCAGCGGCATTTGTAGCGCTTGCTTCACCGCGTCGTTGGTCGTCAGGCCGCGGTTTTGCAGCATCACGCAACGATTTCGACCGGTGCGTTTGCCCTCGTAGAGCGCCAGGTCGGCGAGGCCGACGAGCTCGGTCCAAAGGTCGCTATCGCTGCCGGCGACGAAGGGCAAGCACAGCGCGCCGATGGTGCAAGTGACCGGGAGCGGGTCGCCGGTGCTGAGTACGAACGGGGTGTCGTTGATCGCCTGCAGGATTCGCGTGGCGACCTGTCGGCCATGCGCCTCGCCGTCAAGTCGAGCAACGAGCAGGAACTCCTCGCCGCCCCAGCGCACCAGCAAATCGGTGTCGCGGGTCACGGCCTGGATGCGTCGCGCCAACTCGACCAGCACCTCGTCGCCGACGCCATGGCCGAAACGGTCATTGACGGACTTGAAGTGGTCGACGTCAAACAGATAGACGCCGAGCGCAGCGTCGGCGTTTCGGCGCCGCGCTCGCGCGAGGTGGGCCAGCTCGCGGTTGATGTGCTGCTCGAGGTAGCGGCGGTTGCCCAACTGGGTCAGGGTGTCAACGAGGCTGAGCCGCTCGAACTGTTCCGCGAGCGTCTTTTTGGACCGCCAACTCAGGGCAATCAGCAGCACAACCGAGAGCAGCAGCAGCGACAGCGCGATGAAGTAGTTTTGCCGCTGTGCGTTGGTGGCATCGCGCTCGCTCTGCAACGCGGCCTGCTGCTGGAGCACGATGCTCTTGAGGTCTGACTCACGTTGCAGGCGGCGCAGTTCAGCGTTGGAGGCAGCTGTCGACCCGCGCCGACGCAATTGCGGCTCCAGCTTTTCAATGAACAGGGTCTTCAACCCCTTAAGACCGGCCATTGCGATGGCCTGGTCGTCGATCTGCGACAGCCGCTTGTAGATGTCCAGTTGCACTTCGGTCGCGGTGTCACGGTGCAGGTTCAGGCACGCATTCACCCCCTGCGCCGGGTGCCAGTGGCGAGTCGCCAACTGCCGATAGCAGCTCAGGTACTGCTGGACCACAGGCCCGCTGTTGCTGGAAGCCTCACGCGCGGCGCGCGCCAGGTAGGCTCGCGCCCGCTCGTACTGGTGCAGCTCGGCCGCCGCCAGCGCGGCGAAGGCCAGCGCGTCCTCGACGTAGGGATTCGGCTCCGTCAGCACGCGGTCAAAGTGCTGCAGCGCGTTCGCGTACTCACTGAGGTGAAGCGCGTAGGCAATGCCGCGGTTGAACTCGGTCAGTTGGATGTTTTCGCGGAGCACCGTCTTGTCGATGCCGATGGGCGCGTCTCCCAGCGCCCGCTCCAGGCGCTCGCGGTTGCTGCTCAGCAACGCGATGCCCTTGCGGATGTAGCCCTCGTCCCCGTTGACGATGTAGCTGGTCGCCGTGTCCATCATCAGATCGGTGAGCAGCGCCACGTCGTCGGTCGGCGCCTCGGCAAGCGCCGCCTCCAAGTTCTCGAAGGCCCCGCCGATGTCACCGAGCTGCGATTGCAGCCACGCAATATCCTTCAGCAGCGAGGCGGCCATGCTGCGGTTGCCGCGACTGCGCGCCTCGCTGACCAGCGCCAGCAGTTGTGGCAGCTGTTCCTCTGGTTTGGACGCCGCAGCCAGCAGACAGTGCGCGCGAAATAACATGTCGTCAGGCAGCGGCGGGTGCTGCTGGCACACGGTTGCTGCGTCACTGAGTCGATGCGCGTCGTAGTACTCGTTGAACAGCAGGCGCAGGCTGCGGTAGCGCTCGGCTGCGTCAAGCGGGCTGGCCAGCCGCTGCTGCAGCCATAGCAATCGCGCGTCCAGTGACGGTTCTTCTGCATAGACCGCCGGCAGCGGCGGCAGCGCGCGCACTTGTTCGAGGCTCAGACCGGTCTGCGCCAGTGCCAGGCCGGTCAACACCTGACCGATGACCCCCGCTGCAAGCTGCATCAACCAGTCCGAGCAGCCGCGACGTTTGCGAGCAAGGCAGGCGGCACGGCAGCTGATCCGGCGAGCAAGTGAGGGCATGGCGGGGCAGAGCTGCATCGGTGGCCGATTGTGAGTCGGTG
The DNA here is from genome assembly GCA_016195825.1 of Burkholderiales bacterium. Classification (GTDB taxonomy): domain Bacteria; phylum Pseudomonadota; class Gammaproteobacteria; order Burkholderiales; family Burkholderiaceae_C; genus Pelomonas. The sequence continues at coordinate 23,223 of JACPYV010000023.1, read as the reverse complement.
GGCTCATGCGGCGCCGCGGCCTCGCGTTCCTCAGGCCGTGTTGTGGCGGCAGCGCTTCACCGCCCTGCTGGACGGCTTGTCCATCATCCACTGCGACTACACCGAGCCGGGGGGATGCCTCGAATTGGCTCTTGCTACACGCAGGAATCCCCCAAGCTGCTGCGGGCTGAATTCCTCAGTCTCGTGTCCGAAGGCGTGCGGCGCCGTCCGACGCAGAACTGTCTCCTGGACTGTCTCGGCCGGCACCGGCAAGAAAAAAGCACTTAGGCCGATCGGCGCCAAGTGCTTGTTTTCATTCTTAAATTTTGGTGGGCCCTGAGTGACTCGAACACTCGACCTACGGATTAAGAGTCCGCTGCTCTACCAACTGAGCTAAGAGCCCTGATTCAACTCGTTTAACCGAACTGAGCCAATGATTGTAGCGTAGATTCTGTTGAATCACCGCCATAAAACCTGGTGGGATGTGCAGGATTCGAACCTGCGACCAACGGATTAAAAGTCCGCTGCTCTACCGACTGAGCTAACATCCCGTGTCAAGCAGAGCCTGCCATTATAGGCAGCTTTTTGAGGGCTCCGCAAGTAATTTTGCGTTTTTTGTGAATCACCGCCCCGACTGGTCGGTGCACGCCAGGTGCAGCCGCTGCAGTTCGGCCGCCGCACACAGGCCGAAGGTGGCCGTGACCGCGACGCTGGAACCATAGCCGTGGCAATTCAGGCTGCCGTCGACATCGCAAGCCTCACCCTGCTCCTGCTGCGGCAGGTGCACGGGCTCGCGCGAGTAGACACAGGCGACGCCCATCTTGCCGGTGCGCGGCCCCGCGTGATGCTTGCGCAGACGCTGGCGCAGCGAAGCCAGCAACGGGTCGTGCGTGGTCGCGCTGAGGTCGTCGAGCTGCACCCGGTGCGGCTCCCGCTTGCCGCCAGCAGCGCCCACGGTGACGAAAGGCAGGCCATGCCCAATGGCCCAGGCCGCCAGGGTGGCCTTGGCGCGGACCTGGTCGCAGCAGTCGATGAGACCGTCGAGCCGGGCCTCGCCGATCAGCGCGGGCCAGTTGTCAGGCTCGACGAACTCCTCGATGACGCGTACGGCGCAGCCGGGATGGATGTCGGCGATGCGCTGCCGCAGTGCGTCGGCCTTGGCCATGCCGACGGTGGAGCCCAGTGCCTGGATTTGGCGGTTGATGTTGGATTCGGACACCTGGTCAAGGTCGATCAGCGTCAGCTCGGCCACGCCGCTGCGCGCCAGCGCCTCAACGGCCCAGGAGCCGACGCCCCCCAGGCCCACGACCGCGAAGCGTGCGGTGCGCAGGCGCTGGTAGGCGGCGTCGCCGTGCAGGCGGCGCAGGCCGCCGAAACGGCGCTCTAGATCAGCGTCCAGCTGATCCATCACTTCAACGTCGCGAGGCGTTCCTTGGCGGCCTGAGCGGCTTCGGTGCCGGGGTAGGCCTTGATGACGTCCTCGAAGCTGCGGCGTGCCGCCTTGTTGTCCTTCAGCTCGATCTGGCAGTTGGCCAGCGCGAGCAGGGCTTCGCCCGCGCGCGGATGGTCGGGGTTGCCAGCGATGAAAGCCTTGAAGGTGGCGATCGCGTCCTTGTAGTCGCGCTTGCCGTACTGGGCGTTGCCCAGCCAGAAGCGGACCGAGTCGGTATAGCCGCTGGCGGTGTAGCGCTTCAAGAACGCGTTCAGCGCGCCCACGGCCTCGGCAAAATCACCGCGGCGCACGAGGCCGATGGCGGCTTCGTACTGACTGCGCTCTTCCGGGCTGACCTGGAACTCACGGCCGTCGAGGTTGACTTTCTGGGGCTCTAGCGGCTTCAGGCGCGCCTCGACGGACTGGGACTGGTCGACCAGCTTGCGCTGCGTATCGGACAAGTCGCGGGCCAGCTGCTCGTTGGCGCCGCGCAGCTTGGCGAGTTCGGCGCGCAGCGCGTCGATCTGGCTGTTGAGATCCAGCATGCTGCGGCGCAGCGGCTGGAGCTGGTCCTGCACCAGCGCATTGAGCTGCTCGGCGCGCTGCTTGGCGGCGTCTTCGTTGGCCTGGACCTTGGCGCGAAGTTCGAGGATGGCCTTGCGGGCCTCGTCATCCTCGAACAAGCCCGCGCGGGCCGGCTGCAGGAAGGCCGCGCCGGTGGCCAGGGCCACCAGCGTCAGACGCGTCAGACGCAGAACGCGCATCACTTGTCCTTGAGCTCGACGCGGCGGTTCTTGGCCCAGGCTTCTTCGGTGCTGCCTTGCACGGCGGGGCGCTCCTTGCCGAAGCTGACGGCTTCGACCTGAGTGCCACCGACACCCAGCAACGTCAGCGACTTGGCGACAGCTTCGGCGCGGCGCTGGCCCAGGGCCAGGTTGTATTCGCGGCCGCCGCGCTCATCGGTGTGCCCTTCGAGGTTGAGCGCGAGCTTCTTGTTGTTGTTCAGGCGCTTGGCGTGCAGGTCGACCAGGCCGCGGTACTCCTCCTTGACGACATCGCTGTCGAAGTCGAAGTAGACGACGCGCTTGTCCTTGACCTGCTCGGTGTACTGAGCGTTCAGGTCGACGGTGGCGACGCGCGATTCGGCGGCGGGCGCAGTCGTGCCTTGCGACGGCGTCGCGGTCGGCGCCACGGGCTGGCGGGTTTCGACCGGCGCGGGCTCGTCCAGCTTGACGGCGGAGCTGCAGCCGGCCAGGGCGGCGGCGGCAATCAGAGGAAGCGCAAAGCGGGTCAGTTTCATTCGAGGGGTCTCCACAACAGACGGGGGGATGGGGGGCACGGCCAGCAGTGGCGCGGGCGTGGCATTGTCCAACATGGTGCGAACTGTCAAGTTACTGGCGTGTAAACGGGCCCCAGGTGGGCTCGCGCACCTCGGCCAGCGTCACGAGCAGCGGAGTCTTGATCTTGCCGTCCAGCGTGGTGGTCATCAGCACTTCCTTGCCGCCGGCGCGACTCGCGTAGACGATGAGCTTGCCGTTGGGCGCAAAGGCCGGGCTCTCGTCGTCATTGGCTTCGCTGATCTGCTGGGACTGGCCCGTGCCGAGGTCCATCACGCTCAGGCGAAAAGCGCCGCTGATGCGCGTGATGTAAGCCAGCGTGCGGCCGTCCGGGCTGATGGCCGGACTGATGTTGTAGCTGCCGTTGAAGGTGACGCGCTCGGCCGTACCGCCGCCGGCCGGCATGCGGTAGATCTGCGGGCCGCCGCCACGGTCGCTAACGAAATAGATCTTGCTGCCGTCGGGCGCGTAGCAGGCTTCGGTGTCGATGGCGCTGCTCTGCGTCAGGCGCTTGAGGCCCGAGCCGTCGCGGTTGATGACGAAGAGCTGAGTGCCACCGTCTCGCGACAGGCTGAGCGCGAGCTGCTGGCCATCAGGCGACCAGGCCGGCGCGCTGTTGGTGCCCTTGAAGTCCGCGAGCACGCGGCGCTGACCGGTCTGCACGTCCTGGATCCGCACGGTGGCCTTGCGGCTCTCGAAGGACACATAGGCCAGTTCGCGACCGTTGGGCGCCCAGGCCGGCGAGATGATGGGGTCGGGACTGGTCAGCGCGACCTTGGCGCCCTCGCCGTCCGCGTCGGCGACGACCAGGCTGTAGCGCGGGCCGGCCTTGGTGACGTAGGCCATGCGCGTGGCGAACACGCCGCGCTCGCCGGTGAGCTTCTGGTAGATCGTGTCAGCGATGCGGTGGGCCGCCAAGCGCGCGTCATCGGGCAGCACGGCGTGGGCTTCGCCGGCGAGCTCCGCGCCCTTGACGACGTCCCAGAGCTTGAAGCGGATGTCCAGCCGGCCGTCGGCCAGCCGGCTGACGGAGCCGGCGGCGAGCGCATCAGCCTGGCGCGCACGCCAGTCGGGCCAGACAGGGCTGCTGGTTTCGGACAGAGCGCCGGGTGCGTCAACGCTGCGGAACAGGCCGCTGCGCTCCAGGTCGGCGCGCACGATGGCGGCGATGGGCTGGGGCGACTTGGACTCATCGCGAAAATCGACGATGGCCACCGGAACGCGCGTGCCGCCGACACCGGCGATGTCGATGCGAAGCTGGGCGAATGCCGAGGCGGCGGGCAGGGCCGCGAGCGCGGCGAGGCTGAGACGACGGGAGATCATGCGGATGTCTTTCTGTGCGGCCGGAATTCTGCCGCAGCCCCACGCGCCGTCAGAGTAGGACGATGTCGTAATGTTCGGTCTGATTGGTTGGCTCGGCGGTCAGCGAGATGGGCTTGCCGATGAAGTCAGACAGGCCGGCCAGGTGGGCGCTCTCTTCGTCCAGCATCATCTCGACGACATTGGCTGCCGCCACGACGCGGAACTCCCGCGGCGAGAACTGGCGGGCTTCGCGCAGGATCTCGCGCAGGATGTCGTAGCAGACTGAGCGCGCCGTCTTCACCTGGCCGCGACCTTCGCAGGTCGGGCACGGTTCGCACAGCATGCGCGCCAGCGACTCGCGCGTGCGCTTGCGCGTCATCTCGACCAGGCCCAGCTGCGTGAAGCCGCCCACGGTCACCTTGGTGCGGTCGCGGCCAAGCTGCTTCTTGAACTCGGCCAGTACCGCCGTCTTGTGCTCCTCGCGCGTCATGTCGATGAAATCGACAATGATGATGCCGCCGAGGTTACGCAGCCGCAGTTGGCGGGCGATGGAGCCGGCCGCTTCAAGGTTGGTCTTGAAGATGGTGTCGTCGAAGTTCTTGGCGCCGACGAAGCCGCCGGTGTTGACGTCGATGGTCGTCATCGCCTCGGTCTGGTCGAACACCAGCGAACCGCCGGACTTCAACTCCACCTTGCGCGCCAGTGCGCGAGCGATCTCGGCGTCCACGTTGCACAGGTCGAAGATGGGCCGCTCGCCGCGGTAATGCTCCAGCTTGGCCGTAGCGGCCGGCATGAAGGTCTCGCCAAAGGCCCTCAGCACGTCGTACTGCATCTTGGAGTCAATACGGATGTGGCCGGTCCGCTCGTTCGTCAGGTCGCGCAGCACGCGCTCGACCAGGCTCAGGTCCTGGTGTAGCAGACTGGCCGGCGGTGTGGTCAGCGCACCTGTGCGGATCTGCTGCCAGGTCTTGCGCAGGTAGGCGATGTCGGCGGCGAGCTCCTCGTCCGACGCGTCTTCAGCGTTCGTGCGCAGGATGAAGCCGCCGCCGCCGCCCTCATCCTTGCTGCCCACCAGCGCGACCATGCGAGCGCGCAGCGCCTCGCGCGCCTCGGGCGAGCCAATCTTCTGGCTGATGCCGATGTGCTCGTCCTGCGGCAGGTAGACCAGCATGCGCCCGGCGATGCTGATCTGGCTGGACAGGCGCGCGCCTTTGGTGCCGATCGGGTCCTTGATGACTTGCACGGTCAGCGCCTGACCCTCGAAGATCAGGCGCTCGATGGGCGTGGGCGGCGTGTCCGGGCTCTGCGCATGGCGGCCATGACCGAACTGCGACGCGCTGTGCAGGTCGGCCACGTGCAGGAAGGCGGCGCGCTCCAGACCTATGTCGATGAAGGCGCTCTGCATGCCTGGCAGCACCCGCACCACTTTGCCGAGATAGACGTTGCCCACCAGGCCCCGCTCCAACGTGCGCTCGATGTGCAGCTCCTGCACCGCGCCGTTCTCGACCACGGCCACCCGCGTCTCCTGTGGGGACCAGTTGATCAGGATGTCTTCCATCGCGAACCTTTGAATGCTGACGGTTGCGCGCACCGCGGCGCGCAGACGTCAGAACTCGAATCCGAATTGTTCGAGCAAGCGGCTCGTCTCAAAGAGGGGCAACCCCATGATGCCCGAGTAGCTGCCGGCAATCTTCACGATCCACGCGGCGGCCTGACTCTGGATGGCATAGGCGCCAGCCTTGCCGAAGGGCTCGCGGCTGGCGACATAGCGGGCGATCTGTGCAGCGGTCAGCGGCGCGAACTCGACCTGCGACACGTTCAACGCAGCAGCGCGGCGGGCCCCATCAGCCACCGCGACTGCCGTGATGACGCGATGGCTGCGCCCAGCCAGCAGGCCCAGGATGCGGTGCGCGTCGGCGTCGTCCACGGGCTTGCCGAGAATCAGGTCGTCGACTGCAACCGTGGTGTCGGCGCACAGAATGGGCGCTGGCGGCAGATCGCGCGCGGCGCGGCGCGCCAGGGCGGCGTCGAGCTTGGCCGACGTGACCCGCGCGCAATAAGCCTCCGGCTTTTCGCCGGGCTGCACGGCCTCCAGTGCCTCGGCGTCTTCATCTGGGCCCGGCAGCAACAGCTCAAGACCCACGCCCAGCTGCGCCAGCAACTGGCTACGGCGAGGGCTTTGCGAGGCGAGGTAGATGAACGATGCGGCGCCGGGTCGCCCAGAGTCGGGAGCGCCGCCTTGGGGGGCAGACGACAAAGTCGTCTTGGGGGTTGTCATGTCATTCGCGGTGGTAGGGGTGGCCGGTGGTGACGGTCCACGCCCGGTACAGCCCCTCGGCCAGCAGCACGCGGGCGAAGGCATGCGGCAGCGTCAGATCGGACAGGCGCAGCGTCTCGTCGGCCGTGGCCTTCAGGTCAGGGTGCAGGCCGTCCGGCCCGCCGATGATGAGTGCGGCGTCACGGCCCTCGCCCATCCACAGCCTGAGCCGCTCGGCGAGCTGCACCGACGTGCGCCGCTCACCGCGCTCGTCCAGGATGATGCGGCGCACGCCTTTCGGCAACGCCGCTTCGATGCGCGCCGCCTCTGCCACCATCAGCTGTTCGGGCGTCTTGCTGCCACGCGTCTCGGCCTTGACGGCCTTCAGCTCCAGCTTGAGCTCGGGCGGAAAACGCTTGGCGAAGTCCTCGTAGGCGGTGTCTGCCCAGGCCGGCTGGCGCTGGCCCACGGCGACGAGGAACAGGCGCATCAGCCCTTCTTCGCGGCGGTCTTCTTGGCCGGCGCCTTATTGGCCACGACCTTCTTGGCAGGAGCCGCCTTCTTCACGCCGACCATGGTCTTGACCGCGACCTTCTTGGCCGCCGGTTTCTTGCCGGCGGGCTTGGGCAAGCCAACCTTGATGGTCTTGGCGGCCGGTGTCTTGGCGTCCACCACACGGCCCGCTGCCTTCTTGGCCGCAGGCTTCTTCGCGGCAGGTGCCTTCTTGGCCGGCGCCGCCGCAGACTTCCTGGCGGGCGCTGCGGCCTTCTTCTTGACCGGCTCGGGCTCGGAGGCCTTCACCAGCTTGACCTCGGCACTGCCCAGCTTGAGCTTGACGGGCTTGTCGCCCCAGATCTCTTCGAGGTGGTAGTAGGTGCGGATGGCGGGCTGCATCAGGTGCACGACGGCGGCGCCGCAGTCCACGATGATCCATTCACCGTTGTCCTCGCCCTCGGTGCGCATGACTTGCATGCCGCGGCCCTTGACCGTTTCGCGCACACTGGATGCGAGGGCTTTGGTCTGCCGGTTGCTGGTGCCCGAGGCGATGATGACGCGCTCGAACAGCGGCGACAGGTGCTCAGTGTTGAACACGACGATGTTCTGGGCCTTGACGTCCTCGAGACCATCGACGATGGCTCGTTGCAGCTTGCGAATGTCCATTCAGGGCTTCTTCTCGTAAAGGCGGTGCGAAGCAATATAGCTCGCGACCTCGGCGCCCACCATGGGGCTGATATCTTCACCGCGGGCCAGGGCCTCACGAACCGCGGTGGAGGAAATAGGGGTTTCGGGCAATTGCAGCACCCGCAGCCGGTGCGGGCCGAGGCCCGGCGGCGTGACGACGGCCTCGCCCTCGCGGGGCACGACGACCAGGGTCGCCAGCTCGGTGACTGCCTCGACGCGGTACCAGGTCGGCAGCCGCGCGTACTGGTCCTGACCGATGAGAAACATCAGCTCAGCGCCGGGATACTGGGCCGCGAACTCGCGCAGCGTGTCCGCCGTGAAGCTGGGACCGCGGCGGTGCAATTCACGCTCGTCGACGGCAAAGCGCGGCTCGCCCGCTGTCAGGCGCTTGAGCATCTGCACGCGATGCACGCCGGCGGCCATGACCTGATCGGGCTTCTGCCATTGCCGGCCGGCCGGCAGCCACAGCAGACGGTCAGGTGCCAGCGCGTCCAGCCCGAACCGGGCAAACGCCAGGTGGCCGAGGTGGGGCGGGTCAAAGCTGCCGCCGAAAAGGGCGAGTCTCACAGCCACAGTGCAGTCGGGGTTTCGTCGGCCCAGTCGCGGGGGCGCAGGAAGTCGGTGTAGAGCCGCGCCTCGGGCGTGCCCGGCTCAGGCGCCCAGTCGTAGCGCCATTTCACCTGCGGCGGCATGGACATCAGGATGGACTCCGTACGGCCACCGGACTGCAGACCGAACAGCGTGCCGCGGTCCCAGACGAGGTTGAACTCGACGTAGCGGCCGCGGCGGTAGGCCTGAAAGTCACGCTCGCGCTCGCCGTAGGCATAACCCTGGCGGCGCTCGACGATGGGCAGGTATGCAGCCAGGAAGGCGTCGCCCGTGGCGCGGATCAGCGCGAAGCCGGCGTCGAAGCCGCCCGCGCTTTCAGGGACTGCGTAATCGTCGAAGAAGATGCCGCCGATCCCCCGCGGCTCCTGGCGGTGCTTCAGGAAGAAGTAGTCGTCGCACCAGGTCTTGAACTTCGGATGCAACTCAGGGCCGTGAGGCGCCAGTGCATCCCGACAGGTGCGGTGGAAGTGTTGCGCGTCCCGCTCGTAACCATAGTAGGGCGTCAGGTCCATGCCGCCACCGAACCAGGTCACGGCCGGGCCGTTGGCCGGCAGCGCGGCGAACATGCGCACGTTCATGTGCACTGTCGGCACGAAGGGGTTGTGCGGGTGGATGACCAGCGACACGCCCATGGCCTCGAAAGGTGCGCCGGCCAATTCCGGCCGGTGCTGCGTGGCCGAGGGTGGCAGCACGCGACCCTTCACATGCGAGAAGTTGACACCGCCACGCTCAAACACTGCGCCGCCTTCGATGAGGCGCGACAGGCCGTCGCCTTCCAGCCGGCCGCCGGGTTCGCGGGTCCAGCCGTCGGACAGGAAGGCATTTCCGTCGGCCGCCTCCAGCGCGGTGACGATGCGGTCTTGAAGACCCAGCAGATAGTCGCGGACGGCTTGGGTGTTCATGGGCGCGAGTCGGGCTTGGAGCGGGGCTGAATCGGGCTGGCCAGCTCGGGACGCATGCCCACGCGCGAGCCAAGGTAGTCGGCAAACGCGGCGAAATCGGTCTGCATGTCACCGGTCAGCATGATGAAACGGGTCAGCGAAACGAGGCGCCGCTGGAAATCGAAATAACACAGGCCCACGGGCACGCCGGCTTGCGCAGCCACCTGGTAAGCCCCGGTACGCCAGCCGCTGGTCAGCGAGCGCGTGCCTTCGGGCGCGGCGGCAAGCCAGAAGCGCTCGCCGCGTGCCGCCGCGGCCTGCATCTGCCGGACGGTATCCGCCACGATGCCGTGGTGGCTGTTGCGGTCCACACCGATGCCGCCGATCCAGCGCATCCAGTGCCCCAGCAGCGGCGCCTTGAAAAGGCTGTCCTTGCCCCAGAAGCGCAGTTGCAGGCCGATGGCCCACTTGGCCAGCAGACCGATGACAAAATCCCAGTTGGACGTGTGCGGGTAGACCAGGATGACGCCTTGCTCGGCCGGCACGCCAGGAGCGTCCACCGTCCAGCCGAACAGACCCAGCACCCAGCGCGCCAGGCGGCTTTTTCGGCCGTGGGGCAGCAACGGCCCGGTCAGGACGATGGGGACCGTGCTCAACGCTTGATGGCCCGGTGACCGATGTCCGAGCGGAATTGCCTGCCGGCAAACTGGATGCCAGAGGCCAGCTCATAGGCACGCTGCGCCGCGGTGCGGGCGGATTCGCCCAGCGCCGTCACGCACAGCACGCGGCCGCCGCTGGTCTGCAACTGGCCGTCGACCAGCGTGGTGCCGGCGTGGAAGACCATGGCCTCGTCCTCGTCGGCGGGCAGATCGGTGATGGCGTCGCCCTTGCGCGGATTGAGCGGATAGCCCTCGGCGGCGAGCACGACACCCAGCGCCACCCGGCGGTCCCATTGCAGCTCGACTTGGTCCAGCGTGCCGTCGGTGGCGTGCATCAGCAGCTCGAAGAGGTCGCTCTTCATGCGCATCATGATGGGCTGGGTTTCGGGGTCGCCCATGCGGGTGTTGAACTCGACGGTGCGCGGCTGCCCGTGCTCGTCGATCATCAGGCCGGCATACAGGAAGCCGGTGAACGGGTGACCGTCGCGCGCCATGCCGGCGATGGTCGGCTGGATGATCTCGTGCATGACCTTGGCATGCACGTTGGGCGTGACGACCGGCGCAGGCGAATAGGCGCCCATGCCGCCTGTGTTGGGGCCCTGGTCGCCGTCCAGCAAGCGCTTGTGGTCCTGGCTGGTAGCCAGCGACACGACGTGCTTGCCGTCGCAGACGACGATGAAGCTGGCCTCCTCGCCGGCGAGGAAGTCCTCGATGACGACGCGCGCGCCGCCGGCGTTGTGCGTCACGCCCAGCTTGTTGTCCTCCAGGATCCACGAGATCGCCTCGTGAGCCTCGTCCAGCGTCATCGCCACGACGACGCCCTTGCCCGCTGCCAAGCCGTCGGCCTTGATGACGATGGGCGCGCCGCGCCCGTCCACGTAGGCATGGGCGGCCGCCGGGTCGGTGAAGGTCTCGTAGGCCGCCGTCGGAATGCCGTGGCGCTTCATGAAATCCTTGGCGAAGGCCTTGGAGCTCTCCAGCTGCGCTGCGGCCTTCGTCGGACCGAAGATCCGCAGACCACGGGCGCGGAACTCGTCCACCACGCCGGCGGCCAGCGCGGCCTCGGGGCCGACGACGGTCAACGTGATCTTCTGCTCGACGGCGAAGTCGGCCAGCGCCTTGACGTCAGTGATGGGCACGTTCTCCAACCGCTCGTCGCGCGCAGTGCCACCGTTGCCGGGCGCCACATACACATCGCTGACGCGCTCGCCCTGCGCCAGCTTCCAGGCCAGCGCGTGTTCGCGGCCGCCGTTACCAATGACCAGGACTCTCATGGAGCACTCCGCAGGGCTGCCGCAAGGAGGGCGGGCGCCCCCTCGGGGGGCAAGGAGCGAGCGCGACTGTGGGGGCTCTGTGTCATCAGTTCAATTCAGCGTTGTGATAGACGGCTTGGGTGTCGTCCAGGTCCTCGAGAACGTCGAGCAGCTTTTGCATGCGCTCGGCATCCTCGCCGGTCAGCTCGATGGTGTTCTCGGGTCGCATGGTGACCTCAGAGAGTTCCGGCACCAGGCCGGCAGCTTCCAGCGCGGCCTTGACGGTCTCGTAGTCGGCGGGCGACGTCAGCACCTCGATGGCGCCGTCGTCGCCGGTGACGACATCCTCGGCACCGGCGTCCAGCGCCACTTCCATGAGCTTGTCTTCCGACGTGCCCGGCGCAAACAGCAGCTGGCCGCAGTGCTTGAACTGGAAAGCCACCGAGCCGTCTGTGCCCATGTTGCCGCCGTACTTGCTGAAGGCATGGCGCACCTCGGCCACGGTGCGGACGCGGTTATCCGTCATCGTGTCGATCATGATGGCTGCGCCGGCGATGCCATAGCCCTCGTAGCGGATTTCCTCGTAGGTCAGGCCGTCGATGTTGCCGCTGGCCTTGTCGATGTTGTACTTGATGCGGTCGGCCGGCATGTTTGCCGCTTTGGCCTTGTCCACGGCGAGTCGCAGGCGCGGGTTGTCCTTGATGTCGGGGCCACCCTGGCGGGCTGCCACGGTGATCTCACGGATGATCCGAGTCCAGATCTTGCCGCGCTTCTCGTCCTGGCGGCCTTTGCGGTGTTGGATATTGGCCCATTTGGAATGTCCGGCCATAAGTTCGGCTCCCGGCAACCGACAGTGCGGCGCCCTGATTTATCGTTGGCAGAACTGGGATTTTAGAGGAGCCCCCATGACCGACCCCATCCTGCTGGCCCGCCACGCCGAGACCGAGTGCCTGTTGCTGCCCGCGCTGGCCAACCGCCACGGCCTCATCACCGGCGCCACGGGCACCGGCAAGACCATCAGCCTGCAGAAGCTGGCCGAGAGTTTCAGCCAGATGGGAGTGCCCGTCTTCATGGCGGACGTGAAGGGAGACCTGACCGGCATCAGCCAGGCCGGCAACCCCGGCGAAAAGCTGCTGGCCACGCTGAAGGACCGCGGCCTGGACGCGCCCGAGAAGCTGGCCTGCCCCACCACACTGTGGGACGTGTTCGGCGAGCAGGGCCACCCGGTGCGGGCCACCGTCTCGGACATGGGCCCGCTGCTGCTGAGCCGCATGCTGGCGCTCAACGAGACGCAGGCTGGCGTGCTGCAGATGGTGTTCAAGATCGCCGACGACCAGGGCCTGCTGTTGCTGGACCTGAAGGACTTGCGCGCGATGCTGCAGTACGTTGGCGACAACGGCAGCCAGTTCACGACCCAGTACGGCAACGTGTCGGCCGCCAGCGTGGGCGCCATCCAGCGTGGCTTGCTGCAAATCGAGGCCCAGGGCGGCGACAAGTTCTTCGGCGAGCCCATGCTCAACATCGCCGACTTCATGCAGACCGAAGGCGGCCTGGGCGTCATCAACGTGCTGGCGGCCGACAAACTGATGAACGCGCCGCGGCTGTACGCGACCTTCCTGCTGTGGATGCTGTCCGAGCTGTTCGAGACGCTGCCCGAGGTCGGCGACCTGGACAAGCCCAAGCTGGTGTTCTTCTTCGACGAAGCCCACCTGCTGTTCAAGGACGCGCCTGACGCGCTGGTCGAGCGCATTGAGCTGGTCGTGCGCCTGGTGCGCTCCAAGGGTGTGGGGGTCTATTTCGTCACCCAGAACCCGCTGGACATTCCCGACGCGGTGCTGGGCCAGCTTGGCAACCGGGTGCAGCATGCGCTTCGCGCTTTCACGCCGCGTGACCAGAAAGCCGTCAAGAGCGCCGCCGACACCATGCGCGCCAAGCCCGGGCTGGACATCGCCACCGCGATCACCGAGCTGGCCGTCGGCGAGGCGCTGGTCAGCCTGCTGGACGAGAAGGGCCGCCCCAGCATCACCGAACGCGTCTTCGTGCTGCCGCCGGGCAGCCAGATCGGCCCGATCACGCCCGCCCAGCGCCAGGCGCTGGTGGCCAACTCGCTGGTGGCTGGGGTCTACGAGAAGCAGCTGGACCGGGAATCCGCCTACGAGAAGCTGAGCGGCAAGCCCACGGCGGCGCCGGCTGGCGGCGGCATGGCGGCGGAAGCGGGCAACGTGTTCAAGGGCGGCCCCGCCGCACCGGCGCCGGCGCCCGCCGAGGCGGGCGGCGGCATGATGGACGGGCTCAAGGATGTGCTGTTCGGCACCACCGGGCCGCGCGGGGGCCGCCATCCCGGCCTGGCCGAGGCCGCGGCCAAGTCCGCCGTGCGCAGCATCGGCTCGGCAGTCGGCCGCGAGATCATCCGTGGCGTATTGGGCAGCATCCTGGGAGGAAGCAACAGTCGCAGGCGCTGATTCGGTCGACGGCGCGGAGCCGTTCATGCAGACTGCGAGCGGTCCGTAGAAGACAAGCTCACGCAAGGGGACAGCATGAATGCTCTGAAGCAATTGCGCATCGGCAGCCGGCTCAGCATCGCATTTGCGGTGGTGTTGGCGCTGATGCTGGTGGTGGCCGTCGTCAGCGTGCGCGGCATCTACCGGGTCGCGGCGGGACTGGAGACGGTCTACCAGGACCGCACCATCCCGCTGGCCCAGTTGGGTGAGCTGAACAACCTGTCTACACGCAACCGGCTGGTCATCGTCGAGATGCTGCGCGCGCCGGGCTTCGACGAGATCAAGCGGCGCAGCGATGAGCTGAGCGCCAACCTCAAGCGCGGCCAGCAGGTGCTGGACGGCTACCTGGCCAGCCGGCTCACCGAGCAGGAGAAGGACCTGGCCCAGCGCTTCACCGCGGCGCGCAAGGCCTACATCGACGAAGGCCTGCTGCCCGTAGCCGCTGCGCTGTCCACCGGCGGCATGAGCACCGCGATGCTGATTTACGAGGAAAAGACGCTGCCGCTGGCCACCAAGACCCGCGAACTGTCCGACCAGCTCGTCAAGCTGCAGGTCGACGAAGCCGCCGCCGAATACCAGCGCGGCCAGGACACCCGGACCGCGGCCGTCGCCACGACCGCCACGCTGACGGCCGTGGCCTTGCTGCTGGGCGGCGCGCTCGCCTGGCTGATCACGCGTTCCATCACCGAGCCGGTGCGCCGCGCGGTTAGCTTCGCGCAGGCGGTGGCTGGTGGCGACCTGACTTCGGCCATAGCCGCCGAGGGGCGCGACGAGATCGCCACGCTGCTGGCGGCGCTGGGCCAGATGAACGAGGGCCTGGTGAACATCGTGCGCCAGGTGCGCAGCGGCGCCGACTCCATCCTGACCGGCGCGGGCGAGATCGCCAGCGGCAATGCCGACCTGTCGCAGCGCACCGAACAACAGGCGGCCAGCCTGGAAGAGACGGCAGCCTCGATGGAACAGATGAACGCCACCGTGCGCCAAAACGCCGACACCGCGCAGACGGCCACGCAGCTCGCCGAGTCCGCCAGCGGCGTGGCGGCACGCGGCGGTCAGGTGGTGCAACAGGTCATCGCGACCATGGGCGACATCAGCAACAGCTCGCGCAAGATCGCCGACATCATCGGCACCATCGACGGCATTGCCTTCCAGACCAACATCTTGGCGCTGAACGCCGCCGTCGAGGCCGCCCGAGCAGGCGAGCAGGGCCGCGGCTTTGCCGTGGTGGCGGGCGAGGTGCGCGCACTCGCCCAGCGCAGCGCACAGGCCGCACGCGAGATCAAGGCACTGATCGGCCAAAGCGTGGACAACGTCGACACGGGCTCGCGCCTGGTCGGCGAAGCCGGCAGCACGATGACCGAAATCGTCACGCAGGTGCGGCGCGTGGCCGACCTGATCGCCGAGATCGGCTCAGCCACCCACGAGCAGACCACCGGCATCGGCCAGGTCAGCGAAGCCGTGTCGCAGTTGGACCGAGTCACGCAGCAGAACGCCGCCCTCGTGGAAGAGGCGGCGGCGGCGGCGGAGAGCCTGCGCGGCCAGGCCCAACGCATGAACGAGGTGGTGGGCGTGTTCAAGCTCGGCACCGGCGGCGGCCACTGAATGCCGCTGGCGTCGCGCCGACCCCGTTCGTCGCAAGCTGCTGGCACCCGGCCCGACGGCAGCGCGATGCTGGGCGACATGCCCCCACCTTCCGACCACCGACATGACCTGCTGACCCATATCGGCGGTACCGTCGTCATCTGCGTCTTCGTAGGGCTGCTGAACTACCTGATGCGGGGCGACAGCTTCGGCTTGTCCATGCTGTACGCGTTCACCGTCGGCGCGCAGATCTCGCTCTACATCTCGCTGCTGCAGGCAGGCCTGGCGCGTCTGCTGCGCCGCTGGCGCGGCGACCTGCCGGAGCTGCGCCGGGGCTGGGTGGGTTGGGGCTGGATGGTGCCCTGCATCTTGCTGGGTGCGCTGGCCGGCTACAGCGGCGGTCTGTGGCTGGGCGGGCTGCTGACCGGCCAGCACCCCAGGCAACCCTGGGAACAGCCCGGCGGCGCGGCGCTGCTGGGAATAGGCTTCGTGCTGCTGGTGTCGGTGCTGGGCACGGCGGTGTTCTTCTCGCTGTTCAAGCTGCAAGTGCTGCGCATGGAGCAGGCGCAGGCCCGTCACCAGGCCACCGAGGCGCGGCTCACGCTGCTGCAAAGCCAGTTGGAGCCGCACATGCTGTTCAACACGCTGGCGCATCTGCGCGTGCTCATCAAGCTGCGGCCTGACGAGGCCCAGCGCATGCTGGACCGCCTCATCGACTACCTACGCGCCACGCTGCAGGCCAGCCGCGCCACCGAGCATCCACTGGCCGACGAGTTCGCGCGCTTGTCCGACTATCTCGCGCTGATGCAGCTGCGTATGGGCGAGCGGCTGCGCGTGCGCCTGGACCTGCCGGCCGAGCTGAGCAGCGTCGCCATCCCGCCCCTCCTGCTGCAGCCACTGGTGGAGAACGCCATCAAGCATGGCCTGGAGCCGCACGTCGACGGCGGCGATTTGCGCGTGACGGCCACCCGGCACAACGGGCTGCTGGTGCTGGAGGTGGCCGACAGCGGCGCTGGCCTGGCATCGGCGAGCGACCTCGCCGGTGTCGGCACTGGCTTCGGGCTGGCCCAGGTGCGCGAACGCCTCAGCCAGCGCTACGGCGACGCGGCCAGCTTCAGCCTCGAACCCCAGGCCGGCGGCGGCAGCGTCGCCACCCTCAGCCTCCCCTCGCCATGACCCTCACCGCACTGATCGCCGAAGACGAGCCCCTGCTCGCCGAGAACCTGCACGCCGAGCTGGCCATTGCGTGGCCGGACCTGCGCATCGTGGCGCGGGCCGGCAGCGGTACCGCCGCCGTCGAGCTGGCGTTGCAGCACCGACCGAAAATCTGCTTCCTGGACATTCGCATGCCCGGCATGACCGGGCTGGAGGCCGCCCAGGCCATCACCGAGGATTGGCCCGACGACGCGGGCGCCCTGCCCCTGTTCGTCTTCGTGACGGCCTACGACCAGTACGCGCTGCAGGCCTTCGAGGCTGCGGCCGCGGACTACCTGCTCAAGCCCGTCACGCCGGAACGCCTGGCGCAGAGCGTGGCGCGGCTGCAGGCGCGCCTGGCCCAGCCGGCGCCAGCCGAGGACGCGACGCTGTCAGCGCTGCGCCAGCTGCTGGCCCAGGCCAGCGCCAGCACGCCGCGGCTGCGCCACCTGCAGGCCGCCGTCGGCGACGCGATCGAGCTGGTGCCGCTGGAGCGCATCGTCTATCTGGAGGCTGCCGACAAATACGTGCGCGCCGTGACCGCCGAGCGGGACTACTGGGTGCGCGTGTCGCTGCGCGAGCTGCTGCCGCAGCTGGACCCCGAACGCTTCTGGCAGGTGCACCGCTCGACGGTGGTCCACATCGATGCGGTGGCGCGCGCGCATCGCCAGGAAAACGGCACGGTGCTGCTGGAATTGCGCGAGCGGCCCGAGAAGCTGACCGTCAGCCGCGTGCACGCGATTCGTTTCAAAGCCCTGTAGTCCGAGGTAGCGCGCTGGACACGAAAACCGTATAAACGGTTTTCATCGTTTTAAGCGCCCATGGCCCACGCCCGCAAACCAGCCCCCGAAGAGCGCATCAAGCTCGTGCGTGATGGCTTCACCATGCCCGAAGCCGACTACGCCTTGATCGCCGAGCTCAAGCACCGCTTGCACTCCGCGCACCGCGAGGCCAAGAAGAGCGAGTTGCTGCGCGCCGGCCTGCAGGCCCTGGCCGCGCTGGACGCCACCGCGCTGGCGGCGGCCCTGGACCGGCTGCAGCCGGTCAAGACCGGCCGGCCGCGCAAGCCCACCTGAGGAGATCGCCATGTCCGACACGACCACGCTGGACTGGTGGCACCTGCTGTGCGGCATTGCCGGGCTGAACCTGGTCGCGTGGACGCTGTCCACCGCCTGGCTGCACCGCAACCGGCCCGACGGCACAACCTGGCCCCACCAGCGCTTGCAGCTGATGCTGTCCGCGCTGTACGTGCTGGGCTGCGGCTACCGTTGCCTGCTACCGGTGTTCGACGTGCCACGCGTCGTCATGGTGGACTCCTGGGCGTCCAGCGTGCTCGTGGGCCGCACGGTGGCCACGCTGGCCGAGCTGAGCTTTGCCGCGCAATGGGCGCTGCTGCTGCGCGGCGCTGCACTGGCCAGTGGGCACGGACCCAGCCTCTGGGTGTCTCGCGCGGTGCTGCCGTTGATCGCCGTGGCCGAGCTGCATTCCTGGCATGCCGTGCTGACCACGCGCAACCTGGGCCACGTCGTCGAGGAGACGCTGTGGGGCACCGTGGCCGTGCTCAGCGTGCTGGCCATGCTCAGCCTGTGGCCGCGGGCTTCGGCGCGCGGGCGGCGCTGGCTGGGCCTGGCCGTGGTGGCAGGCTCGCTGTACGCGGCCTACATGTTCACGGTCGACGTGCCCATGTACTGGGCTCGCTGGCTTGCCGACGAAGCCGCCGGCCGTCCCTACCCCACGCTGGCCGCCGGCGTGGCCGACGCCGCCAGCCGCTGGCACGTGTCGCACGACTGGGCACGCTGGCGCAGCGAAGTGGTGTGGATGACGCTGTACTTCAGTGTGGCGGTCTGGATCAGCATCGCGCTGGCCCATGTGCGCCTGCCGCTGCGGATGGAGCGCGCCACTCCGTAAAATCGCGAGCACAGATACTGCCGGGCCGCCTTGCAACGAAGACAGGCGGCCCGTTCCCGTTTTCAAAGCCCCCGATGAGCCAAAACACCGCCGCGCCCGCCCCGTCGAACTTCCTGCGCCAGAGGATCGAGCATGACCTCGAGACCGGCACCTACGCCGGCCGGCATTTCGCGGGCAGCCCGGGCGACGCCGCCCACCATGCCGCCGGCCCCCTGGACGAAGCACGCATCCGCACCCGCTTCCCGCCCGAGCCCAACGGCTATCTGCACATCGGCCATGCCAAGAGCATCTGCCTGAACTTCGGCCTTGCGCGCGACTTCGGCGGCGCCTGCCACCTGCGCTTCGACGACACCAACCCTGAGAAGGAAGAGCTGGAGTACGTCAACGCGATCAAGGAGATGGTGCAGTGGCTGGGCTGGTCCTGGGGCGACAACCTGTTCGAGGCCAGCAGCTACTTCGACTTCATGTACCGGGCGGCCGAGGCGCTGATCGAGGCCGGCCACGCCTACGTGGACGAGCAGAGCGCCGAGGACATGCGCGCCAACCGCGGCGACTTCGGCAGGCCGGGCGTGGACAGCCCGTTCCGCAGCCGCACACCGGAGGAGAACCTGGCTCGCTTTCGTGAGATGCGTGACGGCAAGCATCCGGACGGCGCGATGGTGCTGCGCGCCCGGATCGACATGGCCTCGCCCAACATCAACCTGCGCGACCCGACGCTTTACCGCATCAAGCATGCGGAACACCACGCCACCGGCGACAAATGGTGCATCTACCCGATGTACACCTATGCCCACCCCATCGAGGACGCGCTGGAGCGCATTACGCACAGCATCTGCACGCTGGAGTTCGAGGACCAGCGCCCGTTCTACGACTGGCTGCTGGAGCACCTGGCGGACCTCGGCCTGCTGGCCCGTCCGCTGCCGCAGCAGATCGAGTTCGGCCGCCTGAACCTGAACTACGTCGTCACCAGCAAGCGCAAGCTGCGCCAACTGGTCGAGGAAAAGCACGTCAGCGGCTGGGACGACCCGCGCATGCCGACACTGGTGGGCCTGCGCCGCCGCGGCTTCACGCCCGAAAGCATCCGCGCGATGGTGGAGGCCACCGGCGCCAGCAAGCAGAACGCCTGGATCGACGACACCGTGCTGGACCAGGCCCTGCGCGCTGACCTGGAGCCGCAGGCGCCCCGCGCCTTCGCCGTGCTGCAGCCGCTGAAGCTCAAGCTGACGAACTACGCCGAGGTCTTCGGCAGCGCCGACCACCGCGAGCCCTGCGAGACCGCCGCCCACCCGCACAAACCGGAGTTGGGCCTGCGCAAGTTCTCGCTCGGCCCCGAGCTGTGGATCGAAGCGGAGGACTTCGTCGAGACGCCGCCGAAGGGCTACTTCCGGCTGTTCCCCGGCAACAAGGTGCGCCTGAAGGCCGGCTACATCGTCGAGTGCACCGGTGCGGAGAAAGACGCCGACGGCAAGGTCACTGCCGTGCTGGCAACCGTCATCCCTGACACCAAGAGCGGCACGCCGGGCGCGGACGCGGTCAAGGTCAAGGGCACGATCGGCTGGGTGGGTGCACACGAGGCCGTCGCAGCGGAGGTGCGCTTGTATGAGCGCCTGTTCGCTGAAGCCCAGCCTGATGCCGGCGGCCGCGACTTCCTGGAGTTCGTCAACCCGAACTCGCTGCGAGTGGTGCAGGGTTTCGTCGAGCCTTCGCTGGCGGGCGCGTCAGCCGACCAGCGCTGGCAGTTTGAGCGCCACGGCTATTTCGTCACGGACCGGGTGGATCACCGGGCCGACAAGCCGGTGTTCAACAAGATCACTGGGTTGAAGGACAGCTTCTCTAAGTGAGCGACGGGGCATTCATATGCATCCGCTGAAGTGGTTTGTGGCGTTCGCGCTCGCGGCGTCATCTCTGTCCGCAGTCGCTGAGCCGAAGGCTGCTTGGCGGTCCAGCGAATGGGGCAACCCACGCTTCCCGTTTCCATATGAGAGCGGCGAGATACGTGAAGAAGCGAAGGGGCTGTTGAGATTCGACGAGAGATTCGAACGCCCCGTCGCGCCCGGTGGCGCCGTGAGCCCTCAGGCCGCCAACTTTTGGCGCTTCTGTGTCATCAGCCACTTCGCCAGCAAGCAAGGCTTCGCCGGATGGGCCTTCGCCGAAGGCCTAGACGCCAAGTTCGAACCGACGGCGACGACCATGTACTTCGTGATGGGCAACGTCGAGGCGGATGTAGCTGAAAAATTCCGGCCTGACTTTCATCGCAACGCTGACTTCGAACGACTCTGCAGTCAGTTCCTGAAGCCTGAATACCACTGGTGGAAATGAACCAGGGTTCGCTGGATCACCCCCGCGCCCCACCGCATCGCAACACGATGGGCGTGGCGAATTCCCGCCCGACCACCGCGCGGGCAAACAGGTAGTTCTGGCGCGCCCTGTCGCTCAGCGAGTCCAGACGCACGCCGCCCTGCGCATCGCAGGGAAAGGCGAGCGCACGGCCGGTCTGGAACAGGGATTCGAACCGCAGTTCGTAGTCGTCACTCATCAAGGGCATGGGGCGTGAGTTCATGGGGCACCTCGTCTTGCTTCCAGACTAGGCGCCTCACACCGGCCTTACGCGTGAATAGGTCGCACCCGGCGGCATGAGCTCCCGCGAACGCGGGCGGGTGTGACAAACCGCGCAGCTCACTCCAAGTCCGCCAGGCGGCGGACCTTGACCTTGCGGCCCTTGAGCTTGCCCACGGAAAGTCGGTGCACCGCCTCTTTCGCGATGCCGCGCTCCACCGCCACGTAGCTGTGGAAATCCGTCACGTTGATCTTGCCGATCTGCGCCGACGTGAAGCCCGCCTCGCCGGTCAGCGCGCCCAGGATGTCGCCGGGGCGAATCTTCTCTTTGCGCCCGCCCAGGATCTGCAGCGTGTCCATCGCCGGCAGCAGCGGGCCGCCGGGTGCGTCCTGCAGGCTGTCCAGCGGCTGCCAGACGAATTCCGCGCCCTGCAGCAGCTCGATGCGTCCGATGCGACCCATCTCGTCCAGGCTGGCCAGGCTCAGGGCCAGACCTTCGGCGCCGGCGCGGCCGGTGCGGCCGATGCGGTGCACGTGCTGCTCCACGTCGGCGCTGATGTCGACGTTGATGACGCAGGCCAGGTTGGCAATGTCCAGGCCGCGCGCAGCCACGTCGGTGGCGACCAGCACTGACGCGCTGCGGTTGGCGAACTGGATCAACACCTGGTCGCGGTCACGCTGCTCCAGGTCGCCGTGCAGGGCCAGCGCGATGAAGCCCTGGCCGGCCAGCACGGCTTCCAGGTCGCGGCACTGCTGCTTGGTGTTGCAAAAGGCGATGGTTGATTCCGGCCGGAAGGCACGCAGCAGCCGCGGCACGGCGTCCAGGCGCTGGTCTTCGGTCACCTCGAAGGCGATCTGGCGGATGGTGGACGCCGCGGCGCTGGACGCGCCTGCCATCTTCACCGTCTGCGGTTCTCGCATGAACTTCTGCGCGATCTCGCTGACGCCCTCGGGGAAGGTGGCCGAGAACAGCAGCGTCTGGCGCCTGGCCGGCGCGCGCTTGGCAATCGCCTTGATGTCGTCCAGAAAACCCATGTCCAGCATGCGGTCGGCCTCGTCCAGCACCAGCGTATTCAGCGCGGAGAGATCCAGCGTGTCGCGCTCCAAGTGATCGATGAGCCGGCCCGGCGTGCCCACGACGATGTGGGCGCCGAAAGACAGGCTTTCGATTTGCGGCTTCATGGGATTGCCGCCGCACAGGCTCAGCACCTTGATGTTGTCGGCCGCTCGGGCCAGGCGGCGGATTTCCTGTGTGACCTGGTCGGCCAGCTCGCGGGTCGGGCACAGCACCAAGGCCTGCACGCGCGACTGCGCGGCATCCAGCCGGTGCAGCAGCGCGATGGCAAAGGCCGCCGTCTTGCCGCTGCCGGTACGGGCTTCGCCGATGACATCCTTGCCGGCGAGGGCCAGCGGCAGGCTGGCCGCCTGGATAGGGGTCATCTGCGCGTAGCCGAGCTGGTCGAGGTTGGCCAGCATGGCGGGGCTCAGCGGCAGTTGGGAGAAAGCGGTATCGGTCATGGCCCGATTGTCGGTGGGCGGCCACCGACCCCGTCGGGTGTGAAATTCCGCACAGCCGGCGATCAACGGGATGGCAGGCTTTCAATTCGTCACGATGCACGCCGACCTGCCCTACTAGCATCCCAGTTGCAGTCACACGACGTTATGCCCACCGCTTCTTCCACGCCCACCCCTCCCCAGCCCAGCAAGGCCCGGCTGCTGAGCGGCGCTGGTCAGCGCACGGCGGCCGGCCGGACGCAAACGTCGACCGCGACGGCGGCCGACACCACCTTCACGGCGACGGTGCCTTTCCAACGGCCGCCTTCCGCTGCTGCCGCCCGGCCTCTCACGCCCCCACCCAGTCCAGCGCTGCCGCGCTGGGCCAAGGGCTTCGTCATCGGCGGTGTGCTGCTGGCCGTTGCGATGCCGGTGTCGGTGCTGATGTCGCGCTCCATGCTCGTCCAGCAGGTGCTTGCCGAGGAAAGCAGCTCCAAGGCTGCCATGGTCTGCACCGGCGGCGACGCCCGCGCGGTGGACGATTCCAGCGTCATGGGCTGGCTGTTCGGTGGGTCCTACTTCAGCTGCGGCGACTGGGAGACGCGGGAGGCCCGCCAGCAGCGCGACCGCGACCGGGACCAGGCGAACTACATGGCCCGCGAAAAGGCGCGCCTGCAGGCTCAGTAGGCCAGCAGACGCAGCGCGGCGGCCAGTTCGGCATCGACGCCGGCCACGGCATCGGCAAAGCGCGGCACCACTCGCACGTCGGGCTGCACACCCGCATCGGGCGGCTGGCCCGGCGCAAAGTGGGCCAGCAGCGGGATGTCCACCGCCACGCCCGAGGCCGGCAGCGTGATCCAGGCGAGCTGGCCACCGTTGAGCCCGCGCAGGTTTCCGCCAGTGGGCTGCCCCAGCAGCGTGGCTGCGCCCGCGGCTTGGAGGTCGCGCGCGAGCAGGAAGCCGGCCGAGCTGTTTTGCGGCCCAATCAAGGCCACCACCCGGCCCTCGAAAACCGGTGCCGCCGGCTCGATGACCTGCGGCGCTTCGTCGGCAAGGCGCCAATTGCGCCCCTCGCCCTTGCCAACCTGGCCGGTGCGG
>JACPYV010000022.1 GCA_016195825.1 Burkholderiales bacterium | reverse complement strand
GGCGGCCAGCGACACCCAGGCCG
Organism: Burkholderiales bacterium; assembly: GCA_016195825.1. Classification (GTDB taxonomy): domain Bacteria; phylum Pseudomonadota; class Gammaproteobacteria; order Burkholderiales; family Burkholderiaceae_C; genus Pelomonas. The sequence goes on along the minus strand of JACPYV010000022.1, from coordinate 20,154 downwards.
TGATTGCCAGGACCAACCTCGAGATCGACGCGCTGGGCCTGGGCGCCATGCCCGACGGTGCCAGCTTCGCGCGCTACGTCTGGTACCGCCCGGTAACGGTCAAGGGCAGCACCGCGACCATCAAGCTGCACAACAACAAGCTGGATTTCGGCACGACCTACTACGTGACGATGGATGCCACGGTGCTCGTCGGCACCGTCAAGGGCGGCGCCTTCGCCGGCGTCACCAAGGCCGACAACTGGAAGTTCACCACCCGCGCCGCACCCGCCAGCTACACGACGCTGAACGTGGACGACAGCGGCACCACGGCCGACTTCCGCACGCTGCAAGGCGCGCTGAACTGGGTCATGAAGTACTGCTCCACCAACAGCCCGGCCGCCTACGGCTGCAACACGGTGGCGAGCCCCAAGGTGATCCACCTTGGCAACGGCGGCTACCCCGAGCTGAACATCCTGCGCAAGGTGGCCAACCTCAGCGTCGTCGGCGAAAGCCGCGACGGCGTGGTGGTGGGTGAGGTGAACTTCGAGTCGCTGAACTCGGGCAGCGGTGCGAGCAGCGCCGCGCCCGGCACAGCCCTCAGCACCTCGGGCAAGACCGCAGGCCATCGCGTGCTGGGCGGTGGGCGCGCGTCCCTGCTGGTGGAGAGCGCCGACCTGCTGACGCTGCAGAACTTCACACTGCAGAACCCGCATGTGCGCAGCACCAGCTGGGACAACCAGGCCGAGGCCCTCTACTTCAACACCAGCACCACGGCCGCGGCGGCACGGCTGGTCGCCAGGCAGATGAACTTCCTGAGCCAGCAAGACACGCTGCAGCTCAAGGGCTACAACTGGTTCTACCAGTCGCTGGTGGCCGGCAACGTGGACTTCATCTGGGGCAGCGTGATGGCCAGCCTGTTCGAGGACTGCGAGATCCGCTCCGTCGCCGACACCGCCAGCAGCGCCGCCGGCTACGTGCTGCAGTCGCGTGCCACGGTGGGCGACAAGGGTTTTGTCTTCCTGGACAGCAGGCTGACCGCCGACGCCACCGTGAGCCAGGCATACCTGGCGCGCAGTGGCGGCACCACCGCCACGACTTACACCGACAACGTCGCCTTCGTGAACACGCGAATGGGGCCGCACATCCTGCCCGAAGGCTGGTGCGTGGGCACCGGCACCAGCCGCACGGGCACGGGCACCGGCAGCTGTGGCAGCAACCCGCCTCCCTGGGCCGGCACGGCTGACGGCGGTGCGACGGACGCGGCGGGCTGGCGCGAGTTCGGCAGCATGGCACTGGACGGATCGCCGCTTGACGTCGGCGCGCGGCTGGGCGTCGCCTCCGTCAAGGTGGCCAGTGTGCCGACCAGCATCCAGCTCGCCAAGCCGCTGACGTCCTCTGCCGGGCTCACGACGCGCGCCGAGGTCTTCCAGAACTCCACCATCGCCACCGGCGCGCCCGGCGGCTGGGTACCCACGCCATGATCTCGCCATGAAGACACGCCTGCCTGTCCTGCTCACTGCCCTGTTGCTGGCCGGCACGGCGTCCGCCCAGACGCCGCCTGCACTGGCCGCGTCGGCGCCAGCCGCGCCGCCGGGCCCGCGCCTCATCCTCGTAGGCGACTCGACGATGGCGCCGCGCAGCGGCTACGGCAACGCGCTGTGCGCCCGCCTGCAACAGGTCGCCTGCCTCAACCTGGCGCGTGGTGGTCGCTCCAGCAAGAGCTTCCGCGCGGAGGGGCTGTGGGACGCGGTGCTGGCCTTGCTTAACGAGCGCGGCGAGAACGGCGCGAAGCAGAAGACGTTGGTGCTGATCCAGTTCGGCCACAACGACCAGCCGGGCAAGCCCGGCCGCTCCACGGACCTGGCGACCGAATTCGGTCCCAACCTGACCGGCTACGCGAAGGACGTGAAAGCGGCCGGTGCCGAGGTATTGCTCGTCACGCCGCTGACGCGGCGGACGTTCAAGCATGGCGAACTCGATGCCGACCTGCGGCCCTGGGCCGAGGCCGTCATCAAGGTTGGGGCGGAGCAGGGTGTGCCGGTGCTGGATCTGAATGCCATCAGCCATGCGGCAGTAGCCGCGATGGGCCAGCCCGCAGCCGACACGCTGGCCGAGGCACCGCCGCGCTTCGACCGTACCCACCTGGGGCCCAAGGGCGCAGCGTTGTTCTCGGAGCAGGTGATGCAGGGGCTCCTGAAGCTCAGGCCTGAACTGGCGACAGCGCGCACGCTCGGCGAGTAGTTCAGGCCAGCACGATGGTCACCAGGGCGATGGCATCTTCGATCGCCAGCACGTCATGCACGGCCTCACGGTCGAGGTACAGCAGTTGACCTGCCTGAAGCGGGTGGCGGCCTGCTGCGGTCGTCACCGCCAGCGTGCCTGAGATGCACTGGATGGTGATCTCGCGTGCCACCTTGTGCGGCGGCAGCGCTTTGCCGGCCTGCAGCACGAGGCGAATGACCTCGAGGTCGCGCGACTTGAACAACGCGATGGTTCGCGCGCCGTCCGGGTCGGTGGCGCCAGGGCGGATGTCGATGGCTTGACCAGGTGTGGCGTGAGCAATGGCCATGCGGCCGAGTATGCGCCCGGGCTTCGCCTCGGGCCAGCCATGGCACCCTCAGGGCGGCTGCTTTCGCTCAGGCAGACCGCACGCGCCGAAGCGGCCTTGGCGGCCGGCTGCGCATCGACGGGCTGCTGGGTGGCGTGCGCGGCGTCATTTCTTCGCTGTCGGCCTGTGGATCATCGTCCGCTGAAACCATGCCTCGTTCATCCGCGCCAGGAAGTTCGCATTGATCGGGAAGCCGCAGCCGTCGCCCAGCACGGCTTCGCTGCCGCAGCGGGGGCACATGGCGGTCTGGTCGTTCAAGGCCGCGGGGTCGTCCAGGTTCTGCATGGTCAGGCCCGTCCAGCCGACGATCTCATCGGGCTTGAAGATCTCGACGCAGTTGCAGCAGCCGCAAAGCTTGCTGGCCCCGATCTGGGCCCAGTTGTTGGAGACGTAGCGATAGGCGGCGAGCAGTTCGTTCATCGGTGACGGTCCAGGCTGGCGTGCGGGCAGGCTGAGTGTGGCGCGGCGGCATGCTGCGAGGCAAGCACGCAGGCGTTGCCGTCCTACGGGCAGGGGATGCCCACCCTCTCAGGGCAGGGCTGTCAGCCAGTCTGCTGCTGCAGCCTGCTGCATACGGTCGAAACGGTGGCCGCCGGCCGTGACGTGCGTGCTGAACCCCGGACCCGCAGGCCAGGCCCGGCCCAGGCGCGCCCAGGCCGCCTGCACGGCGTCCCACGGAAACAGCGGGTCCTGCGGTGACCCGAACAGCATCAACGGCCGTGGCGCGATCAGCGCGGCGATGTCCGGGTGGTCCAGCTCGGCGGCCAGCCCTGCGTGCGCCATGCTGAAGGCCGACTGGCCTTGCAGGGTGTGCTCGCCAGCGCGCAGCAGCCCTTCGCGCGTGCACATCCAGTGCGCGGCGATGCAGGCCGACACCTCGCCGCAGACGGCAGCAAGCTGCCAGGCGCGGAAGGCCCCCATCGAGAAGCCCAGCACCGCCACGCGCCGGGAGTCCACCTCGGGCCGCTCGCGCAGCCAGCGGTGCGCGCGCACATCGTCGCTGGCGATCAGCCCGGCCCAGCTATGCCCCAGCTGCATCAGGTGGTTGGCCAGCGCCTGTTGGTCGTCCTTGGCGAAGCCGGTACGGCTGCGTTCGCCCCAGCCCAGCGCGTCGACGGCGAGCACGGCAAAGCCGGCCTCCACCAGCGTGTCGCCGACGAACCGGCCGCCGAAGTAGCGCTGTGCCCAGGCGCCGGCCGCCTCGTGCGTGGCCGCGGGCGCGGCGGCCAGCGGACGGATGAGCTTTTCTTTGCCGATGTCGAAGCGCGCGCCGTGGTCGTGCAGCAGGAGCACGGCGGGGTGCGGGCCCTCACCCTTGGGGCCAAGGTAGAGCGCCGGCACGCGGTCGCCCAGTGCGCCGCGCAGCGTCAGCGACCGGGCGGTGTGGGTGACGCGGTCTTCCTCGGTCAGCCACTGGGTGGCGAAGGCGCCGCCGTCATCGCCGGGCTGCAGGATCAGCCGGCGCGCGGTGGCCAGGGCTGCGGCGCGCCAGCCGGGGTCGGGCCGCCAGGCCAGGCGAGGGTGCCAGCGGCTTTGCAGGTCGGCGAGCGTGTCGTCCAGGCCGCTGCCGCGGGCCAGCAGCGGCCAGAGCGTCAGGCCGGCAAGCAGCCGACGGCGTGCGGCACTCATGGTCGCCAGGGGCTGCCAAGCCGGCTGTGCTGTGCGAGAGTCGGGCGATGCGCCTGCGCCGCCGCGATGCCTGTTTGCTGCCCCTGGCCTTGCCGACGGGCCGGGTGTGGGGCGACGACAAGCCGCCGCTGCGCATCGGCTGGAGCGATTACCCGCCGTTCCAGATCAAGGCGGGCAGCGCCGGCCCGCAGGGGCTGGATGTGGAACTGCTGGAGCTGCTGGCCCTGGCGGCAGGCGAGCGGCTGCAGTGGCAGCTGAGGCCCTGGGCGCGGCAGATGTCGGACGTGTCCCAGGGCGAGCTGGATCTCGTGCCGGCGGCCACGCACACGACTGAGCGGCTGGCGTTCGCCGACTTCACGCAGGCCTACCGTCAGGAGCGCGTTGCCCTGCTTGGCCTGGCGGGTGACGCGCAGCCGCTGCGCCGGCTGGCCGACCTCAAGGGCCGCGCCGTGCGGGTGGGCATGATCCGTGGCGTCGTCTTCCCGCTGGCCGTGCGCCGCGCGCTGGAAGACCCCGAGCTGGCCCGGCTGCTGGTGCCGGTGCATGCCAATGACCTGACCTTGTCGGCACTGCGCGCGAGGCGCGTCGACTACGTCATCGACGACCCCGTGACACTGTTGTACCGCGCGTCGCGCGACCCGGGCGAGGCGGTAGAGGTGGTGCTGGAGCTGGCGGTCGGCCCGGTGCATGTGCTGGTCGGCCGGCGGGCGCTGGAGCGGCGACCCGAATTGCTGCAACGGCTTAACCTGGGCCTGCAGCGTGCCCGCCAACAGCCCGAGTGGGGACAGGCGCTGGCGCGCTACCCCGGCCTTCAGCCGCCAATCCATGTCGGCAGCGCCATGGAAAGCGCCGGGATGTAGGTGACGGCCAGCAGCGTGACCAGCAGTGCGCCGTAGAACGGCGCGATGGAGCGCATGACCTGGCCGACGGACACGCCGCCGATCGCGCAACCGACGAACTGAGTGCTGCCCACGGGTGGCGTGTTGAGGCCCAGCGCGCAGTTCAGCAGCATGACCACGCCGAACTGCGTCGGGTCCATGCCGGCCTTCATGCAAATGGGCAGGAAGATGGGCGTGCAGATCAGGATCGTGGCCGCCATGTCCAGGAAGGTGCCCAGTAGGAACAGCAGCACATTCACCCACAGGAAGATCAGCCAGGGCTGGTTGCCGCTGAGCTGCGTCAGCCAGTCGCCGGTCTTCTGCGGCACCTCGTACAGCGCCATGAAGTAGCCGAATGCCGCCGAGATGCCGATCAGCAGCAGCACCACGCCCGTCGTCTTGCAGGCTTTGGCGCAGGCGGCCAGAAAACCGCGCCAGGACAGCGACCGGTAGACCACGCCCGTGACGATCAGCGCCCAGCAGACCGCCGTTGCGGCGGACTCGGTGGCCGTGAACACGCCGCTGAGGATGCCGCCCAGAATGATGACGATGACGAACAACCCGGGCAGCGCCGCCAGCAAGGCCGCACCCACCGCGCCCCAACCAGGGAAGGCGCCGTGCGTCGGGTAGCCGCGTTTCACGGCGACGGCGTAGGCTGCGACGAGGTTGGACAGCGTCAGCAGTAGCGCCGGGATCAGCGCCGCCAGGATAAGGTTGAACACGCTCACCGCCGCGATGCCGGCCGTGGCCAGCACGTAGATGATGAGGTTGTGCGAGGTGGGCATCAGCGCGCCGACGAGCGCGGCGTGCGTGGTCACGTTGACGGCGTAGTCGGCGTCATAGCCCTCGCGCTTCATCAGTGGGATCATCACCGAGCCCATGGCCGACACGTCCGCCAGTGGCGATCCCGCCACGCCGCCGAACAGCGTGCAGCCCAGCACGTTGCTCATCCCGAGGCCGCCGCGCACATGACCCACCAGCCGGTTGGCGAAGTTGACGATGCGCTCCGCGATGCCGCCGTGCAGCATCAGCTCGCCGGCAAAGATGAAGAACGGGATGGCGAGGAAGCTGAACACCTGCATGCCGCCCACCATCTTCTGGAAGACGACCGCCATTGGCAGGTCGGCCGCCAGCACGGTGGCGACGGACGAGAGGCCGATGGCGAAGGCCACCGGTACGCCCAAGAGCAGCAACAGCACGAAGCTGCCGCACATGATCCAAAGCTCCAGACCCTCCACATCAAACTCCAGCTTCTTCAATGGTCTGGTCGCGCCGCAGCGCGATCAGGTGCTCGATGCAGAACAGCACGATGAGCGCACCGGAAATCACCAGCGGCAGATAGTCCAGCCCTTCCGGTACGCCCAGCATGGGCTTGGGCTCGTCCCATTTCAGCGTCAGCCATTCCCAGCCGGCCATGGTCATCAGCACGGCGAAGACCAGCACGCAGACATGGATCAAAGCCTCGGCCACGCGCTGCGCGCCCTTGGGCAACAGCACGACCAGCGACTCCATGCCCAGATGCCCGGCGTCACGCACACCGACCGCCACGGCCAGCCCGGTGATGTACAGCACCAGCAGCAGGGCGAAGGGCTCGGTCCAGGTCGGCGAATCGTTCATCAGGTAGCGCCCCACCACCTGCCACTGCACGCAGACGACCAGCACCACCAGCCCCAGAACGGCCGCGCGCAGGGACCAGCGCGACAGCGTCGCGCAGAGCTTGGTGTAGCCCGTCATTTGGTGTCCTGGATGGACTTCACCAAAGCCTTCAGCTCGGGCGTGTTGACGAACTTGGCGATGACCGGCTGCACGGCTTGGCGGAAAGGCTCGCGGTCGACGTCGATGAACTGAGCGCCGGCCGCCTTGGCCGTCGCCAGCGCCTTGGCCTCTTGCGCATCCCAGAGTTGGCGCTCGACCGGCACCGAGGCCTTGGCGGCCTCGCGCAGCTGCTTCTGCTGGTCGGGCGTCAGCTTGTCCCAGACCTTCTTGCTGATGAACAGGCCTTCCGGAGTCATTGCATGCTCGGTGCGGCTGTAGAACTTCGCCGCCTCCATGTGACGAAAGCCTTCATAGCTCGGCACGTTGTTCTCGGCCGCGTCGATGAGACCGGTCTTCAGGCCGGTGTAGACCTCACCGATGGGCATGGGCGACGGGTTGCCACCCAGGGCCGTCATCGCGGCCACCCACAGGTCGGTCTGCTGGACGCGGATCTTCAGGCCCTTCATGTCGGCCAGCGTCTTGATGGGCTTGCGGGCGTACACGGAGCGGGCGCCTGAGTCGTACAGCGCCAGGCCCACCAGACCCTGGTGCTCGCAGCCCTTGAGAATGTCATCCCCGGGCGCGCCGTCATAGGCGCGGCGCATGTGGCCGGTGTCGCGGAACAAGAAGGGCAGGGCGGGCACCAGCGTCCTGGGGCACATCGCGGTCAGCTGCCCGAGGTTGACGCGCGTCATCGCCAGCGCGCCGAGCTTGACCTGGTCGACGGTCTCCTTCTCGGAGCCCAGCGCGCCCTTGTTGAAGACCTTGACCGTCAGCGTGCCGCCGCTGCTCTTGGCCAGCAACTGGCCCAGGTACCTGACCGCGGCCACGGTGGGGTAGTCGTCGCTGTTGTGCACGTCGGCAGACTTCAGCTCCAGGGCCCAGACGGCGGGGCTCAGCAGCGCGGCAGCCAGCAGGGTCAGGGTCTTGCTCATGGTTTGTGTCCTTCAGTCGAGCGCGCGATAGCGCAGGTTCGAGACGCGGGCCTCGCCCCGGCCTGCGGCGTAGATCGCCGGGCGCAGGCTGGCGAAGCCGCCCGCCGTGTTGTGGTGATAGCCGCTGACGTCCATCTGCACCGGGAACTTGGCCCAGGGTTGGCCCGCGTCGACACGGCTGTAAAGGGTCAGCACGTGGCGCACGCAGCGCAGCCTCAGCTGCATGCGCCGCGCCATGCCCTCGGGCTTGGGTACGGCTCGGATGTCCTGGCCATAGCGGTGCAACTGGAAGCTGCGTGCATTGGCCCCCATGCCGGCGTACAGACGCGGGCTGTAGAACAGGAGGACGCCGGCCTGCACGCCCTCGTCAAAGTCGAGGTCAAACGTCAGCTCGTAGGCCGGGTCGCCCTGGTTGAAGCCCAGCGGCGGGCTGTCGGCCGGGCCGTTGCCGGTGGCGGCGAGGCGAAGCCTGCCGTCGGCGACGCGGGCGCGGGGCGTCTGCGCGACGCCGCTGAGGAACTGCCAGTGGGCTTTCAGCGCCGTGCCTGCGAAGTCGTCGGAAAGCGCCAGGCCATGCCGCACCGCCTCACCGCCCCTGGGTTTGGGCAGCGGCTGACCGTCATCCGCATCGACATGGAACCAGCCGTCCGCGCTGAAGCGTGCGGGCGCCAGCAGCATCTGCCGGCCCAGCGTGTGGAAGCTGTTCTCGTAGCCGTGGTACAGCATCCACCAGCCGCCGTCTGGCCCGGGCACGAGGCTGCCGTGCCCGCGCGACCACCAGCGCTCCCGGGGCGAGCGGGTGCGCATCAGCGGATTGTGCGGTGCCTGCTCCCAAGGGCCGGCCAGCGTGCGGCTGCGCGCGGCAATGACCATGTGCCCGGTCGGCGGCCCTGCCGTGCCCCCCACGGCCAGCAGCATGTGCCACCAGCCACCGTGGCACAGCATCTTGGGCCCCTCGGGCGAGAAGCTCTCGACGTCCCAGTCGTCGGGGTAGCGCCAGGGGTCGTAGACATGCTCGACAGGGCCGGTGAGCCCGAGGCCATCGGCACTGAGGCGCACCCGGTCGCCGCCAGACAGGAACAGCCAGCGCTGGTCGTCCTCGTCAGCAACATGCGTCGGGTCGATGTGCTTGTGCAGACCGAGCGCCGCCGGCCTGGACCAGGGGCCCTCGATGCGGTCGGCCCAGATGACGAAGATGTCGTTGGGTGCGCCGTTGGTGCGTTTGACTGGCAGGTAGATGAAGTAGCGGTCGCCGTGCCTGCATAGGTCCGGCGCCCAGACGCTGCCCACGGCCTCGCTCAATGCGTTGGCCAGCGGCCGCCAGTTGACGAGATCGCGCGAATGCCAGATCAAGAGGCCCGGCACGGCCTCGAAGCTGGAGTGGGTCAGGTAGTAGTCGTCGCCATCCTTCAGCACCGAAGGGTCGGGCCGGTCGCCGGCCAGCACGGGGTTCAGGTAGCGCCCATCGCCCATGTCGGCGCGGCGCTGGCCTTCCACGCCTTTGGGCCAGGGCTGGCAGGGCGGCAGATAGGGCTGGCCGGGCGCATCGATGCAATCCACCGCGCTCCATGCCGGCGAGGCGGCCAGCAGGGCCAGCAGACCGCGCCGGTCCAGGGTCACTTCGAGACCTGCGTGAACAGCGACTGCCAGCCTGCCTTGGGACTCATGTCGACAAGGTTCCAGTCGGCTTCGACAAAGGCGCGCTGCGTGGGTTTGCGCCGTGGCAGGCCCTCGGGGTTGTTCTGGGTCTCGTCGTCGATGAGCAGGCCGCGGTCCTCCGCGATGTCGGACAGCTGCTTGAAGTCCAGCGGGTCGCGCGCCCAGGGCCGCGAGCCGACGACCAGCGGCAGCAGCCGCTCCAGCTCCCGCGGCGGCAGCCAGGTCAGGCCGGCGGGTAGGTAGGGCTCGCGCGCTGGGACGATCTGCGCCGGGCTGCTTGTGTAGCGGCCGGTCATGGGCAGCGGCAGGCCGTTGCGGTCGAGCGCCAGGTTGTCCTGCTCGAACAGCTGTACATCGCCTACGCCGCCCAGCGTGAACAGAGGCAGGCCCAACACCGTGCCAGGCCCCGCGCGGTAGACGTTGCCGGCCAGCGTGATCCTGCCGGTCTGATAGGGCCGGCCCAGCCACTCGTGGGCGATCAGGTTGTAGTGGACGGCCCGGGCGCCGGGGTTGTAAATCAGGTTGTTGACCATGGCGCCCCACACGCCGCCCTTGAACAGCGCATTGCGCTCGCGGTTGGAGGCGTAGACGTTGCCCAGCAGCAGGATCTGCGTGACGTTGTCGTGGATGAGGCTGCCCTTGCTGTGGTCGCCCTTGATGTGCACCGACTCGCCCAGGCCCTCGTAGATGAGGTTGTGGCTGTAGGTGAGGGCGTGCGAGGTGGCCTCGCGCCAGTCGTCGGGCGTGGCGCCGTTGAAGCGCTTGCCGCTGGCCGAGAGGTTCTCGTCCGTCGCCCACGAGAAGGTGCAGTGATCGACGATGACGCGCGCCGCGCCGTCGGACGTGGACAGTCCGTCGTGGTCGTTGCCGCTGCGCCGGGCTCGGCCGTAGGCACCGGGGCGGATGCTGATGTGCTGGATGATGACGTCGCGGGCGAACACCTCCAGCTCGCCCTTGATGAGCGTGATGCCGGGGTCGGGTGCAGTCTGGCCGGCGATGGTGATCTTGCCCTCGCGCAGCTTCCAGCTCTTGCCGCCCAGATCGATGACGCCGCCCACCTCGAACACGACGATGCGCGGGCCCGGTGCGTCCAGCGCGGCCTTCAGGCTGCCGGGGCCGTCGGGGGCCAGCGTCGTCACACGGATGATCTTGCCGCCCTGGCCGCCGCTGGTCTGGGCCCAGCCGGCATGGATGTAAGTGGCCGGATGCAGCGGCGCGCTGCCTTCGGCGTGGCACAGGCCGGCCACGAGGGCCAGCGTCCAGAGCAGTCGCATCGGGTCAGTCCTTCATTAGGTCTTGCATGACTTCGCGCGGGATCAGCGCGCCGTGGTGCTGGATGACGCGGGCCGCGAGGCGGTTGCCGAATGCTGCGGCCTCGGCCGGGGCGCGGCCGTTCAGGCGCTGGCCGAGGTAGCCGGCGGCAAAGGAGTCGCCCGCGGCGGTGGTGTCCACCACGCGTGGTACGGCCTCGGTGGCCACGGCCTGCCAGCCGTCTTCGCCGCCCACCAAGGCAGGCAGCGCGCCGCGCTTGATCGCGATCTCGGCCACCGGCAAAGCCTGGGCTGCGGCCACGGCGGCGTCCAAGTCGGGCAGGCCGTGCAAGGCCTGGTGGTCATCGGCGGTAATGAGGGCCAGCGTGGATGCGGCGAAGGCGCGCTGGTACCAGTAGCGCGCGTCGGCCACCGAGTCCCACAGCCGCGGGCGGAAGTTGTTGTCGAAGGCCACCAGCGCGCCGCGCGCCCGCATGCGGGCCATCAGCGCGATGACACGCTCGCGCCCGGCCTCCGGCAGGATGGCCAGGCTGATGCCGGACAGGTAGAGCGCATCCAGCGCATCGGCCTGTTCTTCCAGCGCCGTCGCTGCAGTGTCGAAGTACGAGCGCGCCGCTGCCTGGCCGCGCCAGTAGTGGAAGCGCCGCTCGCCGCCTGCGTCCAGCTCGATCAGGTAGAGCCCCGGCAGCCGCCCGGGCAGGCGCTGCACCAGCCCTGTCTGCACGCCTTCCGCCTCCCAGCGCTCCAGAAGGCCCGCGCTGAGGCTGTCGTCGCCCAGCGCCGTTGCGTAGTGCACCCGCAGGTGGCTGCCGCCACACCGGGCCAGGTAGACGGCGGTGTTCAGTGTGTCGCCGCCAAAGGTCTGGCGCAGCTGGCCGAAGGCCGTGCCTTGCAGCTCCAGCATGCATTCGCCCAGGGCGGCGATGGACACGGGCCGGTGGGCGACCGAGGACGAGATGGTCACGAATCTAGAAAATGAAACAACGGTTCAATAAAGATAACTTACCCGGTTCATTCGGTTCACATGGTTTACCCCGTCCCCGGCCGGGCCGGCTGAAATCCTCAAGCCCGTGCGCGGTTGGGCACGCCTGCACCATGCCTTAGAGTGCAGTCGCCGCGGCTCAGCCCGACGGCCAGGACCAAGATCCAGGGAGGAAAGCACATGACAAGAACCGAGGGGCGCGGGCGCGCTGCGCTGCGCATCGCTCGTGGCGGCTGCGCCATGCTGGCCACGCTGCTGCTGGCCGCGGCGCCGGCCCGGGCGGGCTGCGCGCTGAGCAAGCTGGAGATCCCGGTGCGCATCGTTAACCAGCGCCCGGTCGGCACGCTGGCGCTCAACGGTACCGACGTGCCGATGCTGATCGACAGCGGCGCCTTCTTCAGCATGCTGCAGCCGTCCACGGCGACGCAGCTGGGCCTGCGTCTGCGCAACCTGCCTGACGGTGTGCGCGTGGAGGGCTACACCGGCAGCATCGAGGCCCGAATGACCCGGGTGGAGAAAGTGGGCTTGCGCGGCAACGAGATCCCCAACGTGGAGTTCATCGTCGGCGGCAATGAGCTGGGCTCCGGCATCATGGGCGTGCTGGGGCGCAACCTCCTGTCCATCGCCGACACCGAGTACGACCTGGCCCACGGCGTCGTGCGGCTGATGTTCCCCAAAGGCGATTGCGGCGAGGTGAACTTTGCCTACTGGGCCGGCGAGGCGCCGGTCATCGAGACCGAACTGGAGAACAGCAACCGTCGGGGCGACAACGACATCCGGGTCGCGGTGCGCATCAACGGCGTGAAGCTGAACGCCATCATGGACACCGGCGCGCCGGGCACCGCGCTGAAGCTGCGCGCCGCGCGCCGGGCCGGCATCAAGGAGAGCGAGCTGGCGGAGGCCGGCTTGGTGGGCGGCGGCGGCGAGGGCCGCGTGCGCTCTTGGACGGGGCCGATCGGGTCGTTCGAGCTGGGCGGCGAGAAGATCCTCAACAACCGGCTCGGGGTCGACGACGCTGACAACATCGACGGCGACATGCTGATCGGCCTGGACTATTTCCTGTCGCATCGCATCTATGTGTCGCGGCTGCAGCGCAAGGTCTACGCGACCTGGAACGGCGGGCCGGTGTTTGCGCGCGGCGCGGCGGTGGGGGCCTACGACACGCGTTACGCGGCGCTGCCGCAGGCCATCGCGCCCGACGACGCCGAGGCGCTGGCCCGCCGTGGCGAGGCGTCCCTGGCGCGCGGGGAGTTGGAGCGCGCGCTGGAGGACTTGAACCGGGCCTGCGAGCTGGCGCCCAAGTCCGAGGCCAACTTCCTGGCGCGGGCGCGGGTGCATCGGGCGATGCGTCAGTATGCCAAGGCCCGGCAGGATCTGGACGACGCCTTGCGCCTGCAGCCCGCGCTGTACGAGGCGCTGGCCATGCGCGCCTCGATGCGGGCGGTCTCGGGCGAACGCAGCGGGGCCGAGGCCGACCTGCTCGCCCTGGACAACGCACTGCCGCCGTCGTCCCACTTGCGCGATGGCATGGCGCACGCCTACGTCCTGCTGGACCGTGTGCCCGAGGCGCTGCACCAGTGGGACCTGTGGGTCTCCACCCACCGCGACGACGCCCACCTGGCCTCGGTGCTCAACAACCGCTGCTGGCTGCGCACGCAGCGCAACATCGACCTGAAGCTGGCGCTGGACGATTGCAAGGCCGCCGTGCGCCAGGAGCGCGCGAACCCCAACCATCACGACAGCCTGGGCTGGACCCACCTGCGCCTGGACGACGCGAAGAGCGCCATCAAGGCCTTCGATGCCGCCATCGAGCTGAAGGCCTTGCCCGTCTCCCTGTACGGCCGGGCGCTGGCGCGGCAGCGCCTGGGCCAGGCCGACGCCGCCCGGCTCGATCTGGCCGCCGCGCGCAAGCTCGATGCGGACATCGACGCCGACGTCGGCCGGCAGGGGCTGCCCGTCGCCGACGACGCGCCCAAGCCGCCGCCAGCGACGCCCTGACGCGCCGCCCCGGGGCGGCGTCCAGGCTGGTGGAATCACGGGTGCGCGTCATCGGGCTGAAATTCCAGAATCACCGGCCGTCCGCACGACGACTCGGGCTGTTCACGGCCTGTGTGCTGGCCGTGGCCGGGGGCCGCTGTTCATCGACGTCACGCTGCCCGCCGTGGATGTGACGCCGGGGCCTGGCCTGCCTTGCCTTCCTGCCACTGCTCGGAACCCCACAAGCCATGAACCTCGTCATCAACGCCCTGGGCGTGCTGGACAACCCCAACCGCCAACTGCAGCCCAGTGCCGGCGACCGCAGCGAGATGGCCTACAGCAGCACCGGCCAGAACGTCGACGCCCGCTCACTGGCCGATGCGCGCGCGTCGGGGCTCACCGCCGTCAACATCACGCTGGGGCACGTGGCCGGCAGCGCCGACCCCTTCGCGGCGACGCTGGCCGACATCGCCGGCTGGGACGACTTCATCGGCGCGCGGCCCGAGGCGCTGCGCAAGGTCCACACGGCCGCTGACCTCGACGCCGCGCGCGCGGCCCGGCAGATCGGCGTCATCTACGGCTTCCAGAACACCGAGATGCTGGGTGAAGATGCCGACCGCGTCGACCTGTTCGCCGGGCTGGGTGTGCGCGTCATCCAGCTGACCTACAACGGCCGCAACGAGGTGGGCTGCGGCGCGACGGTGCCGGACGACACGGGACTCACCCCCTTCGGTGCCGAGGTCGTCGAGCGCCTACAGGCTGCAGGGCTGCTGGTAGACCTCAGCCACAGCAGTGAGCGGACCTGCCTGGACGCGCTGCGTATGGCGGACCGACCGCTGGCTATCACGCACACCGGTTGCCGCGCGCTGGCGGACCACCCGCGCAACAAGAGCGACGCCGAACTGCGCCTGCTGGCCGAGCAGGGCGGCGTCGTGGGGCTTTATTTCATGCCCTATCTGCGGCTGGCCGGCCAGCCGCAGGCGTGCGACCTGGTCGCTCACCTGGAGCACGCCCTCCACGTCTGCGGCGAAGACCACGTGGGCCTGGGCACCGACGGCGGCACGACGGCCATCGACGACATGACCGCCTACCGCACCATGCTGGCCGCCGAGACCGAGCTGAGGCGCAGCATGGGCATCGCCGCGCCGGGCGAGTCGGCGGACGTGAGCCTATTCCTGCCCGACCTGTGCGGGCCCCTGCAGTTCATCGAGTTGGCCGGGCTGCTGGCCGCACGCGGCCACCCGGCGGCGCGCATCGACAAGATCCTGGGTGGCAATTTCCGTCGCCTGATGGGCGAGGTCTGGCAATGAAACATCTCCTTCTCATGCTGGCGCTTCTGGTGCCGTTGGCCGGGCTGGCCGACGCGCGCGAAGACCGGGTGCAGATCCACGGCAACGCCGCCGGCACGCAGACGCTCACCGGCCCTGAGCCCGGCGTCACCGCCGTCGACTACCGATTCAACGACCGCGGTCGCGGCGACGTCATCCGCGCGCGCTGGCAGCTGGACGCAGCCGGCCTGCCCACGCGTTACGAAGCCGGTGGCAACGACTACTGGAAGGTCGACTTCAGCGAGCGCTTCGAACGCGATGCGGCAGGCGTCGCCCGCTGGGCCAACCGCATCGAGCAGGGTGAGACCCGCGACGCCGGCTTCTACCTGCCCGCCAATGCACCGCCCGAGTTCATGGGTGTGCTGGCTCGCGCGCTGTTGAAGGCGCCGGGCCGCCGATTGAAGCTGCTGCCTGCCGGCGAGGCCTGGTTGGAGAGCGGGGCTGACGTCGACGCGGCCGGCCGCAAGCTGACCCTCTACCGCATCAGCGGTATCGAGTTCACGCCGGTCTCCGTGTGGCTGGACGACCGGGGCGAGACGGCCGGCGTCATCGATGACTGGTTCGAGGTGCTGGAGGCTCCGCTGCTGCCGGTGCTGGCCGAACTGCAGCGGGCCCAGCAGGCCGCGGACCAGGCCTGGCATGCACGCCTGGCGCAGCAGCACACGCACAGGCCCCAGGGGGCGCTGCTGATCCGCCATGCGCGGTTGTTCGACCCGTTGAGCCTGACCACGCGTGGGGGCACCAGCGTGCTGATCCGCGGCGAGCGCATCGTGCGCGTTGCCCCGGATGCCGACATCGATGCACCGGCCGATGCCGAGATCGTTGACGCCGCCGGACGCTTCCTGCTGCCGGGCCTGTGGGACGTTCACCAGCATTTCAGCGGCGTGGACGGCGTGTTCGACCTCATCGCCGGCGTGACCAGTGGCCGCGACATGGCCAACGACAACGTGCCCATGCTGGCCCGTATGAGGCGCTTCGACGCCGGCACCGAGCTGGGCCCTCGCGTCACGCTGGCCGGCATCATCGAAGGCATGGGCCCGCTGGCCGGACCGACCGACGTGCGCGTGGACACGCCCGAGAAGGCCCGCGCCGCGGTGGACTGGTATGCCGACCATGGCTATGCCCAAGTCAAGATCTACTCGTCCTTCAGCCCGATGCTCGTCGCAACGGTGGCCGACCGCGCGCATGAGCGTGGCCTGCGCGTCAGCGGCCATGTGCCGGCCTTCACCTATGCGCGTGCCTTCGTCGAGGCCGGTGCGGATGAGATCCAGCACCTGAATTTCATCCTGCTGAACTTCTTCCCCGACGTGAAGGACACGCGCACGCGCGATCGCTACACGGTACTGGCCGAGCGGCTGGCGCAGTTCGACTTCAACGACGGGCGCTTCGCAGAATTCGTCGCCTTCCTGCGCGAGCACCAGACCGTGCTGGACCCCACCCTGGTGGTGCTGGAAGGCCTGTTCTCGGGCGAGCCCGCGCGCGCCGCCCCGGCGCTGAGGCCGCTGGTACAGCGCCTGCCCGTGGTGGTGCGGCGACGCCAGCTGTCCGGTGCGGTGGCCGTTCCGCCCGGCAAGGAAGCCGCCTACGCCCAGGCGCTGCCGGGCCTGATGCGCATGCTGAAAGCCTTGCACGACGGCGGCGTGACTCTGATGCCGGGCAGCGACGGCTTTGCTGGCTACAGCCTGCACCGCGAACTGGAGCTGTACTCCCAGGCTGGCATCCCCAACGCTGAAGTGCTGCGCATCGCCACGCTGGTGCCGGCGCGCGTGCTGGGCGTCGAGAAGGACCGCGGCACGATCACGCCGGGCAAGCTGGCCGACATGGTCCTGGTCGACGGCGACCCGCTGAAGGACATGAGCCACATCCGCCGCGTCTGGCGCACCCTCAAGGGCGGGCAGGTCTTTGACCCTGCTGCCCTTGAACAAGCCCTGGGAATGAATCCAAGATGATCGAACGTTTCAACAGCGGCCAGGTCGTACCGGCCACGGTGCCCTTCCCGGAGGGTGTGCGCGTCGGGCACATGCTTTACCTGTCTGGCCAGCTCGGCAACGTGCCGGGCCAGCTCCGGCTGGTGGACGGTGGCCTGCGCACCGAGGCGCGGCAGACGCTGGAGAACATCCGCACCGTGCTGCGCGGCCAGGGGCTTGAGCTGCAGCACCTGGTTCGCTGCACCGTCATGCTGGCCGACATGGCTGACTGGCCCGCCTTCAACGAGGTCTACCGGGAGTTCTTCGGTGCGACGCCGCTGCCGGCGCGCAGCGCGCTGGGCTGCAACGGGCTGGCGTTGGGCGCGCGGGTGGAGATCGAGTGCATCGCGGCAATGCCTGACTGAAACCTGGCGTTACTCGTCCGAAGAGGCCATCCGCGTTCATGATGCGGGCAACGCCCCTTCAGGAGAGTTGTGCATGTCCTTCCTGGACCCTCTGGACCAGCACGCGCTGGACGTCCGGATTTCCGAACTGCTCGTGGCCACGGCCGATGGCTACGACCGCGAGCTCGACCGGCGCATTACCGATGTGCTGATGATGTTGCGCAAGCAGCTGCGCATGGATGTGGTGTTCGTGTCCGAGTTCGTCGATGGCGAGCGGGTGTTCCGCTTCGTCGACGGTGGCGAGGCGCTGGGCGTCCACGCCGGCGACGCGGCGCCGCTGGAGCAGAGCTATTGCCAGCGTGTCGTCCAGGGCCGCCTGCCGGAGCTGGTCACGGACGTCGCGCCCTTCGTGCTGAACGGAGACGTGCCCGAGGTGGACATCCAGGTCGGTGCCCACCTGAGCACGCCGGTCGTGCTGCCGGACGGACGCATCTACGGCACGGTCTGCTGCTTCAGCGCGGCACCCCAGCCTGACCTCCAGGAAAGTGCCCTGGCCTGCCTGCGGCAATGCGCGCGTCTGGTGGCGCGCAAGGTCGACCTGGCGCCGCGCGCCGACTTCGCGGCGACGCAGCCAGACTGGTCAGCGACCGAGCCGCTGCCGCTGGACCCGCAACCCTGAGGAGGACGCCATGAACGACGGCTTTGGTCACGAGGTGCCCCCACCGCACGGGCAGCAGCAACACCGGCAAGTCACACGCTACCTGGTCATCATCCCGTCCACCGACGGCGCGATTGCCCGGCTCTTTCTGGCCGACCACACGCAGGTGGCGGAGTTCGACGCGGCCACGGAGGAAGTGGCCGCGCTGACCACCGACGCGCAACCCACCGCCGGCGCCACCGGCGCGGAGTGGGACAAGGCACTGGCTGGCCACACCGCCGCCGAGCGGGCCGGGGCCACGGTCTACGTGCTGGACGTCTGAGCGGGCTGCGTCGCCTCGCGCACCGCGGCGGCCTCGTACTGCAACGTCAGTTGCTCCAGTTCGCCGCTGTCCTTCATGCGGCGCACGACGTCGGCGATGAGCGGCACCAGTTCCTTGCGCCGTACATGCAGGTAGTGATGGAGCTCGAAGCGTGCCAGATCGGGCGACACGGCGAGATCCTTCATGCCCAGCGTGTTCAGCGCCGATTGCGCGGCCAGCGTGGTGCACAGCGCCACGTCCAGCCGCCCGGCTGCCAGCATGCGGAACAGCTGCTGCGGGTTCTGCGTCAGCGTCAGCGCCGGGTGGTTCTCGGTCAGCTCCTGCACATAGGCCATGCCGCGTATCGATCCGACCGCGTAATGCTTGAGATCATCGCGCGATTGCACGCTGGCGTTTCGCCCGGGCAGCGAGTAGCCGCGCACGTTGACGCGGTAGTAGGCCGGGTCCACGCGGATCAGTTGCGGGTAGGTCTGGCCGTAGCTGGCGATGCGGATCAACTCGCCATCGGCCTTGTCGCTCAGCGCCATCAGGCTGGCGCGCGGTGCGGGCAGCACCTCGACCTGCAGGCCAAGCCCCGCGCGACGGTAGATCTCGGCCAGCAGCCGCGCGGCCACCGCACTGCCGCCGTTCCGGTTGACGGCGGTGACGAGCAGCGTCTCCATGGCGAGGCTGTGCCGCGTGGTCAGCCCGAGCAGCGTGGCGACGAGCAGCCGGCGCCTGGCAGCACCCTCGGCAGACCCCGTGCAGGCCAAGTCCATATCTCACTCCCTGGTGGCGCGCTGTTGGCGCGCTGCCGCGAAGTTAGCGTATCGGGTGGTGGCAGTGCAACCTGCGGCGGAGTTAGCGGCAGGCGGATGCGGCCAGCCATGCGCCCAGTTGTGGCAGCCAGTCGTCCACGGCCTGGGACAGCGCCCGAACGGCGCCGGGTGCGTCGGGCCCGGCCGCGCGCTCGAGGCGCCAGTGCTTTTGCAGCGTGGGGCCGGTGGCGCCGGCGGGCCACAGCGTCGCATGCACGCGCATCACGGCCAGGCTGCTGCCGGGGCTGGTGAACACCTGCTCGAACTCGTCCAGGTTGACCGTCAGCAGGGTGGGTGGCCTGCCGGTGCAGGCCGATGAAGCGGGTGAGGTCGCCAGCTGCTGGCGCAGGCGCTGCGTCAGTAGCGCGGCTGGCGGCGCTGCCCAGAAGCTGTCGCGGTACTGCTCCAGCCGCTGGGCTTGCTGGAAGCTCAGCCGGTAGGCAATGCCTTCGCTCGACAGCCAAGGCGGGGCGGTCACGTCGGCGATGCGCCATGCCAGCTCACCGCCCGGGGCTGTGGCGGCCGATGCGGGCCCGAGGTCGTAGACGGCCCTTGCGGGCACGGGGGGCGCGAGGGCGCAGCCGCCGAGTGCCAGCGTGGCGGTCAGCGCAACGGCGAGTGCCAAGGTGGGTTTCTTCATTTGGCAGGGCCCTTCAGCCGTTCGGCAAAGCCGGTCTCGCCCGGCCCCGGCGGCTGGGCGCCGCGGCCGAACAGCAAGCTTTGCGGCTGGTCGCCCAGCTCGCGGGCGGCGCGCTCCACGCTGCGGCTGGCGGCCGACAGGTCGGCGACCAGCGGCCGCGTGCGCGGCGCGGTGTCGCCGACGAGCGCGAGTTCGAGGTTGCGGCTGGTCGCCTGCACCTGGGCTGCTGCACCGTCGAGCCGGTCCAGCACGGCGGCACGTGTCTTCAGTTCCTGCGCCAGTTGGCGGCTGTCGGCGGCGAGGGCCTGGATCTCGCCCAGCGCCTCGCTGGCGCGCCGGGCCGTGGCGTCGGCATCCTTCAGCAGGCCGGGAAGCTCGCGCGCGCCAGGCTGCAGCGCGGCCATCAGCCGGCTGGTGTCGCTGGC
>JACPYV010000182.1 GCA_016195825.1 Burkholderiales bacterium | reverse complement strand
GTGAGGCCGCGGGCGGCAGGGGAGTTCAACGTGTCGCGGATCGTGGTGCGGAACGGGCACGTGGAGCACTGGCTGAACGGGGTGAAGGCGCTGGAGTACGACGGGGCGGCGGTACGGGAAGGCCCGATCGTGTTGCAGAACCATCACAGCGGGGTGTGGTTCCGGGGGCTGCGGGTGAGGCGGTTGGAGTAGCGGGATTGAGGTCGAGGTTATGGGAGGCCGAAGCGTCTTGAGATAACTGGAATCGATGGCAAGGAACAGGGGTAGTATTGGAGGATGGCAAGCACGGAAAGGCCTGTTGAGCAAATCGTGGAGGCGCTGCGAGGGGACGGGCAGGTAGCAAAAGTGATCCTGTTTGGTTCACAAGCCAGGGGGGATGCCGGAGAGGACAGCGATTGGGATGTGATGGTGGTGGAGCGAGGGACGGTGGATCGGATCAGAGAGGGCAGCCGGCTGAGGGACAAGCTGCGTGGCGTGGGAATTGCGATCGACCTGGTGGTGGTGAGCCGGGAAAAGTTCGACTACTGGCGAGAGACGCCAGGCAATGTGTATTACGAGGCGGCGGTAGAGGGCAAGGTAGTGTATGAAGCAGCGTGAGCAGGCGACACTGTTCCTACGCAAGGCAGCAGAAGACGAAGAGGTGCTGGACGTTCTGGGAGAGGCTGGGAGCGATGAGGTTTACGGCTTCCATGCACAGCAAGCGGTGGAGAAGATCCTAAAAGCTGTGCTGTCGCTCAAGGGGGTGCGGCTGAAGAAGACGCATGATCTCCAATCGCTGCACGAGATGGCTGGCGCGGCTGGGCTGGAATCTCCGGCAAACAAGCGGCTCATGGGCGAGATGAGTGCTTTCGCCACTGTGTACCGCTATGAAGAGTACGAACTGGCGGAAGGACTGAATCGGGTGGAAGTGAGAGGCGAAGTGAGGCGATTGAGAGCGTGGGCGGAGGCGATGCTGGAGGCAGGCGGAGAGTTTGTAGGTTGAAGGCGGACCGACCGGGGAGTTGACCCACCAGGCTGTCTCGCGAGTGTGATAAGAATATTCTGTCATATCAGTTCACACACGAGGAGTCTTCCAAATGAACACACGCAGAACGTTTGTTGCCGGCGCGGGCGGGGTGATGGTGTCGCACCTGGCCTCGCGGCACGCGATGGCGGCCAATGAAAAGGTGCGGATCGCGGTGATCGGCAATAACGGCCGGGGCAGAGACCATGTGCAAGGGATCATGCGGCTGCCGGACGCCGAGGTGGTGACGCTTTGCGATGTGGACCTGAACGTGGCCAACGAGAGGGCGGCGGCGTTTGAGAAGCGGTACGGAAAGAAGCCGCAGGTGGTCCAGGACATGCGCAAAGTGTTCGAGGACAAGAATATTGACGCAGTGACCATCGCCACGCCGAACCACTGGCATTCGCTGGCGGCGATCTGGGCGTGCCAGGCGGGCAAGGACGTGTACGTGGAGAAGCCCGGCTCGCACAACATCTACGAGGGGCGGAAGATGGTGGAGGCGGGTAGGCCCAGGGCCTCCCGGGCCTTGGCCGTGAGGCCCCGGCCGATGATGAGCGGGATGCGGCCGCCGGCGCGCACTTCGTCGAACAGCACGTCGCTCTTGAGCTTGAACTCGACCAGCGTCTCACCGTTCTTCACCAGCTTGCCGTCGTAGGGCAGCACGTCAATGACGTCGCCCATTTCCAGCTTGGAAACGTCCACCTCGATGGGCAGCGAGCCGGAGTCTTCCTGCGTGTTAAAGAAGATCGGCGCGATCTTGCCGCCCAGCGTGACGCCGCCGAAACGCTTGTTCGGCACGAAGGGGATGTCCTGGCCCGTAGCCCAGATGACCGAGTTGGTGGCCGACTTGCGCGAGGAGCCGGTGCCGACCACGTCGCCCACGTAGGCAACCAGGTGGCCCTTCTTCTTCAGGTCTTCGATGAACTGCATCGGGCCGCGCTTGCCGTCTTCCTCAGGCTTGAAGGCGGCGTCGGGGCGGGTGTTCTTCAGCATCGCCAGGTAGTGCAGCGGGATGTCCGGGCGGCTCCAGGCGTCGGGGGCGGGGGAGAGGTCGTCGGTGTTGGTCTCGCCAGGCACTTTGAAGACGGTGATGGTGATCTTCTTCTCAACCTCGGGACGCGACGTGAACCACTCGGCATCGGCCCAGCTCTGCATGACAGCCTTGGCGTGGGCGTTGCCGGCCTTGGCCTTGTCGGCGACATCGTTGAAGTAGTCGAACATCAGCAGGGTCTTCTTCAGACCAGCCGCGGCGACGCCGGCGACTTCGGCGTCGTCCAGCAGCTCGATCAGCGGATGCACGTTGTAGCCACCCACCATGGTGCCCAGCAGCTCGGTGGCCTTGGCCTTGGAGATCAGGCCGACGGCGATGTCGCCGTGCGCGACGGCAGCCAGGAAGGAGGCCTTGACCTTGGCAGCGTCGTCCACGCCCGGGGGCACGCGGTGGGTCAGCAGGTCCAGCAGGAATTCGCCTTCGCCGGCGGGCGGCGCCTTGATCAGCTCGATCAGTTCGGCCACCTGCTTGGCTTCCAGGGGCAGGGGCGGGATGCCGAGGGCGGCGCGCTCGGCAGCATGTTGACGGTAGGCTTGAAGCATGGGTTTCTCCGTTGAAGCAGCAGGTCAGGCCGAGGTCGGTACGACGATCCTCAGCCCTTTGAAATAGTCTCGATAGAAGCCGGCATCGCGCGTGATCAGGCCGTCGCACTGCATCATCGCGTGGGAGCCGATCAGGAAATCAGCGACGGTGCGGGTGCGGTTGCCGCCCCGCTGGCGGTAGCGCCGCTGCATTTCGCCTGCGCGCAGGGCCGACTTGGCCTCCATCGCGTCGAAGCGAATGCCCAGCTCTTCGAGGAACTGGAGCACGTCGGTGCCACCCTTGAAAGCGGTGCACACCTCTGCGAGGGCGACCTCGCACAACACGACCGGGCCGACGTGCAGCGCCTGGCGCACGGCTTCGGCTGCGGTGCTGCAGGCCTCGTCGTCGCCGGCGATCAGGTCGATCAGCACGGAGGAGTCGGTGGCGATCAAGGCGTGGGGTCTCCCGCCGGCGCCTCAGATTCAGGCTCGGGTGGCAGGTAGGGGTCACCGGGCGCATGGCCGCGGATCGCGCGCATGGCCTCGTCGGTACTGGCGAAGCCATCAAGCTTGAAGCGGCCGCGAAGGCGCGAGATGGCGTCATCGACGTTCTTGCGCAGGATGATGCGGCCGCCGTCCAGCTCAACCTTGAGCGTCGTACCCTTGGTCAGGCCCAGGGCATCTCGGACGGCTTTGGGCAGGGTGATCTGCCCGCGTTCGGCAACGGTTGCTTCCATGGCGCCTCCAGCGGCTGAGCCGCCGCGGGAGGCGTTGGCTCAGGTATGCATCAGAAAGTATGCATTCATTCTACATACCTGGGCCGGTGGATTTCAAGCCAACTCCGTCACTTGGACGTCGGCGTGATGCCCAGGCTGCTGCGCGCGGCAACTGCCGCTTCCGCTTCCGGGTCGTTGATCTTTGCGGCCTTGGCCTCCGCCATCAGGCGGGCCTGCTCGGGGTGGATGCAGTCGTCCAGTAGGCGCTGGCCGATCTTGGTGTCCAGCAGCATGGATTTGTTGGCGATCTGGATCATCAGCGTGCGGCCGGTCACGTCTTCCAGGCGCAGCGCGCCGGTGGACGACAGCACGGGCTTCATCGTGATGAGCTGCTTCTTCCAGGCCACGTTGATGTAGCCGGCCACCTTGGGGTGCTTGTCGATCTGGACCGTTTCCTTGAACTCGCAGGCGTAGTTGCCGAGGTAGGCGCGCTCGGCGGCGGCGAGCTGTGCCTCGTCGGCGTCGTTCAGCACGGGCTCGGGCGGCGGCGGCGGGGCCTTCTTGGCCGGCGCCTTGGGTGCAGGCTTGACGGCGGCAGGCTTGACCGCAGCGGGCTTGGCCGGCGGTGTCTGGGCCAGGGCTGGCAGGGCGGCACAGAGGATCAGGGCGGCGGCGCCGCGGAGCGTGGGGAACTGCATTGGGAGTGGGGTGGAAGAGGGATGAAATGAGGCCGCGCATGATGGCCGCAAGACGGCGCAGCGTGGGTGAGCAGATGTAGAGATTGTCTGGTGGCGCCGACAGCGTCCAGGCCCGTGCTTTACCCGATGGCTGCTGGGAAAAACGCGGATCGCGCTGGTTCTGGAAGCGCGCGGCCGGTGCGCTGGGCACGTTCCAGCACGGTCCAGAAATAGCGGTAGCTGGCGCGGTCGTGCAATCGGTCACGGAAGGCGATTGGCGCCCATTGTTGGGCCTGCGCCGCCAGCAGCAGCTCGGCGGCCTCGGCGATTTCGTCGGCGGCCGGCGCGAAGGCCTCGACGATGGGGCGGATCTGGTCCGGGTGGATGCTCCACATCCGCGTGTAGCCGAACTCGCGCGCGGCGCGGCGGGCAGCGCCGGCCAGCCGTTCGCCGTCGCGGAACTCGGTGACGACGCAGTGTGAAGGCGTCTTGCCGAAGGCGTGGGCCGCCGCGGCAATCTCCAGCTTGGCGCGCACGACCAGCGGATGCTCGAACTGGCCCGGCAGCTCCATCGCGGTCTTGGGGATGGCGCCGGCGTGGGCCGAGACGAAGTCCATCAGCCCGAACGACAGCGACGCGACGCTTGGGTGGGCCGCGATGCGGAAGACCTCGCGCAGCGCGCCATGGGTCTCGATCAGCACCTGCAGCGGCAGCTGGGGCTGGTCGTGGCGCTTGCAGGCTGCGTCGATGGCGTCAACGGCGCGCTCCACGTCGTCGGCGCTCTCGGGCTTGGGGACCATCAGATAGGCCAGCCGCGAGCCGGCCTTGGCGATCAGCGTGTCGACATCCGCCTCGAAGGCCGCGTGGCCCCAGGGGTGGACGCGCGCGCCGACGCGGTCGAAGCGGTTGGCGGCGCTGGTTGCCAGCTCGGCGATCAGCAGCGCATGCTCGGCCTCGCCGCCCACCGGCGCGCCGTCCTCGGCGTCCAGCGTGATGTCGAAGATGGGGCCCAGCTCGGCCTGCAGGGCCAGGCTCTTCTTCATGCGGGCTTCGACGCCGCAGTAGTGGTCGACGACGGGCAGCGACGGGCGGGCGGCTTCGTGGCCGAACAGCGCGGCGCGGGGGTGTAGGGGAGCGCTCATCACAGCACTGTAATCACGCCAGTTCGTGTTGCCGATGGATTGCGTTGACGCGGCATGGCTGCAAACACCGGTGTTATTGCGCTCTCTCCCGCCGATGCCTGTGGCGAAGTGGGCTGCGCTGGTTTGACAGCGCCGTCCGCGGCCTCTGATGATCAGCACTACAAGGTGTGGCCCTCCGGCCTGCCGAAAAATATCGAGAAGGACAACGGCTATGCGGGCACTCTCTTCCATGGGCATTTCCAGGCGCCTGTCGCTCCTGATCGGTATCGCGCTGCTCGGCATCGCACTGCTGATCGGTGTGCTGATCGTGTCGGAGCGCGATGTGTTGATGGAGGAGCGTCAGAGCGCCGTGCGCCAGACGGTGGAGACCGCGCACGGCGTGCTCGCGCACTTCCATGGCCTGAGCGCCAGCGGCAAGCTGCCCGAGGCCGATGCCAAGGCGATGGCGCTGGGCGCGTTGCGGGCACTGCGGTACAGCGGCAACGAGTATTTCTTCGTCATCGACAACCAGCCGCGCATGGTCATGCACCCGGTCAAGCCGGAGCTGGAAGGCAAAGATTTCTCGACCAGCAAGGACCCCGACGGCAAGCTACTCTTTGTCGAGATGGTCAACGTGGCGCGTGGATCCTCGGGCGGCTACGTGCCCTACCTTTGGCCCAAGCCGGGCAGCGAACAGCCGGTCATGAAGGTGTCGTTCGTTAAGGGCTTCGAGCCCTGGGGCTGGATCGTCGGGTCGGGTGTCTACGTGGACACCGTCGACGTGGCGGTGCGCGCGCGGGCGATCAAGCTGGGCCTTGGGGCGTTGGTGCTGGTGGCCGTGCTGGCGCTGGCCGGCCTGACGATCACGCGCAGCATCACGCGCCAACTGGGTGGCGAGCCGGCCGAGGTCAACACCATCACGCGTCAAATTGCCGACGGCGACCTGAGCGTCACCATCGACCTGAAGGCGGGCGACCATGCCAGCATCATGCAAGGCGTGAAGGCCATGCGCGACAGCATGGCCAGCATCGTGCAGCAGGTGCGCGACGGCTCGGAGTCGGTGGCCAACGCGAGTTCGGAGATCGCGAGCGGCAATCAGGACCTGAGCGCGCGTACTGAGAGCCAGGCCAGTGCGCTGCAGCAGACGGCGGCATCCATGGACGAGCTGGGTGCGACCGTGCGCAACAACGTCGACAACGCCCAGCAGGCGAACCAGCTGGCGCAGAGCGCGTCGCGCGTCGCCGCCGAGGGAGGGCAGGTCGTCAAGCAGGTCGTCGAGACCATGCGTGGCATCAACGACAGCTCGCGGCGCATTGGCGACATCATTTCGGTCATCGACGGTATCGCCTTCCAGACCAACATCCTGGCACTGAACGCCGCGGT
Source organism: Burkholderiales bacterium (assembly GCA_016195825.1). Lineage (GTDB taxonomy): Bacteria > Pseudomonadota > Gammaproteobacteria > Burkholderiales > Burkholderiaceae_C > Pelomonas. The sequence goes on along the minus strand of JACPYV010000182.1, from coordinate 15,093 downwards.
CGAGGCGGCGCGCGCGGGCGAGCAGGGCCGGGGCTTTGCCGTCGTGGCCGGCGAGGTGCGGCTGCTGGCCGGCCGCAGCGCTGAGGCGGCTCGCGAGATCAAGAGCCTCATCACGCAGAGCATGGAGCGCGTGGACCGCGGCAACACGCTGGTTGACCAGGCCGGCACGACGATGGAGAAGGTCGTCAGCAGCATCCAGCGCGTGACGGACATCATGGGTGAGATCAGCTCGTCCAGCGCCGAGCAAAGTTCGGGCGTTTCGCAGGTGGGCGCAGCCGTCACGCAGATGGACCAGGCCACTCAGCAGAACGCCGCGATGGTCGAGGAGATGGCTGCGGCGGCCGACGGCCTGAAGGTGCAGGCGCAGCAGCTGGTAGAGACGGTGTCGACCTTCCGCCTGCCCGTCACGCGCTGAAGCGGCGCGCATGAAAAAGGCCTCCCGTGGGGAGGCCTTTGTTCTGACCGAAGCCGTGGCTTACAGCAGGTGCTTGACGCCGTCCTGCTCGTCCGTCAGTTCCTTCAGCGTCTTGTTGATGCACTCTTGCGAGAACTCGTCGATGGCGATGCCTTCAACAATCTTGTACTCGCCGCCCTCGCAGGTGACCGGGTAGCCGAACATGACTTCCTTGGGGATGCCGTATTCGCCGTTGGACGGGATGCCCATCGTGACCCACTTGCCGTTGGTGCCCAGGGCCCAGTCGCGCATGTGGTCGATGGCTGCGTTGGCAGCCGAGGCGGCCGACGACAGTCCACGGGCCGCGATGATGGCCGCGCCGCGCTTGCCGACGGTCGGCAGGAAGGTGTTGCGGTTCCACTCTTCGTCGTTGATCAGCGCCTTGACCGACTGGCCGTCGATGGTGGCGTTGCGGTAGTCGGCGTACATCGTCGGCGAGTGGTTGCCCCACACGGCCAGCTTTTCGATGGAGGCGACTGCCTTGCCGGTCTTGGCAGCCAGTTGCGAGGCAGCGCGGTTGTGGTCCAGGCGCAGCATGGCGGTGAAGTTCTTGGCCGGCAGGTCCGGGGCCGACTTCATCGCGATGTAGGCGTTGGTGTTGGCGGGGTTGCCGACGACCAGCACCTTGACGTTGCGCGAGGCCACGGCGTTGAGGGCCTTGCCCTGCGTCGTGAAGATGGCGCCGTTGATCGACAGCAGCTCGGCGCGCTCCATGCCGGGGCCGCGCGGACGCGAACCGACCAGCAGCGCGTAGTCGGTGTCCTTGAAGGCGGTCATCGGGTCGCTGTGGGCTTCGATGCCGGCCAGCAGCGGGAAGGCGCAGTCTTCCAGCTCCATGATCACGCCCTTCAGCGCGTTCTGGGCCTTCTCGTCGGGGATCTCCAGCAGCTGCAGGATGACGGGCTGGTCCTTGCCCAGCATCTCGCCGGAGGCGATGCGGAACAGCAGGGCGTAGCCGATCTGGCCGGCAGCGCCGGTGACGGCGACGCGAACGGGTTTCTTGCTCATGGAGGTCTCCGAGGGGGCAGTTGAAAAATCGGAAGGCGAATCCCGTCAAGTGTACGGGCATACCCTGTGCTGCAATGCGCGCATGCCCAAGTCACCCGCCCCGCTGTACGAGCAGATCCGCCAGTTGATCGTTGCCGCCCTGGCCGCGGGCGAGTGGCGGCCGGGTGACGCGCTGCCCAGCGAGGCGGCGCTGGCCGAGCGCTTCCACGCCAGCTCCGGCACGGTGCGGCGCGCGCTGGATGAGTTGACGGCCGAGCATCTGGTCGAGCGCCGCCAGGGGCGCGGCACCTTTGTCGCGACGCACACCGCGCCGCGCAACTCCTACCGTTTCCTGCGCCTGGTCGCCGACGACGGGGAGAGCGGCTTCACGCGCGAACTGCTGCACTGCCGTCGCGCCCGCGCCACGGCCGAGACAGCCCGGGCACTGCAGTTGCGCACGGCCGAGCCCGTAATCGAGGTCAGGCGGCTGCTGTTGCGGCGCGCCGAGCCGGTCGTGCTGGACGATCTGTGGCTGCCGGAGCGGCACTTCGACGGCCTGAATGCCGCGGTGATCGACGCCTATCCGGGCACGCTGTACGCGTTGTTTGAAGAGCGGTTCGGCGTGCACATGGTGCGTGCCGAAGAGAAGCTGCGTGCCGTCGCCGCGGGCACAGACGCGGCTGCGCTGCTGCGCGTGACGGCCGGCGAGCCGCTGCTGAGCGTCGATCGCGTGGCCTATACCTACGGCGACCGACCGGTCGAACTGCGCCGCGGGCTTTACCACACGCAGGCGGATCACTACCGCAATGAGTTGAACTGAATCTGACAATGCCGCAGTGCAGCAAGCGCGAAGGTTGGTCTTTCTCTCTGCCCTAGAATCTTTCGGTTTCACATTGATTACGGGCACGACCATGACGGACAGCGTCAAGAAAAGACCGGTCTACACCAATATTCACGTCACGCAGATCGTCAGTTACCGACTCCCGCCGGCCGGCATCGTGTCCATCCTGCACCGCGTCAGCGGGCTGTTGATGTTCCTGTTGCTGCCCTTCGTGATGTGGATGCTGGACAGCAGCCTGAGCTCCGAAATCTCCTTTGAAGCGTTCACCAACGTTTTCGTCGCGGGCTTCGGTGTGATCCCGGGCTGGTTCGTCAAGCTGGCGACGCTGGGCCTGATCTGGGGCTACCTGCACCACTTCATCGCCGGCGTGCGCCACCTGTGGATGGACGCGACGCACAGCGTCAGCAAGGCGCAGGGTCACAACTCGGCCGTCGTCACGCTGGCCCTCAGTGTCGCGCTGACGCTGCTGCTGGGCGCCAAGCTGTTCGGCCTCTACTGAGTTCCTGAGGACAACAACAATGAGTACTTTTGGCTCCAAGCGCCTCGTCGTGGGTGCGCATTACGGCCTGCGCGACTGGCTCGCTCAGCGCGTCACGGCTGTGCTGATGGCCTTGTTCACCGTCGTGCTGCTTGCCCAGGTGCTGATGCCCGGTGCGTTGGGCTACGACCGCTGGGCGGCGATCTTTTCGCAGCAGTGGATGAAGCTGCTGACCTTCGTGACCATCCTGTCCCTGGCGTACCACGCCTGGGTCGGCATGCGTGACATCTGGATGGACTACGTGAAGCCCGTCGGCGTGCGTCTGGCGCTGCAGGTGTTCACCCTCGTTTGGTTGTTGGGTTGCGCCGGCTGGGCGATCCAGGTTCTGTGGAGACTTTGATGGCGGCGCTTTCGACCCGAAAGTTTGATGTAGTGATCGTCGGGGCCGGTGGCTCCGGCATGCGGGCTTCGTTGCAGCTGGCCCTGGCCGGCCTGAACGTGGCCGTGCTTTCCAAGGTCTTCCCGACCCGCTCGCACACCGTCGCCGCGCAGGGCGGCATCGGAGCGTCCCTGGGCAACATGTCCGAGGACAACTGGCACTACCACTTCTTCGACACCGTCAAGGGCTCGGACTGGCTGGGCGACCAGGACGCCATCGAGTTCATGTGCCGCGAGGCGCCCAAGGTCGTCTACGAGCTTGAGCACTTTGGCATGCCGTTCGACCGCAACGCCGACGGCACCATCTACCAGCGCCCGTTCGGCGGCCACACCGCCAACTATGGCGAGAAGCCCGTGCAGCGCGCCTGCGCCGCGGCCGACCGCACCGGCCACGCGATGCTGCATACGCTGTACCAGCAGAACGTCAAGGCGCGCACGCAGTTCTTCGTCGAATGGATGGCGCTGGACTTGATCCGCGACGCCGAAGGCGACGTGGTCGGCGTGACTGCGCTGGAAATGGAGACCGGCGAGGTCCACATCCTGCAGGGCAAGACCGTGCTGCTGGCCACCGGCGGTGCGGGCCGCATCTTCGCGGCCAGCACGAACGCCTTCATCAACACCGGTGACGGCCTGGGCATGGCGGCGCGTGCTGGCATCCCGCTGGAAGACATGGAGTTCTGGCAGTTCCACCCCACCGGCGTGCACAACGCTGGCGTGCTGCTGACCGAAGGCTGCCGTGGCGAAGGCGCCATCTTGCGCAACGCCAATGGCGAGCGCTTCATGGAGCGCTACGCGCCGACGCTGAAGGACCTGGCGCCGCGTGACTTCGTCTCGCGCTGCATGGACCAGGAGATCAAGGAAGGCCGTGGCTGTGGTCCGAACAAGGACTACATCAACCTCGACATGACCCACCTGGGTGGCGACACCATCGCTAAGCGCCTGCCGTCGGTGCTGGAGATCGGCCATAACTTCGCTAATGTCGACATCACCAAGGAACCCATTCCGGTGGTGCCGACCATCCACTATCAGATGGGTGGCATCCCCACCAACATCCATGGTCAGGTGGTGGCGCCCAAGAACGGCAACCCCAACGAGATCATCAAGGGCTTGTACGCCGTTGGCGAATGCGCCTGCGTCAGCGTGCACGGTGCCAACCGTCTTGGCACCAACTCGCTGCTGGACTTGCTGGTGTTCGGCCGCGCGGCCGGCAACCATCTGGTGGCCGCGAACCTGGGCAAGCAGTCGCACAAGGCGCTGCCGACCGATGCGGCGGACCGCTCGCTGGCTCGCCTGGCGCGTCTGGACAACAGCACCAGCGGCGAATACGCGCAGGACGTGGCCAATGACCTGCGCGCCGCGATGCAGCAGCATGCCGGCGTGTTCCGTACGCAAGCCATGCTCAACGAGGGCGTGACCCAGATCGCCGCCATCGCCGAGCGGGTCAAGAACATCACGCTCAAGGACAAGTCCAAGGTCTTCAACACCGCGCGCATCGAGGCGTTGGAGGTCGAGAACCTGATCGAGGCGGCGCAGGCCACCATCGTGTCGGCGGCGGCCCGCACCGAGAGCCGTGGCGCCCATACGGTCAATGACTACGGCGACACCCCGGCCCATCCCAATGGCCGCAACGACGAGCAGTGGATGAAGCACACGCTGTGGTACTCCGAGGGCAACCGGCTGGACTACAAGCCGGTCAACCTCAAGCCGCTGACCGTGGAATCGATCCCCCCGAAGGTCCGCACCTTCTGACGGCCTGCCGACCAAGGACATTGAAGATCATGAAGCGCACCTTCCAGATTTACCGCTACGACCCGGACAAGGACGCCAAGCCCTACATGCAGACCCTCGAGGTCGAGCTGGACGGCTCCGAGCGCATGCTGCTGGACGCCCTGAATAAGCTCAAGGCCGTCGACCCTAGCCTGTCCTTCCGCCGTTCCTGCCGTGAAGGCGTCTGCGGCTCGGACGCGATGAACATCAACGGCAAGAACGGCCTGGCCTGCCTGACGAACATGCGCACGCTGCCGGGCACCATCGTGCTCAAGCCGCTGCCGGGTCTGCCCGTCGTGCGCGACCTCATCGTCGACATGACGCAGTTCTTCAAGCAGTACCACTCGATCAAGCCCTACCTCGTCAACGACAACATCCCGCCCGACACCGAGCGGCTGCAGTCGCCCGAGGAGCGTGACGAGCTCAACGGCCTGTACGAGTGCATCCTGTGCGCGAGCTGCTCGACGAGCTGCCCGAGCTTCTGGTGGAACCCCGACAAGTTCGTCGGCCCGGCTGGCCTGCTGCAGGCCTACCGCTTCATCGCCGACAGCCGCGACGAAGCCACTGCCGAGCGCCTGGACAATCTCGAAGACCCGTACCGCCTGTTCCGCTGCCACACCATCATGAACTGCGTGGACGTCTGCCCCAAGGGCTTGAACCCCACGAAGGCCATCGGCAAGATCAAGGAACTGATGGTCCGCCGCGCGGTCTGACGATGGCTGAAGCAGCAGAGGCCTTGATCGACGAGCGCGCGCTGTCCAAGCTGCGCTGGCGCTGCCGTCGAGGCCTGCTCGAGAACGACCTCCTCATCGAGCGCTTCTTCAACCGTCACCCGGACGGCATCAGCGTCAGCCATGCTGACGGCCTGACTGCACTGATGGACCTGGCCGACAACGACCTTCTCGACCTGTTACTGCGCCGCACGGAACCCAGTGGTGAAATCGACACCGCTGCCGTGCGGGGCGTGCTCGCCGATCTGCGCACCTGACACTAGTTTTTCAAAGCCTCAAAGGACTGCACCATGACCCCGTCCGACGTGAAAGCCACTCTGTCGTTCTCCGACGGCAGCCCCTCGATGGACCTGCCCCTGTACAAGGGCAGCATCGGCCCGGATGTCATCGACATCCGCAAGCTCTACGGCCAGACCGGCAAGTTCACCTACGACCCCGGCTTCCTGTCGACGGCGTCGTGCAACTCGACCATCACCTACATCGACGGCGACAAGGGTGAGCTGCTGTACCGCGGCTACCCCATCGACCAGTTGGCTGTCAACTGCGACTACCTCGAGACCTGCTACCTGCTGCTGTACGGAGAGCTGCCGAACGAGAGCCAGAAGGCCAACTTCGAAGACCGTGTGATGCAACCCCGAGCACCGCGAGATCGCGGCGATCCGCCTGATCGCCAAGATGCCCACGCTGGTGTCCATGGCCTACAAGTACACGATCGGCCAGCCCTACATCTACCCGAAGAACGACCTCAGCTACGCCGGCAACTTCATGCGCATGATGTTTGCCACGCCGTGCGAGGACTACAAGCCCAACGACGTGCTGGTGCGCGCGATGGACCGCATCTTCACGCTGCACGCCGACCACGAGCAGAACGCGTCGACCTCGACCGTGCGCCTGTGCGGCTCGTCCGGCACCAACCCGTTCGCCGCCATCGCCGCCGGCGTGGCCTGCCTGTGGGGCCCCGCGCACGGCGGCGCCAACGAGGCGGCGCTGAACATGCTGGGCGACATCCAGAAGCAGGGCGGCGTGGCCCGTATCGGCGAGTTCGTCAACAAGGTCAAGGACAAGAACTCCGGCGTCAAGCTGATGGGCTTCGGTCACCGCGTCTACAAGAACTACGACCCGCGTGCCAAGCTGATGCGCGAGACCTGCCACGAGGTGCTGAGCGAGCTGGGCCTGCAGAACGACCCACTGTTCGAACTGGCTATGAAGCTCGAAAAGATCGCGTTGGAAGACGAGTACTTCGTCGCCCGCAAGCTCTACCCGAACGTGGACTTCTACTCGGGCATCGTGCAGCGCGCCATCGGCATCCCAGTGCCGCTGTTCACCGCCATCTTCGCGTTGGCCCGCACGGTCGGCTGGATCGCGCAGCTCAATGAGATGATCGGTGACCCCGAGTACAAGATCGGCCGCCCGCGCCAGCTGTTCGTCGGCGCCACGCCGCGCGACGTCAAGCCTATCGCCCAGCGCTGATTGCTGAACGACGCTTAACGCTTCACCGCGAACCCCTCGGTCTCCCCGAGGGGTTTCTTGCTTTTGGAGACCTGATGTCCGCACCCGAGATCCTCGTCCTTGGCAGCGTCAACCGCGACCTCATCGTGCATGCGTCGCGCCTGCCGCTGCCGGGCGAGACGCTGCGTGGCCAGCGGTTCGGCTCCTGCCTGGGTGGCAAGGGGGCGAACCAGGCGGTGGCCTCGGCGCGTCTTGGCGCGAAGGTCGCACTCGCGGCGCGGGTCGGCCTGAAGGAGAACGGTGCAGCCATGGTCGAGCAATTGAAAGGCGAGGGCGTCGACACGCGCGCCGTCGCGCAGCCGGCCGATGAAGTGCCGGGTGTGGCGCTGATCGTCGTCGGCGCCGAGGACGCGGAGAACCAGATCGTCACCGTCGCCGGCTCCAACGGCACGCTGCCGCTGGCCCAGGTGGAGGCGTTGGCGCTGACCGGTCTGCGCTGGCTCATCGCGCAGCAGGAGCTGCCGCTGGAAAGCGTGGCGCGGGCCTTCGAGCGCGCTCGCGAGGCGGGTGTGAAGACCCTGCTGAACGCGGCGCCGTATCGCCCGGGTTGCGAGGCCTTGCTGCCGCTCGTGGACCTGCTGGTCGTCAACGAGCTGGAGGCCCAGGCGCTGGTCACGACGTTGGGCGGCGATGTGGCCGAGCCTGAGGTGTTGGCGCAGATGCTGCGCGCCAAAGGCCCGGCGGCGGTGTTGGTGTCGCTGGGGGCCGAAGGCCTGTGCTGGGTCGATGGCGAAGGCATTCGCCGCGTACCGGCCCGGCGAGTGAAGGCGGTCGACACGGTGGGCGCGGGCGATACGCTTGTCGGTGCCCTGGTCACCGCGCTGGCGGAAGGCCAGCCCATCGAGAACGCGCTGACCTTTGCGCAGGCCGCCGCGGCCCTCGCCGTGTCACGCCCCGGCGTGCAGGACGCGATGCCGCACCGAGATGAAGTCGAGCAACTGCTCGCGCAATCCAACTGAATCCCACGAGGAGAACAAGAGATGTCCCAGACCCTGCTGCTGCCCCGCTGGCTGCTGACGATGAAGCCCGGCGAGGCCACGCTAGAACACCACGCGCTGCTGATCGACGGTGAGCGCATCGCCGCTGTCGGTCCGCGCGAGGCGCTGCTGGCCCAGTACCCGCAAGCTGACCGCGTCGAGCTGCCCGAGCAGATCCTGATCCCGGGCCTCATCAACGGCCATGCCCACTCGGCCATGACGCTACTGCGTGGCGTGGCCGACGACGTGCCGCTGATGGACTGGCTGCAGAACCACATCTGGCCGTTGGAGAAGAAGTGGGTCAGCGAGGCCTGGACCTACCTGGGCTCCAAGCTCGCCGCGGCCGAAGGCCTGCGTAGCGGCACGACGTACATCAACGACATGTACTTCTTTCCGACCGCAATGGCCCGTGCCGCCGTGGACTCGGGCGTACGCGCGGCAGTGTCGATGAACGTCATCGACTTCCCGACCGGCTACGCCTCGGGCCCAGACGACTACATTGCCAAGGGCATCGCAGCCTACGAGCAGTACAAAGGCGAGAAGCTGCTTGACTGGACCAGCGCGCCGCACGCGCCCTACACGGTGTCCGACGAGACCTTCATCAAGTTGCGCGACTTGGCCGAGAAGCTGGACATCCAGATGCACTGCCACATTCACGAGACTGCGGGTGAGGTCGAGGACGGCATCAAGGCGCATGGCGTGCGCCCCATCGCGCGGCTGGACAAGCTGGGCCTGTTCAACGAGCGCATGATCGCCGTGCACATGGTCCACCTCGACGAGGCCGAGGTGGCGCTGATGGCGAAGAAGGGCGTGCACCTGGTGCACAACCCCAACTCCAACCTCAAGCTGGCCTCGGGCGTCATGCCCTTGAAGGCGTTGGAGGCAGCGGGCGTCAACACCATCCTCGGCACCGACGGTGCGGCCTCCAACAACCGCCTGGACATGTTCGGCGAGATCCGCTCTGCCGCGCTGCTGGCCAAGGGCATCACGGGCGACCCAACGGTGGCCTCGGCGCGCACCGCGCTGGAGATGGCGACCATCCGCGCCGCCAAGGCCATGGGCCGGGCCGACGATCTCGGTTCGCTGGAAGTCGGCAAGCTGGCCGACGTGGTGGCCGTGTCGCTGGACAGCCTCGAGTGCCAGCCGGTCTACAACGCCGCGGCCCAGCTCGTCTACGTGGCGGGCCGCGAGCAGGTCAGTAACGTGTGGGTGGGCGGCCGGCAAGTGCTGAAGGAGCGCCAGCCGACCACCATCGACGTGCCCAGCCTGCTGGCTGAAGTACGCGAGGTTGTCGACCGCATGAAAGCCGGCTGACGCTCGCCCGCATTGGCGGGCCGAGCGCCGGGCCGCCCCAAGCCGGCCCGGCGGGCGATGTGCTTGCAGGTCGAAGCGGCAAGCATCGCCGGTCCCTCGGGCGAGGGGTCAAAACTGCATTCGAGCGCCGACACGGTACTGCCGGCCCAGCACGTCGTACAGGAAGGGGTTGATGCCGTAGCCCGTGCCCGTCTGCGGCGCGGCGACCGGGTCCACGTTGGTCAGGTTGTCGACCTTGACGTAGACCGTGAGGTTCTTGTTGAGCTTGTATGAGCCGCCGATGTCCCAGTAGAAGGCGCCCTTCATCTGGTTGTCCAGGATGGTCGGGTGCACGACCGTGGAGGCCGGGCAGTTGGTCTGGCACTCGATGTACTCGTTGCTGTAGACGCCGCTGCTGATCCAACGCTGCGAGACCGTGAAGCTGGCCGTGTCGTTGTCCCAGGACTGCGAAAACTGTGCCTTCCACTTGGGCGTGAAGCCGACGTTGTTGACGTTGGCCACGTTGACGCCGGCCGCCTCGGTCGGGATGGTGCCCACGACGCCCGAGTTGATCAGGAAGCTTTTCGTGTACGTCGCCAGGCCGCGTAGCGTGATCTTGCCGGGCAGGGTACCCAGCCCGAAGCGGAAGACGCCTTCCAGGTCCAGCCCCTTGTTGCGCATGGACGCCAGGTTGAAAGCTTGCAGCGTCACGTACTTGGTGGGGCTCACGAGGTCCATCGCCGCGCAGATCTCCTGGTTGCCGGCGGCGCAGAGGTCCACCTCTTGCTGGGCGCTCAGCGAGGAGATGACGTCGTTGACCTTGATGTCGAAGTAGTCGACCGATGCACTGAAGCCCGGCGCCCACGTCGGCTGGGCCAGCACCACGCCGAACGTGGTGTTGCGCGCGGTTTCCGGGCGCAGCCGGGTGTTGCCGATGGTGCGCTGCTGGATGGTCACCGAGGTGCCGCCTGAGTTGACGGTGTTGTTGACGACCAGCGGTGCGGCGTAGAGCTCGCTGAGGTTGGGCGCGCGCACATCCTTGGACGTGACGGCGCGCAGGCGCAGGCCGTCCACGCCGGTCTTCCAGGTCGAGCCAGCCTTCCAGCTGTCGACGTTGCCGGACGTGCTGTAGCGCGTGTGGCGGCCGGCGACGTTGACGTTGGCCTCGCCCAGGCTGGCGGACTTGAACAGCGGCAGGTTCAGCTCCAGGAAGCCTTCCTTGACGTTGTAGCTGCCCTCGGCGTTGTGATAGTTGCCGGCGTACCAGTTGTTGCCGATGCTGGTGTTGAGCAGCGGGTCGGCGGGGTATGCGGGCGTGTTGGGACTGGTGGCGGACACGCCGTTGCCGTAGGGGTCGCCGGTGACGTAGTACTGCTCCTTGCGCACCTCCGCGCCGAAGGCCACCGCCACCGGGCCGGCCCACAGCGAGAAGGGCTCGCCGTTGATGGCGAAGCTGGCGACCGTCTGGCGCTGGCGCGAGTGCTGGTGCGGGCCGTTGGCGGGCTCGATATAGGCCATGGCAGCCGGGTCGGCGGGCACGTCACCGAGCACGTTCAGCGGCACGCAGCCCGACGCGACGGCGGCCGGGTTACGGCAGGTGATGCTGCCGTTGGGCGCACGGATGGCATCGATGGCGGCGTTGTAGCGGCTGTTCAGCGACATGTTGGCCACGCTGATGTCGATGGTGTTCTGGCCATGCGCGGCATAGGCGTCATAGGTCCAGTCCTTGCCGAAGGCGTCGAACCTGCCGTTGGCGCCCAGCACCAGGCGCGCCTGCGTGCGCACCGGGTTGACGTCGATATCCTTGGGGAACTCGGCGTTGGCCGTGCCGAACTTGAAGCTGGTGATGCCGTTGCTCGCACAGGCCGCCTGGATGGAGGCGGGTACGAAGGGGTTGTCGCACTGGATGGTCAGGTTGTCGTTCTTGGCGGCGCCGGGGTTGGGTGTGAAGCGCGAATCGACACGGCCGTAGTTGAACGTGAAGAAGACCTCGTGGTCGGGGCTCAGCTCCAGGCTGCCGCGGGTGTAGGCCACCTGGCGCTCCATGTTCATGCCCAGCGTGGTGCCGCCGCCCACCGTGCCGGCCAGGTCGCCGCCGACGCAGAAGGGCGTCACGCAACCCGTGACGGCACCGGTGCCCGTGGGCACGCCGTTTGAGCCGTAGTTGAATTTGAAGGGCACACCGCCCGGGCCGAAGGCCGTGCCCTGGAGCGGGCCGTTGGTGATGAGGCCGTACTTGGCGTACTGGAATTGCTGTGCGTTTTCGATGGCCGTGTACTGCGGCTTGCCGTCGGTGGTCTGGCCGATCGGGCGCACCTGGAAGGCCGGGTTCCTGAACCAGTCGCGGCCATTGGCACCCGCGCCGCCGAAGCGCGGCGAGGGCACGCCCTTTTCGCGGCCGTATTCGACGCTGGCGGACAGGTGCGCCCGGCCGTCCAGGAATCCCTGGCCCCAGGCGGCCTGCAGCGTGGTGTTCCTGTCGTCGTGGTAGTTGGTCTCTCCGGCTTCCACGTTCGCCTTGAAGCCGGTGAAGCGCTTGTCGGTGATGAAGTTGACGACGCCGCCGACGGCGTCCGAACCGTAGGACGCCGATGCGCCGCCGGTCACCACGTCCACCTGCTTGATGAGCAGTTGTGGGAACTGGCTCACATCGGTCACGCCCGTCACGTTGGCGCCGACGACACGCTGGCCGTCCAGCAGCGTCAGCGTGCGGATGGGGCCAAGGCCGCGCAGGCTCAGCGAGCTCAGGCCCTGGATGCCGCTGCTGGTGCTGTTGGTGCTGGTGGTACGGCCGGTGCTGCCCTGCAGCGCGGGTAGTTCGGCCAGCGCGTTGAAGAGGTTGGGCTTGGCGACCTTTTCAAGGTCGGCGGCCACCATGCGCGTCGTCGGCGTGGGTTGGGTAAAACCGCGCGCGGAGATGCGTGACCCCGACACCACCACCGTATTCAGCACGTTGGTGGCGCCGGGGGCGGCGTCCTGCGTGCTCTCAGCGGCTGGCAGCGGCGGCGCCTCGGCCGTCTGCGCCTGCGCCGGCAATGCCAGGCTGGCGCAGGCGGCAAGCGTTGCGAGGTGAATCAGGGTGGGGTGGCCCGGTGCGCGCATGGTGGTCTCCTGGTGTTGCAGCGTTGTTCGCTGGCGTAGTCTGGTTGTGCCGGAAGCTGGACGGCTCTCTTTAGGATAGCGCTGTCCCGCATCTTCAAAAAAAACGGGCCGCCTGCTTGAACCGATGGCAGGCAACGCCGCTCGCCCGTTGGATGCCACGCTGGTCTGGGTGCGCGGCCTCGGGTGGGATTGCGCTATCCTAAGCGCCAGAACCACACGCCACCATGGGGATACTATCTAGCCATGCCAAGCAGCACGTCGAACCCGCCCGCCCCTGCTAGACGCGCCCGGGCCACTGGCCGCGTGACGCTGGCCGAGGTGGCGCAGGCGGCAGGCGTCAGCCCTATCACGGTCTCTCGCGCGCTGCGCGGCGAGCGCGCCGTGGCGCCGGAGCTGTGCGAGCGGGTACATGCGGCCGCCACCGCGCTGGGCTACGTGCCCGACCCGGCGGCCCGCGCGCTGGCGTCCAGCCGCAGCTCCCATGTGGCCGTGCTGATTCCCAAGCTCAGCAACACGTTGTTCGTCGAATTGCTGGACGCGGTGCAGACCAGCCTGGTGCCTGCCGGCTACCAGACGCTGATCGGCGTCACGCACTACGACGCCGGGGAGGAGGAAGCCGTGTTGCGCAGCTTCCTGGCGCACCGTCCGGCCGGCCTCATCGTCACGGGGCGCGACCGCAGCCCCGCGGCGGCCGCGCTCATCGAGGGCAGTGGCGTGCCTTGCGTGCACGTGATGGAGGTCGGCGCGGAGCCCGGCGGCCACAGCGTCGGCTTCTCGCAACGGGATGCCGGGCGCGCCATCACCCGGCACCTGCTGGACGGCGACCGTCGCCATGTCGTCTACGTGGCCGCTCAGCTCGACCCGCGCACGCTGGAGCGCGGCGAAGGCTATGCCGACGCGATGGTCGCCGCCGGCCTGCAGGACAGGGTGCACAAGCTGCTGAGCCCCGAGCCCTCGTCCATGGCGCTGGGCGGCGCCCTGCTGGAGCGCGTGCTGAGCGAGGTGCCCGACACCGACGCCATCTTCTTCTGCAACGACGACCTGGCTCAGGGCGCGCTGCTGGCCGCGCTACGGCTGGGCGTGGCGGTGCCGGGCCGCGTGGCGGTGGCGGGTTTCAACGACCTGCCCGGCAGCGACCAGATGGTGCCGGCGCTGACCACCGTGGCCACGCCGCGGCGCGAGATCGGCGAGCAGGCGGCGCAGATGCTGATGAAGCTGATGCGCGGCCAGCCGGTGGAGCAGCCCAACCTGGACCTGGGCTTCCAGGTCGTGCGGCGGGCCAGCGCTTAGGCCAGTTCCACTTCCAGCCGGTACTCGCGGCCGGGCTCGATGTGCCGCACCAGGCCGTCGGGCAGCAGTTGGCCGTCCAGCAGCACGCGGGCCGTGCCCGTGCGGCGCACCTGCAGGTGAAAGCGTGCCCCGCGGAACTCGCGCTCCGCGGCGAGGTGTTCCCAGCCCTCAGGCAGCTGCGGCTTCACCTGCAGGCCTTGCGCATGCCCGCGCAGCCCGCACAGGCCCTCGATGACGCTGCGGTAGGCCCAGGCCGCCGTGCCGGTGTTGAACAGCTGGCTGGAGCGGCCCGCCGTGCGCGGGTATTGCCGGTGGGCACCGCGGTAGTAGTTGGGAATGAAGACGGGCAGCTGGCCGCGCTGCAGGAGGTCGACCTCGTCCGGCCCCGGGATCATGCGGCGCAGCGCATGGAATGCGCGGTCGCCCTCGCCGGCGTCATAGAGGGCATGGACGTAGAAGCTCGCCGCGTGGTTGTAGACGGCCCCGTTCTCGGCCGAGCCGGGGTGCTTCTGCGTGACGCGGCCCACGTCGTCGCGCATGCGGGAGTAGGGCGGGGCGAACATGACCACGCCGTGCGGTGTGTAGAGCTGGGCCTCGATGGCGGCCAGCATCTTCTGGCGCTGGGCCTCGCTCGCCGCACCGCTCAGCAGGGCCCAGGACTGCGGATTGAGGTAGATGCGGCCCTCGCTATCGGCACTGACGCCGAAGACCACGCCGTCATCCGTGATGCCCCGGGCGAACCAGTCGCCGTCCCACAGATGGCGGTTGGCGGCGTCGTTCAGCTCTTGCGCCGCCGCGCGCCAAATCAAGGCCGCGTCCGCACGGCCCGCGTCGGCACTGATGCCGGCCCACAGCTTCATGGCAAACGCGGCGGCCACCGTCAGCCAGCCGGACACGCCCCGGCCCTTGTATCCCACCATGTTCATCGGATCGCACCAGTCGCCCTGGGCGATGAAGCTCAGGCCGCGCGCATCCCGGTCCTGTTGCAGCCAAGCCATGGCGGCATCCAGCCGCTCGGCGACGGTGAGCCCGTTCACCACAACATCCAGCAGCGCGAAGTCGCCCGTCTCGTCCAGGTAGGCCTGCAGGCAAACGGGCAGCCACACGCAGTGGTCGGTGTGCGGCACCTGGTTGATGTACTTCAGCTCAGCGCCTTCGATCAGCAGGATGCCGTCGGGCATGGACCCGTTGGCGTGCTGCTGGCTCAAGGCATGCAATAGCGCCCC
>JACPYV010000181.1 GCA_016195825.1 Burkholderiales bacterium | reverse complement strand
TGGCCGCGGGCGCCGACATCGCACGCGCCGTGCAGCTGACGCTCCCCGACGGCACGCGGGGTGCCGGCCTGCTGCGCGTCGCCGTGACGGTCGACGTCGACAATGCGCTGGACGAGCGCAACCCCGGCGGCACCGCCGAGTCCAACAACACCACGACCACCCAGGTCACGGCCACGCTGCCGACCTATGCCGACCTGCTGGTCGAGCAGCTGGATGTGCAGCCCGGTGACGCCGACTGGAAGCCGGGCGACGCGGTCACCGTCAGCTGGGCCGTCCGCAACGCGGGTTACCGCGCCGCCAGCGGGCCCTGGCAGGAGACCCTGGTCGTCCGCAACCTCGTCACCAACCAGGTCGTCTATAGCGGCGGCCTGACGCATGACGGCAGCGTCGTGGGCTCGCGCAGTGGCGTTTCGCGCAGCCTCGTCATTCCCTGGCCTGCCGGCGCGCAGTCGCAGGGCCGCTTCTCGTTCACGGTGACCGTCGATGCCGGCGGCCTGGTGCCCGAGGTCAACGCGGATGGCACGGGCGAGACCAACAACACGGCCACCCTGACCGTCCAGTCGGCGTCGGACGTGCGACCCAGTGACCTGGCCCTCGATCCCGGCCCGGTGCAGAGCGGTGCCCCGCTGACCCTGCGCTGGACGCTGAACAACGAAGGCAACGCGGCCATCCGCGCGGGCTTCGCGGAGCGGGTCACCGTCTTCAACAACACCACTCACCAGACTCTGCTGAGCCAGACGGTGCTCTACGACGCCGTGGCCGACGGCGCCATCGCGGCCGAGGGCCAGCGACAGCGCCAACTGACATTCACGCTGCCCGATGGCGTGGCCGGCGCGGGCAATCTGACCATCACGGTCACCAGCGACGCCGACAACTCGCTGATCGAGGCGAACCCCTCCAACACCGCTGAGACCAACAACGCCGCCAGCCTGAACGTGACGTCTGCCGTCGCGGCCTATCCCAACCTGGCCGTGAGCGCCCCCGTCACGCCGCCCAATGCGCGTGGCGGCGATACCGTCACCGTCAGCTGGACCGTCACCAACGTTGGCAGCGCTGCGGCAACGGGCAATTGGGTGGACCACCTCGAACTGTCCGCTGACACCGCCTACGGCGGCAGCGACACCCGCGCCAGCGCCGACGTGGGCCACCAGGGCCCGCTGGCCGCTGGTGCGTCCTACACCGCCTCGGCCCAGGTGACGCTGCCGCTGCAGTTCGACGGCACGCTGAACTGGATCGTCCGCACCGACGCCGGCAACGCCGTGCTGGAGCCCGACACCCGCGCCAACAACACCTCCGCCGCCACGCCCATCGGCGTTACGGCGCCCTTCTCCGACCTCAACGTGGAGGTCGTCAGCGCGCCGGCGGCGGCCGTTGCGGGCACCCAGGTCGAGATCGCCTGGCGCGTGCGCAACGTCGGCGACACGCCGGCCACCGGCAGCTGGAAGGACCGCCTGGTGCTGTCCAAGGACGGTGTCATCGACAGCAGCGACCTCGTGCTCGCCACCGTCACCCACAGCGGCCCGCTGGCGCCGCAGGATGCCTACACCGAGCGCCAGACGATCACGCTGCCAGTCGACCTCACTGGCGGCTGGATCGTGCTCGTGAAGAGCGACCTGGACGGCAGCGTCTACGAAGGCCCGCGCCTGGGCAACAACCTGGGCATGGCGCCAGCGCCGCTGGTCATCGCACCAGCGCCGGCGGCCGACCTGGTGGCCAGCCAGGTCGTCGCTCCGGCCCAGGCCCTGAGCGGTGCGCCGGCCACCGTGACCTGGAGCGTCACCAACGCCGGCGAGGCCGATGCCACGGGTTCCTGGACGGACTACGTCTACCTGAGCGCCAACGGCCAGCTGGCCGGCGCCACGCTGCTGGGCACCCGCGTGCGCAATGACGCGCTGGCCGCCGGCGCGCACTACGACGCGTCGCTGCAGGTGCAACTGCCCGAGTGGGCCGACACCGACACGGCGCAGATCCTGTTCGTCACCGACGCGGGGAACCACGTCTACGAGTCGCAGCGCGAGGCCAACAACCAGGCCGCCGCGGCCCAGCCCACGGCGCTGCGCCACGTCAACCTGACTGCCGCCGGCCTGGACGCGCCGGCTTCCGCCGCGTCCGGCGACGCCGTCCATGTCGTGCTCAACGTCGCCCAGTCGGGCAGCACGGGCCTGAACGGCAGCTGGACCGACCGGCTCTACCTGTCCCAGACGCCGACGCTGACCGGCACCTCGCGCCTGCTCGACGCCAAGGTCACCAGCCAGGTGCTGGCTGCCGGCGGGGGCTACCAGGTCGCCTTCGACGTGACGCTGCCGGTGGACGTGCAAGGCCGCTGGTACCTCGTCGCCGTCACCGACGCCAAGGCCGAGATCAAGGAGGTCGGCAGCGAGTCGGACAACCAGGTCTCGCGTGCCATCGATGTGACGCTGGCGCCCTACGCGGACCTTGTCGTCAGCAATGTCACCGCACCGACGCGCGTGATCGCCGACCCGGCCCGCGTGACCGTCGGCTGGACGGTGGGCAACGCCGGCACCGGTTCGGGTTACACGGGCAGCTGGACCGACCGCGTGGTGCTGTCCACCGACGACGTGATCGGCAATGGCGACGACATCGTGCTGGGCAACTTCGCCCACGAGGGCGGCCTGGCTGCCGGCCAGAGCTACAGCCGCACCGAAACCATCTTCGCGCCGGCCAGCTACCGGCCCGACAGCTACAAGGTCTTCGTCCTCACCGACGCGACCGGCCAGGTGTTCGAGAACGGTCTGGAAGCCAACAACCGCGCCAGCGCCGCCACGACGCTGGACCTGATGCCCATCCCCTACGCCGACCTCGTGCTGACCGACATCAGCGCCCAGCAGACCGCCCAGTCTGGCGGCAAGCTGACGGTGAGCTGGAGCGTGGCTAACCAGGGCATCGCCGTCACCAACACCACCGGCTGGAGCGATGTCGTCAGCCTGTCGCGCAACCCGGACGGCAGTGCGCCCTTCATGAATGTCGGTTTCGACCACCTCGGCTCCCTTGCCGCGGGGGCCGGCTACAGCCGCACCGGCGAGATCACGCTGCCCGAGGACCTCTCCGGAACGGTCTACGTGACCGTGCGCACCAATGCGGGCGGCCAGGTCTTTGAGTTCACCCACAACGACGCGGGCAACGCCCGCAGCGCCGGCCCCGTGCAGGTGGCGCAGTCGCCGTCGGCCGACCTCAAGGTCACGGCCATCAGCGCACCCACGGCAGCCAACGAAGGCGCCACAGTGGACATCACCTGGACCGTCACCAACGACGGCCAGGCAGGCGCCAACGGCAACTGGACCGACGTCATCTCCCTGCGCAAGACCGGCGCGGACCCGAGCGACCCGACCTCGCCCCGCCCCATCTACCTGGGCAGCTTCACCACCAGCGGCCCGCTGGGTGCCGGCCTGAGCTACACGCGCACCGAGCGCATCAAGCTGCCCGCGCGCATCGAGGGCGGCTGGCAGGTCGTCGTGGCCACGGACACCGGCAACAGCGTCTTCGAGGGCAGCCCCGAGGCCGACAACAACACCCGCGTCAACAACGCGGTCACGGTGCTGTCGCTGCTGCCCCGCCCCGACCTGCAAGTCGAGAGCATCGACTCGCCGGCCACGGTCACTGCGGGCAGCAGTGCGTCCGTCAGCTTCGTTGTCGTCAACCGCGGCTCGGTCCCCACCAGCACGCCGCACTGGGTCGACAAGGTCTATTTCTCGCTCAACAACAAGCTGGACAGCAACGACATCCTGCTGGCCACCGTGCCCAACGGCTCGGCGCTGGACCCGAACGGCCAGTACCCCAGCACGGCGGCCAGCTTCGTGCTGCCCGAACGGCTGCGCGGCCCGGGCTACTTCATCGTCGTCACCGACGCCGATGGCGCCGTGGACGAGTACCCCAGCGTCAACGAGAGCAACAACTACGCCGTCAAACCGGTCACCATCACGGCCCAGCCGCTCGCCGACCTCGTCATGTCGGCCGTCGTCGCGCCCACGCAAGGCGTCTACGGCGGCGAGGTGAGCGTCACCTACACCGTCACCAACAAGGGCTCGGCTGCCACCAGCATCCCGAACTGGACCGACAGCGTTTGGCTGAGCAAGGACAAGACCCGGCCCAGCCCCGGCGCCCGCTCAGTGCTGTCCGCCGACGGCACGCCCATCGTCATCCCCGGCAATGACGCCGTGCTACTGGGCAGCTTTGGGCACGCCGGCGTGCTGGCCGTGGGCGAGAGCTACACGCAGACCGTCAAGGTGCGCCTGCCGCAGTAGATCGCCTCGGGCACCTACTACATCACCCCCTGGAGCGACGCCTACGACGCCGTCTACGAGGACCAGCTCGCTACCAACGTCAACCCCGACGACCCCAACGAGGCCGACAGCAGCAACTACAAGGCCCGGGCCATCGATGTCATCGGCACGCCCACGCCGCCGCTGCCCGATCTCATCGTCACCGATATCGCGACGAATGCCACTGCCGCGCAGCCGGGTTCGGTGGACGGGCCGTTGACCATCAGCTGGACGGTGCGCAACATCGGCGAAGGCCAGGCGGTCGGCGTCGGTGGCACGTGGTACGACTACGTCTTCGCCCACGACACGGCCGACATCTCCGACCCCAACGCCAAGGTCTGGTTCCTGGGCGCCTTCGAGCGCGTCAACTCGCTGGATGCGTTGCAGAGCTACACGCAGACGCGCAGCTTCAACCTCGCGCCGTCGCTCAAGGGCCTGCACGTGTCGGTCATCGCCGACGGCAATCCGATCGCACCTTTTGTCATCGAGAGCAACGAGGGCAACAACGTCAAGACCGTCGACGCGCCCGTCGTCGCGCGCCCGGCCGACCTCAAGGTCACGTCCATCGTCACCCAGCCCGTCAACTATTCGGGCGAGAAGACCTCGGTGACATGGACCGTGCGCAACGACGGCGCCGACGTCTGGAGCGGCACCCACCTCTGGAGCGACCGCGTCTACATTTCGCCGGATCCGACCTTCGGCAACCGCGCCATCTCCATGGGCAGCTTCGTCCATGCGGCCGGCGGCGGCCTGGCCAGCGGCCAGAGCTACTCGACGACGGCGGACATCACCGTGCCGGCCGGCTGGGACGGGCCTTACTACATCTACGTCTTCACCGACGCCGCGCCCGAGCCCAACGCGGCCGAGGCGGCGTCCGGCAAGAACAGCGATGCCTACGCTTTCTACGGTGGCTCGGTCTACGAGGGCGCTGCGGCCACCAACAACATGGGCCGCGCGGACATCGCCATCACCTACCGCGAACCCGACCTGAAGATCTCGCAGATCTCGGTCCCGGGCGCGCTGACTTCCGGTCAGACGGTGGCCGTCAGCTTTACCGTCACCAACCAGGGCACGCGCGACACGCGGCAATGGGGCTGGGCGGACCGCATCTACCTGTCACGCGACCCGTCGCTGGACAACAGCGACCTGCAGCTGGCCAGCTTCACGCACCTGGGCGGCCTGGCCAAGGACGGCAGCTACACCGTCAACGCGAGCGTGCAGATCCCGGCCGACGCCGACGGCCCGTTCTACCTGATCGCCTACACCGACGCCGACGTTTACGGCCAGGAGCCCAACGGTGCGGCCAACGTGGGCGTCAAGCAGGTGTTCCAGAACCGCGACGCGGTGCCCGAGTTTCGCGGCGAAGGCAACAACGTCGTCGTCGTGCCGGTGCAGGTCACGCTCGCCCCGGCGGCCGACCTGCGCGTCGCCAGCGTCGTCGCGCCCGACCACGCCACGCGCGGCCAGAGCATCACGGTCAACTACACCGTCGTCAACGACGGCGGCGCGGCCACGCCGGCCGATGCGACCTGGCGCGACCAGGTCTACCTGTCGGTCGACCCGGTCTTCGACCCGCGCGCCGACCGCTACCTGGGCGACATCGAGCACAAGGGCGCGGTCGCCGCGGGCGGCCAGTACCAGGGCACGGGCACATTCAAGCTGCCGGCCGGTCTGACCGGCTCCTACTACGTCTTCGTCGTCACCGACCCGGTCACCAACCCGGGCGGCGAGCCGCGCGGCAAGGTCTATGAGGCTACCCACGAGGACAACAACGCGACGGCGCGCGCCACGCCGCTGCTCATCGAGCTGCCGCCGCCGTCTGACCTGGTCGTCGGCGACATCGTCGTGCCGCCCACGGCCGTGACAGGCGAGAGCGTCAAGATCAAGTTCAGCGTCACCAACCAGGCCGGCATTGCCGCCGAGGGCTCGTGGACGGACGCGGTCTACCTGTCCGTCGACAGCGCCTGGGGCCTGCAGGACATCCTGCTCGGCAAGGTGCTGCACAACGGCACGCTGGCCGTCGGCGACAGCTACCTTTCCGAGTTGACCGCCAAACTGCCGCCGGCCAAGGCAGGCAGCTACCGCATCATCGTCCGCAGCGACATCTACAACGAGGTCAATGAGGGCGTCAACGAACGTAACAACACGACAGCCAGCGCCGCCGCCGTGGCTGTCAGCGTGCCCACGCTCGCCCTGGGCGTGCCGCTGCAGACCACGCTGGCGCCCGGCGAGCAGCGCCTGTACCGCGTGGCCGTCGGCGCCAACGAGACCCTGAAAATCGCGCTTGACGCGGCCGACAACCTGACCAGCAACGAGCTCTACGTGCGCTACGGTGACGCGGCCAGCCCGTCGGCCTTCGACTTCGGCGCGCTGCAGGTGCTGTCGGCTGACCCGAGCACCCTGGTGCCAACGACCCAGGCCGGCGACTACTACGTGCTGATCCAGGGCCGGCCCGGCAGCGGCGCCGCCAGCCCGGTGACACTCACTGCCAGGACCCTGCCGTTCAGCATCACCGACATCTCGCAGGACCAGGGCGGCGACAGCAAGTGGGTCAGCGCCACCATCACTGGCGCCGGCTTCAAGCCCGGAGCGGTCGTCAAGCTGGTGCGTCCCGGCATCCTGGAAGTGGCACCGGCGCGCTACGAGGTGATCGACGCGACCACCATCAAGGCCATCTTCGACCTGACCAACGTGCCGCACGGGCTGTACGACGTTGCCGTCATCAACCCGGACGGTGCGGTGGCCACCCTGCCCTACCGCTACCTGGTCGAAACGGCCCTTCCCATCGACGTGACCATTGGCCTGGGCGGCCCGCGCGTGGTGCCCTCGGGCCAGACGGGTCTCTACAGCATCTCGCTTCAAAGCCTGACCAACGTCGACACGCCCTACGTCTATTTCAGCTTCGGCGTGACGGAGCTGGGCGACAACGCCAAGGTCTACGGCCTGCCCTACACGACGTTCAGCTCCAACGTTTCCGGCAAGCCGGACGGCAACCTGCGCAGCGACGTGGGTTGGGCCAGCCTGGACAGCGAGGTCAACAGCTTCGGCACCATGCTGGCGCCGGGTTATGCGCTGGACGTCGAGGCTGGCGGCTACGTCGGCATGAACTTCGCGGTCACCACCTACCCGGGCCTGCAGGCCATCTTCGACCGCAACTTCGACGCCTACAAGCGCGCCGTCTATGACGCACGTCCCGACCTGGCCAAGGCCGACGTGCTGAAGGGCGGCGTCGGCTCGCTGGGCCACGACCTGGCCGAGTGGTTCAACGATCCCAACGCCAAGATCGACGACTGCATCGGTCTGTTCGCCCCCTTCCTGTTCAATGTGAACGCGGCCGCCACGCCGCTGACGCGCGACGAGTTCGTGGCGCTGCAGACCAAGGAGGCCGAGCGCCTGCGCAGCGCCGTGCTGGCCGACACCACGGCGAACGCCGCGCTGGTCAACCTCGCCGCTGACCGCGACACCTGGGTCAAGGCCTACCTCGGCGCGCTGGAGGAAAGCGGCCTGCTGCGCCCGGCCGACCAGGCCCCGCCCATCCGCACCGACGAAAAGGTCATCAGCCTGATGGCCACGCTGACCAGCGGCATCCTTGTTGGCCCGGTGGGCCGGCAGATCAGCGGCCCGGCGACGCTGAGCGCCTTCTTCGACCAGATGCACAAGTGGTACGGCGACATGCCCGGCACCATCACCGATCTGCTCGGCGTGGACATGCGCGAGTCGCAGGATTGCGGCGAATACGGCATCCCGGTGCCAGTGTCGGGCAACTACGGCGACTACAACCTCGCGTTGTCGCACCCGACCTACTTCCAGTCCATCAACATCTTCTCTCCGTTCAGCAGCAGCTCGTCAGTCACTTCCACCGACCCTGGCTTCTCGTCGCTGGCCAGCAGCAACACACTGACCTTGCTGGACCTGCAAAAGCTCTTCGAGCAGATTGCTCAGAACAGCAACAACGGCGCAACCCTCGTCGGTCCCAACGGCTTCGGCGCCGAGCAATTCCTCCCGGCCAACACGCCGCTGCCCTACACCATCAAGTTTTCCAACCCGGCGGGCGCCGACAGCGCGGCCGATCAGGTGCGCGTCTCCACCGTCCTGGACGGCGACCTGTCCGTGCGCTCCTTCCGTCTGGGCGACATCAAGGTCGGCGGCGTCACCATCCACGTGCCGCAGGACCGCGCCAGCTTCCAGGGCGACTTCGACCTGCGCAACTCGCTGGGATTCATCGTGCGCGTCAGCGCCGGCGTGGACCCGGACACCCGCATCGCCACCTGGCTACTGCAGGCCATCGACCCCGACACCGGCGAATTGCTGCAGGACGCCACGCGCGGGCTGCTGCAGCCCGACGACGCCCAGGGCCGTGGCCAGGGCTTCGTCAGCTACACCGTGCAGGCCGCCTTTGAGGCCCAGGACGGCGCGACCATCAACGCCCAGGCCCGCGTCGAGCTGGACAGCCGTGCACCGATGGAGACGGCGCTCATCACCAGCAGACTGGACGTCACGCCGCCCAGGACCACGATCACCGCCGCACCGGTGCAGGCAGGCAGCGCCGACTACCAGGTGCAATGGCAGGCCACGGACGGCAACACGGGCTCGGGCGTGCGCAGCACCACCGTCTACGTCCGCGAGGATGGCGGCGCCTGGGCGATCTGGAAGCAGCAAACCACTGACAGTAACGGCGTCTACAGCGGCCGTGCCGGCCATAGCTACCAGTTCTTGGCCTTGTCCATCGACAACGCCGGCAACCGCGAGCTGGCGCCCAGTGGCGACCTGCCCGGCGACGGCACGGTCGTCGACGTGGGCGGTACGCCCCAGGTCGGCCGCACGACGCAGGACATCGCCCCGGCGCCTGCACCCAGCAACGCCGACAGCACCAACGAACTTTTCCTGAAGGCCCAGCAGAACCTGCCCGGCCCGGTCTCGTCGCGGCCCTCGCTGTTCCAGACCGTGCTGGCGCCCTTCGCCGGCGAGGCCTTCGGTACCGGCATCACGCAGAGCTTTTCGGGCATCGGCCCCTTGGCCATCCTGCAGCGGCCGGACGGCAAATTCATCGTCAGCGGCGGCGGCAACCGCGGCGCGCTCTACCTGTTCGACGCCACCGGCGGCAAGACGCTGGCGCCAGCCGTGCAGCTGGACAGCCCCGTCTACGACCTGGCCTACGACGCGAGCGGCGGCCTGTGGGCCACCAGCGGCGGCGGCCAGCTGCTGGAGCTGGACCCGCAGACACTGGAGATCATCAACCGCTACGGTGACAGCATCACGCAGTCGCTGGCCTTCGACCGCGCCAAAGGCGTCTTCTACGTGTCCTCCGGCAATGGCGTGGAGGCCTTCGACCCGGTCAAGCGCACGTTCACCCATTTCAGCAACATCCGCGTCGACGACCTCGCCATCGCGCCAGACGGCAGCCTCTGGGCCACCGCCTGGCCCAAGCGCGGCCAGGTCATCCGCTTCGACGCCCAGGGCCGCGCCCAGGCGCAGCTCGACATCGACGCCGCGCTGGACTCGCTGACTTTCGGCCAGGCTGGCACGGCGCTGCAAGGCCTGCTGTTCGTCTCGGCTCGCATCCCGTCGGGCAGCACCGACAAGGCCAGCCTCTACATGGTGGACCTGGCCACAATGAACACCCTGGCCGTCGCCAAGGGAGGCCCCAGCGCCGAACAGCTGCTCGCCACCGACGATGGCCGGCTCCTCATCGCCAACCGCGCGCAGGTTGACGTGCTGGCGCCGCTGGTGGCCCCCGCGGTGCTGCGCACCAGCCCGGCTGCCGGCGCCATCGTCGCGCTGCCGATCAGCAGCATGACGGTCACCTTCGACCACGACATGCGCGTGGGCAGCGACGGCGACCTCGCCTCGGTGACCAATGTCGCCAACTACAGCCTGGTCGACGCCACCGGCAAGGCCGTCGCGATCAGCTCGCTGGCCTACGACGCGGTCAGCCGCACCGTCACGCTGCGCTTCGAGTCGCCGGACGGCGGCAACTACACGTTGACCATCGCCAAGCGCATCCGCTCGGCCGTCGGGCTGGAGATGGCCGCGCCCTACACGGTGGCCTTCACCGCGGTGTCTGACTTCTCGACGCTGCTGGACATCCAGTTCGTCGCCACCCGCTCCGACCGCGCCACCGGCACCTTGTCCTTCGACGTCAAGGTCACGAACAAGAGCGGCTACGACCTCAAGGTGCCGCTGCTGCTGGTGCTGGACCCGTCGCGCTACTTCCAGGGCTCGGCTGCCGGCGCCACCGCGGGTGCCAACGGTTTGTGGCTGCTGGACCTGGGTGCCGGCCTGCCCGGCGGCGTGTTCGCGCGCGGCGCGTCCACGCAGCTGACGACCGTGAAGCTGAACAACCCGCTCGGCCAACGCGTCGAGATTGGCGCGGGCGTCTACGCCCTGCCCTACCCCAACCAGACTCCCGTCTTCAGCCAGGCCCCGCTCGCGCAGGCCCAAGCCGGCAGCCCTTACATCTATCGGGCCACCGCTGAGGATCCCGAGCACAGCACGCTGACCTGGGTCATGCTGCAAGGCCCGCGGGGCGCCACGCTGGACGCCGCCACTGGCCTGCTGAGCTGGACGCCCACTGCCGACAGCCCCGAGCAGACCTCCGTCGTGCTGCGCGTCTACGACACGCGCGGCGCCTACGCGACCCAGGCTTTCGTCATCACGACAGCCGGCGCCAACAAGGCGCCGGTGCTGGACCTGCCGCCCTCGGTGCGCCTCGTCGAAGGCCAGGCCTTCACGCTGCCCGTCATCGCCGCCGACCCCGAGGGCCACCCGCTCAGCTACGCCGCGAACGGCCTGCCGCCAGGTGCGCGCTTCGACAGCCAGCGCAACGTCTTCGAGTGGACACCGGGCTATGACGCCGCCGGCGAGTACCGCAACCTCAGCTTCACTGTCAGCGACGGCATCAACACCGTCACGCGTTCGCTGACCGTCATCGTCGACCAGGCCAATGCGCCGCCGGTGCTGGGTGGCATTCCCGACCGCACGGTGCGCCAGGGCGACCCGGTGCAGTTCACGCTGCGCGCCACCGACATCGACAGCCAGACACTGACCTACTCTGCCGATCTGCTGCCGCCCGGCGCGACGCTGGACCCCAACACCGGCGTCTTCAACTGGGTGCCGCCGCTGGACAGTGCGCCGGCGTACACGTTGCGCTTCCGCGTGACGGATGGTGAGACCACCGTGGAGCGCGCCGTGCACTTCACGGTGTTGAACGTCAACGCAGCGCCGGTGTTCGCGCCCGTCGTCAACGCCAACGTGCTGGAAGGCCAGGCGCTGACGCTGCTGCTGAACGCCGTGGACCCCGACAACCCGCGCTACGTGCCCCAGGTGCGTTTGGCCGACGGAACGCTGTCGGCGCCCGAGACCACGCTACCCACGGTCACCTACAGCGTCAACGGCTTGCCCGATGGCGCCAGCTTCGACAGCGTCACCGGCACGCTGCACTGGACACCTGACTACACCCAGGCCGGCAGCTACCAGCTCGTCGTCACCGCCACCGACAACGGCGACGGCACCGGCACGCCGCTTTCCACCAGCATGACCGTGCCCATCACGGTGCTGAACGCCAACCGGCCTCCGGTCGTGCCGGCGCAGCAGAACCTGACGGTGCAGAAGGGCCAGACCATCGACGTACCGTTCAGCGTGACCGACGCCGACGGCAACCCGCTCAACCTCGCCTTCACCGTCACGCTGAAGGGGTTGCCCTATGCCGTGTCGGTCAACGGCCAGCCTACGCGCGAGGGCGGTGGCACACCACTGTTCAACCTCGTCTCGACTGGCAACGGCACGGGCTATCTGCGCATCACGCCCGGGGATCGCGACCGCGGCGACTACATCGTCACGCTGTCCGCGACGGACAACGGCGATGGCGGCGGCGCCAAGGCCGCGCTGTCGGCGTCGACCACCTTCGTCGTCAAGGTCGCCTCGGCCTCCGAGCCGCCGCTGATTGCCACCATCGGTCCCAAAGTCGCCATCGTTGGCCAGCCGCTGCAGTTCACGATCAAGGCCACCGACCTGGACCAGGACGCGCTGGCCTTCACCGCCAACGGCAAGCCGGCCAGCGCCACGCTGGTGGCGGGTGCCCAGTACGGCAGCGCCGTCTTCACCTGGACGCCGACGGCTGCCGATGCGGGCACGACGTCCATCACCTTCGTCGTCACCGACAGCGCCGGCAACACCGACTCGCAGACCGTGGCCGTCACGGTGCGCAACAACAACGTCGCGCCCATCCTGCAGCCCATCGGTAACCGTAGCGTGGCTGAAGGCCAGCTGCTGGACCTGCAGTTCCTCGCCACCGACGCCAACGGCGACACGCTGACCTACAGCATCGCCAACGCGCCGCCCGGCGCCGTCTTCGAC
>JACPYV010000174.1 GCA_016195825.1 Burkholderiales bacterium | reverse complement strand
CGGCAAAAAGATGAACATCGCCTTGGGCGCCGTCGACACCACCTGGTGTTTGAAGGATTCGCCGCCGTCGCGCACGATGTTCTCGCAGGCCTTTAGCATCTGCGATTGGAAGATGTCGCTGTGAATGTCCTTGCAGCGTTGCTGCGGAGTGGCGGCCGCGCCGGGCTTGGTGTCGGAATCGATGCCCAGCAGGTGAACGCTCTCGCCCGGCCAGATCGAGGCGATCAGGAAGAACATCACGCTCATCACCAGGTACAGCCGGAACGGCGGCAGATAGGCCATGCGCCGCCCGGCGATAAACCCTCGCGCACCGTCGCGCGTACCAATGAGAGTCGGTCGCCCCTTCCGCGATCCCAGCGGTCGTGCTTGCTTCGCCCGATTCCCCCAACCGCCGGTCCGCCAGATGCTGCCGAGCGCCACCCGCCGATCGCCCTTTTCGCGCACACTCGTGCGACGCGCGCTCGTCACGTCGATGGGCGCGCTCGGGCTCTCGGCCGGAGCGTCGCACGCTGGAGCGCAGGCGCGGCTGCCGGACC
This sequence comes from Burkholderiales bacterium, assembly GCA_016195825.1. GTDB lineage: Bacteria > Pseudomonadota > Gammaproteobacteria > Burkholderiales > Burkholderiaceae_C > Pelomonas. The sequence continues at coordinate 4,284 of JACPYV010000174.1, read as the reverse complement.
GACTCGATGACGCCACCTTCTGGCGCTACATGACCGAGGCGTCCGAACCGTGGGGCACCTTCCGCTCGGAGAACTTCGTCTCCAACGAGACGTCGCTGCAGTGGCCGATTCCCACGATGGCCGCGACCATCAAGCCGGGCGGCGTCTACGTGGGCGTGGCCCCCGACCAGAACTTCACGTACATCGTGGCGCTCAAGCCGGCCATCGCCTTCATCGTGGACATCCGCCACCAGAACGCGATGGAGCACCTGCTCTACAAGGCGCTCATCGAGATGTCGGGCACGCGCGCGGAGTTCCTGGCGCGGCTCTTCTCGCGGCCGTTCCTCGATGCCAAGTCGGCGCCGGCCGAGTTGGTGCCGCTCGTGCGCGAGGTGACGCGCGCGCCCGCCGACAGCGCGCGCTACCGCGAGAACCTCGCCGCCGTGAAGGACCGCCTCATGCGCCTGCACCGCTTCGCGCTCTCCGACTCGGAGCAGGTGTCGCTCGACTGCGTCTACGGCGCCTTCTTCGCCGCGGGCCCGGGGCTCACCTACAGCCACGCCTCGCCGTGCGCGACCCCGGGCATGTTCGGCGGGTTCGGGCCCGGCGGCATGCCGACCTGGATGCTGATGGTGGCCGAGACCGACAGCGCCGGCGTCAACCACTCGTACCTTGCATCCGAGGCGAACTACCGCGCCCTCAAGGACATGGAGGAGCGCAACCTGATCGTGCCCCTCACGGGCAACTTCGCGGGGCCGAAGGCGCTGCGGTGGGTGGGGCAGTGGGCGCGCGACCGGGGCGCGATCGTCTCCACGTTCTACCTGTCGAACGTCGAGCAGTACCTCTACCAGGGGCCGGGCGACGGCGAGGCGTTCATGGCCAACGTCGCGACCTTTCCCATAGATGCGACGAGCACCTTCATCCGTTCCTGGTCCTTCGGCGGCAGGTTCGGTTCGGGACCCGGGCTCACGTTCACGCCGCAGAGCGGGCGGTCGCTGCAACTCGTCTCCTCGATCCGCGAGACGCTCGCCGCGTGCCTCGCGCTGCCATGCCGATCGTACTACGACGTGCTGCGCCTATCGCTGCAGTAGTCAGGCGGTCGGCGCGACGCGCGCGACGATTGCGCTGACCACCGCCGTGACGGTGGTGCCCCATGCCATGTCGACCAGTCCGCCGGCGAGCGGGAAGTCGCGAAAGAGTGCGAGCCCGGTGAGGTCGAAGGCCCCGTAGGCGGCGAGGCCCAGCAGCGCGCCCCGCCAGGCTGCCCCTCGCCACGCCGATCGCGCCGGAGCCACGCACAGCGTGAGCACGGCCGCCCCGTACACGAGATAGAAGAGCGCGGCGGCCACCCACTGCGTGTCCGGGCGCATCAGGGGCGCGAATTGCGCGCGATTGAAGCTCGCGCCCGCGCCGAGCAGCCACGCGGCATCGAGGAGCGCGAAGAGGGCAAGTGTGAGGAGGTACTGGCGGGCGATGCGCACGGGTACGGTGGCGGGCCTCAAGCGTGATGCGGTGCTGTGACAACCGAACAGCACTGTGGGCCGCACGCAACAGCCACTGTCACGCCGTTGGTAGAAGCTGTGTCGCGGGGACGGTCCGGGCTGTCGGAGAAGGGAACGCCTTCGCAGCCGCGCAGAGATGTATCCTGTTGTATTGTAATGACTTGGCACTGTGGCGGTCATCCGTCACACGCGAGTGGTCCGTCTTATGCCTTTAGGGGTGGTGTCCGCAGACGGTTCGATACCGCTGCCCTCACCCGAACCCGACCACTCGATGCGCGCTCTTCGCCTTGCTCTTGCCGGCCTCACCCTCGCCGCCGCGACGTCCACCGCGGGCGCGCAGGCGACGGCGGTCGACATGAAGTTCATCGGCATCGGGAATCCGAACGCCATCGTCGGCAACGTCTGGGGCGGCGTCTACACCGCGCAGGCCGGCGGCACGATCACCAGCGGGGGGGGCTACATCGGCGGGCACACGATCGACATCGTGTGCGTGGACATGCTCAACGACGTCAACTACGGCCAGCAGTACCATGCGTGGGAGCAGGCCCTCTCCGCGACGATGAACCGTTCGCTGCTCCGGTGGGGCGGCTACGCCGACTGGTACACGCGCTACAAGGAAGCGGCGTGGCTCTCGCAGCAGTTCAATGGCAAGGCCAACGGCTCCATGGACGTCAAGGCGATTCACACCGCCATCTGGCGCACCTTCACCAGCGCGCAGGCCGACCAGATCCCGGTGGCCGGCTACGGCGACCAGACGGTCTGGGCCGCGGCGCAGGGGTGGATGTCGCAGGCCGCCGCCGCCGTCGCGCAGATCGACGTGACCAGCCCCAACTACTGGAGCCAGTTCGTCGTGATCTCCGACCAGGCCGAGACGGGCGCCGGCACGGGCGCCACGTGGGCGCCGCTGACGGGCGGCACGCAGGAATTCCTGAGCACGGTCCCCGAGCCCGCGTCGATCGCCCTGATGGCGACCGGCCTGCTCGGTGTCGGCTTCGTCGGCAAGCGCCGCCGCAAGAAGTAGCACGGCTCGATTCCCGGGGGGGAATCACCAAGCGCCGTGCGGAGCAGTTGGCCGCACGGCGCTTGGACGTTCCAGGCACGACGCCGCGCGGCGGCACCGGACTCCTTCGCCGGCGCCGCCGCATGAGGGCGCCCCTACGGCTTCGCGTACCCCGCGGGCGGCAGCGTGCGATAGCGCTGCTGGAGTTCGTCGCGACGACTCGGCCCCTCGACGCGCCGCCCCTTGATCAGGACGGCCTCGGCGCGCGTGGCGAACTCGAACGGATCGCCGCTCCACACCACGACGTTGCCGTCCATGCCCGGCGCCAACGCGCCGACCTTGTCGGCCACGCCGAACGCTTCAGCCGGCGCGAGCGTCAGGGCGCGGAGGCCGTCGTCCCAGGACAAGCCCGCCGACACCGCGTTGCCCGCCTCGTAGCGCACGTTGCCCGGGTTGAACGTCTCGCCGTCGGCGTACGAGTCGGCGATGAGCAGCACGCTGACCCCCGCCTTGCGGAGCAGCGCGGCGTTGTCGGTGCGCTGCCCGAGCGACGCGAAGTCCTTCGGGATGTTGAGAATGCCGCCCGTGAGGACGGGGATCTTCGCCTGCGCCAGCTCGCTCGCCACCATCCAGGCCTCGGCCCCGCGCGCGACCATCGCCTTGAGCTTGAACTCGCGCGCGATGCGGATGACGGCCTCGATGTCGGTGCGCTTGTCGGCTTCGATCACGATTGGCACCGTGCCGGCCAGCACGGGCTGGAGCGCCTCGAGGTCGGCCTTGGTCGCGGCCAGCGTGCGCGAATTGCCGAGTTCGTACTGCGCGCGGCGCGTGGCGTACGCCTTCGCGTCCGACAGGAGTTCGCGCAGCTTCTGGTACAGTTCGCCGCGCGCGGTGACGTGGCCGAACGAGGCGAACATCGCGGCGGGGGCCTTGCGCACGAGTTGCTCGAACGTGCTGCCGCTCAGGTCGATGAGGGCCGCCTGCCCGCTCACCCAGCCGCCGCGCGGATGCGTGATGACCGTGGTGAGGCCGTCGTTGCGCGCTTGCGGGAGCATCACGGAATTCGCGTTCAGGCCCTCCCACGGCTGGAAGAAGGCGGCCACGCCGTTGGTCCCGCGGGCCCCGTTGTCGCGCGTTTCCTGCACGGCGCCGACCTCCACGAGTCCCAGCGAGGTGCTGCTGTTGATGAGGCCCGGCGTCACCCACTTGCCGCGGGCGTCGATGACGGTCGCCCCGGCGGGCACCGCCACGCCGGCGCCGACCGCGGTGATCTTGCCGTCCACGATGACGACGGTACCGTTCTCGATCTTCGGTCCCTTGACCGGATACACGGTGCCGCCGGTGATGGCGACGGTCTGCGCCCCGGCGAGCGGCGCGACGAGCACGAGTGCCGCGAGGGCATGAAGGGAGCGGCGCATCAGCGGGACCCTCCCATCGTCACGGGCACGAAGCCCAGCTCGAAGTCGGTCTTCCACCAGGTGCGGGCGTCGCCCCGGTCGAAGGCGAGCGCACCGTCGATCCAGACCTTGTCGGCCTTCGCATAGACGCTGAACGGATTGCCCGTCCAGAGCACGACGTCGGCGTTCTTGCCCGCCTCGAGCGCGCCGATCCGGTCGTCGAGACCGATGGCCCACGCCGGATTGCTCGTGATCCAGGTGATCGCGACTTCCGGCGGCACGTTGATCCCGATCGCGGCGCCGGCCGCCATCCCCTTGGCCGCGTCCTGGTTCAGGCGCTGGGTGCCGACGGCGTCGTCGGAGTGGACGATCGTGCGGGCCCCGGCCGCGTGCACGAGCGCGAGGT
>JACPYV010000185.1 GCA_016195825.1 Burkholderiales bacterium | reverse complement strand
GCCGTTGGGGGCGGCGTAGTCGATGCCGCCTTGCAGTGCCGGCTTCAGGCGGGACTGGGAGATGCCGCGGTAGCGGTACTCGCTGACGACGCCGACGTTGAACGACAGCGGGTCCGGCGCCGGCTCATCGGCGAACGCGGGGACAGCAGCAGCGAGGACAAGCAGGGAAACGAGAGATTTCATGTTCATGAGGTCCGGGTTCAGTGACGCTCAGGCGAGGCCGAGCGCGACGAGGAGGAGGTCGATGGCCTTGATGCCGATGAAGGGCACGATGACGCCGCCCAGGCCGTAGACCAACAGGTTGCGGCGCAGCAGGGCCGCGGCCCCGATCGCGCGGTAGCGCACACCCTTGAGCGCCAGCGGGATCAGCACGACGATGATCAGCGCGTTGAAGATGACCGCACTCAGGATGGCCGAGTTGGGGCTGGCCAGCCGCATCACGTTCAGCGCACTGAGCTGCGGGTAGGTCGACACGAAGGCGGCCGGCAGCACGGCGAAGGACTGGGCCAAGTCGTTGGCGATGCTGAAGGTCGTCAGGGATCCGCGCGTCATCAACATCTGCTTGCCGGTCTCGACGACCTCGATCAGCTTGGTTGGGTTGCTGTCGAGGTCGACCATGTTGCCGGCCTCCTTGGCGGCCTGGGTGCCGGTGTTCATGGCCACGGCCACGTCGGCCTGGGCCAGCGCGGGCGCATCGTTGGTGCCGTCGCCGGTCATGGCCACCAGCCGGCCCTGGCCCTGGTGCTCGCGGATCAGCGCCAGCTTGGCTTCGGGCGTGGCTTCGGCGAGGAAGTCGTCCACGCCGGCCTCTGCCGCGATGGCCGCGGCCGTCAGCCGGTTGTCGCCGGTCACCATGACCGTCTTGATGCCCATGCGGCGCAGTTGCGCAAAGCGCTCCTTGATGCCGGGCTTGACGATGTCCTTCAGCTCGACGACACCGAGCACCGTCGCGCCGTCGGCCACCACCAGCGGCGTGCTGCCGCGGCGCGCAGCCTCATCCATCGCGGCCTGCACGCTGGCGGGCCAGCGGCCGCCGAGCGCCTCCACGTGCGCCCGCACGGCGCTGCCGGCGCCCTTGCGGATTTGGCGTGAGCCCAGGTCCACGCCGCTCATGCGCGTCTGCGCCGTGAACGGCACGAACTCGCCGCGCTCGGTGACGCTGGCGCTGCCGAACCTGCGCTCGGCCAGCGCCACGATGCTGCGGCCCTCAGGCGTCTCGTCAGCCACGGAAGCGAGGCGCGCGGCCTCGGCCAGCTGTACTTCGCTGGCGCCCTCCACGGGCCAGAACGCGTCGGCCTGGCGGTTGCCCAGCGTGATGGTGCCGGTTTTGTCCAGCAGCAGCACGTCCACGTCGCCGGCAGCCTCCACCGCGCGGCCCGAAGTGGCAATGACGTTGGCCTGCAGCATGCGACTCATGCCGGCCACACCCACGGCCGACAGCAGGCCGGCGATGGTGGTCGGGATCAGGCATACCAGCAGCGCGACGAGCACGACGATGCTGACCGGTTGACCTGTGCCCGCCACGGCCACGCTGAACTGCGAGAATGGCAGCAGCGTGGCGCAGACGCCCAGGAACACGAGGGTCAGCGCGACCAGCAAGATGGTCAGCGCGATCTCGTTGGGCGTGCGCTTGCGCTGCGCGCCTTCCACCATGGCAATCATGCGGTCGACGAAGGTCTCGCCGGGATTCACGGCCACGCGGGCCACGACCCAGTCAGACAGCACCCGCGTGCCACCGGTCAGCGCCGAGAAGTCGCCGCCGCTCTCGCGGATGACGGGTGCCGATTCGCCAGTGATGGCGCTCTCGTCCACCGATGCGACGCCGTCGACGACCTCAGCATCCGCCGGCACGACGTCACCCGCCACGATCAGGATGACCTCGCCCTTGCGCAGCGTGCCGGCCTCACGCGGATGCCACGGCAGGGACTCGCGCGCGACTCCGGGCTTCCAGCCCTCGGCGACCTTGGCCCAGGTCTCCTTCTTCAGGCCCCGCAGCGACGCCGCCTGGGCCTTGCTGCGCCCCTCGGCCAGCGCCTCGGCGAAGTTGGCGAACAGCACGGTGAACCACAACCACACCGTCACGGCGACGACGAAGCCCATAGAGGCGTTGTCAGGCTGCGCGATGCACAGCGCCGTCGTCAGCAGGCTGCCGAGGTAGACGACGAACATCACCGGGTTGCGCAGCTGCGTGCGCGGGTCCAGCTTGGTGAAGGATTCGCCCAAGGCCTGACGGGCCAGCTTGGGGTCGAACAAGGAAAAGGTGGTGCGGCTCATGCGGCGCTCCAAAGGAACAGGTGCTCGACAACAGGCCCCAGGGCCAGCGCCGGCACATAGTTCAGAAGACCGACCAGCAGCACCACGCCGATCAGCAGGGCGATGAACAGCGGGCCGTGCGTGGGCAGCGTGCCTTCGCCGGGGGCCAGGCGCTTCTTGGCAGCCAGCGAACCGGCCATGGCAAGCACCGGCACGATGACGCCGAAGCGGCCTATCCACATCACCAGGCCCAGCAGCAGGTTGTAGAAGGGCGTGTTGGCCGACAGGCCGGCAAAGGCGCTCCCGTTGTTGTTACCGGCCGACGAGAACGCGTACAGCACCTCGCTGAAGCCGTGCGCCCCCGGCGCCGCGATGCCGGCACGGCCGGGCTCCAGCGCGACCGAGGCCGCGGTGCCGACAAGCACCGCCAGCGGCGTCAGCAGGATGGCCAGCGACACCATCTTCATCTCATGCGCCGCGATCTTCTTGCCCATGTACTCCGGCGTGCGGCCGATCATCAGTCCCGCGACGAACACGGCCAGGATGGCGAACACCAGCATGCCGTACAGCCCTGCGCCGACGCCACCGAAGACGACCTCGCCCAGCTGGATCATCACCAGCGGCACGGCGCCGCCCAGCGGCGTGAAACTGTCGTGCATCGCGTTCACCGCGCCGCAGCTGGCCGCCGTGGTGATGACGGCGAACAGCGACGAGGCGCTGATGCCGAAACGCGCCTCCTTGCCCTCCATGTTGCCGCCCGGCTGCGTGGCGCTCGCCGTGGCATCCACCCCCAGCGCCGCGAGGCGCGGGTTGCCACCTTGCTCCGCGGCCGTCGCGATCACGACGCCGACGACGAACAGCGCCGTCATCGCGGCCAGCAGGGCCCAACCCTGGCGCAGGTCACCCACCTGGCGGCCCAGGACGAAGCACAGCGCCGCCGGGATCAGGAAGATGGACAGCATCTGCAACGCATTCGTCGCCGCACTGGGGTTCTCGAAGGGGTGGGCGGAGTTGGCGTTGAAGAAGCCACCGCCGTTGGTGCCCAGCATCTTGATGGCCAGTTGCGACGCGACCGGGCCAAGCGCGATGCTCTGACTCTGGCCGCGCCTGTTTTCCAGGACCGGCTGGCCGTCAGCACCCTGGAGTGGTTGACCGGCAGCGTTCAGCCTGGGCTCCTGCCAGGTCTGCGCCTCGACGGTCGTCACATCCTGGTAGGGCTTGAGCGTCTGCACCACGCCCATGCCCACCAGCACGAGGGCGAACACCAGCGACAGCGGCAGCAGCACCCACAGCGTGGCGCGGGTCAGGTCGGCCCAGACATTGCCCACCACCTGCGCACCGTGACGCGCGAAGCCCCGCAGCAAAGCCATGACGACGGCGATGCCGGTGGCGGCGGACAGGAAGTTCTGCACGGTCAACGCCAGCATCTGCGTCAGATAGCTCATCGTCGCCTCGCCGCTATAGCCCTGCCAGTTGGTATTGGTCACGAAGCTGATGGCGGTGTTGAAAGCCGAGTCCGGCATGGCCGGGCCAAGCGCCTGCGGGTTCAGCGGCAGCAGGTGCTGCAGGCGCTGCAGCGCGTAGACGGCCAACACGCCCAGCGCATTGAAGATCAGCAGGCCCAGCGCGTAGCGCAGCCAGCCTTGCTCGGCCTCCGCGTCCACGCCCGCCAGCTTCAGCACACCGCGCTCGGCGCGCCGCAGCGCGGCGATGCGGCCGTCCATCACGGCGTGTATCCAGCGCGCCAGCGGCCAGGACAGCGCCAGCAACACGACGAGATAGGCGGCCAGCTGGGTCCAGGCGGTGCCGCTCATGACAGCTCCTCCGGGAACAACAAGGCCCAGAACAGGTAGACGACGAGAACGGCCACAAGGGCGGCCGACACCCACTCGAAGCCGCTCATGAGCGGCCTCCGCCCAGCCGGTCGAACAAGCGCGCACAACCCCAGGTTGCCAGCGCGGTGACAAGGGCCAGAGCGACGCTCAAGCCCAGAAAAACGATGTCCATGACACCTCCAATAGCGATGGAGGGATTCTGGAAATCGCGCCGTCAAAGCCTCGACAAGATCGAGGCGGGCGGCATCAAGAAAGCATCAAGACTTGGGCAGGCTGAGCTGGGTCAGCTCGATACCTCGCTCCCGGGCGATCGCCTCCAGCACCGGCAGCAGCGGGCCCAGTTTCTCGTCCAGCGCGTCGCGCACCGTGTCGACGACGACTTGGGTGCTGCGCTCGATCTCGATGTGCGCGCCATCCCCCACGACCTTGTCGCCGAAGGTCGTCATGCGCAGCGTCTCGGGGATCAGCCAGACCTCGAACCAGCCCGAGCCATCGCGCTCGCGCTGGGCCTCGGCCACCGTCAAGCTGCAGCCGTTGACGGCGACGTAACCCTTGGCGAAGACATAGCGCATCCACGGCGCCGGCAGCGCGAAGCGGATGACGCGGTTGTTGTCCGGCGTGCGGATCTCGGCGATGCGCGCCGACACGTCCACATGGCCGGACAGCGGATGGCCACCGATCTCCGCGCCGTCCTTGGCAGCACGCTCCACGTTCAGGCCCGAGCCCACGCGCAAGGCCCCTAGCGTCGTCAGGTTCAGCGTCTGTGCCATCACGTCGAACAAGGCGACATCGGGTGACGGGCGCTCGGTGACAGTCAGGCAGACGCCGTCGCAGGACACGCTGGCACCAATGGCCAGCGCCTCGTCGAAGCCGGCGGGCAGCTTCAGCGCCAGCGTGTGCAGACCCTCGCGGGCGTCAATCGATTCGACGCGGGCCACGCCCTGAACGATGCCTGTGAACATGATTGAAAAAGGCCCCGAAGGGCCGTTTGGAAAGCGATGAGCCAGCTTACCAGCTGACCTCGCGGTCGGGGGTCGCGCCGATCTTGTGGATGGACAGGTCGGCGCCCTCGAATTCCTGCTCAGCGTCCAGCCGCAGGCCGGTGACGCGCTTGATCAGCCCGTAGACGACGAAGCCACCCGCCAGCGCCCAGGCCACGCCACCCAGCGTGCCCAGCAGCTGAGCGCCAAGACTGACGCCGCCGATACCGCCTAGCGCCTTTTGCCCAAAGACGCCGCAGGCGATGCCGCCCCAGGAGCCGCACAGGCCGTGCAGCGGCCACACGCCCAGCACGTCATCGATCTTCCAGCGGTTTTGCGTGAGTGTGAAGAACTTGACGAACACCCAACCCGCGATGCCACCGGTCACCAGCGCACCCAGCGGGTGCATGACGTCCGAGCCCGCGCACACGGCCACCAGCCCGGCCAGCGGGCCGTTGTAGGCAAAGCCGGGGTCGTTGCGCCCCAGCATCACGGCCACCAGCGTGCCGCCGGTCATCGCCATCAGCGAGTTGACGGCCACCAGGCCCGACATCTTGTCCAGTGTCTGCGCGCTCATCACATTGAAGCCGAACCAGCCAACCGTCAGCACCCAGGCACCCAATGCCAGGAAGGGGATGCTGGACGGCGGATGAGCGCTCATCGCACCGTCCTTGCGGTAACGGTTCAGCCGCGGGCCCAGCAGCAACACTGCGGCCAGGGCGATCCAGCCGCCCACCGCGTGGACGACCACGCTGCCGGCGAAGTCATGGAACTCGGCGCCCGTCGCGGCCTTCAGCCAGGCCTGGATGCCGAAGGCCTGGTTCCAGGCCACGCCCTCGAAGGCCGGGTAGATGAAGCCTACGACGATGGAGGTGGCAGCCAGTTGCGGACCGAAGCGGGCGCGTTCGGCGATGCCGCCCGACACGATGGCGGGGATGGCAGCCGCAAAGGTCAGCAGGAAGAAGAACTTGACCAGCTCGTAGCCGTTCTTCTGCGCCAATTGCTCGGCGCCAATGAAGAAATGCGTGCCGTAGGCCACCAGGTAGCCGACGAGGAAGTAGGCCAGCGTGGACACGGCGAAGTCCACAAGGATCTTGACCAGGGCATTGACCTGGTTCTTCTTGCGCACCGTGCCCAGTTCCAGGAAGGCAAAGCCCGCGTGCATTGCCAGCACCATGATGGCGCCCAGAAGGATGAAGAGCGCATCGGCGCCCTGCTTGATCGATGTCTCCAACGCTGTCTCCGTTGCTGGCCCAGACCCGTGCGACATGCACCAAGTCGATCCAGCCTGCACCGAAACAGCAAATTCAATGCCCGCTTTCAAGGCAGCACGCACCGCCTGGCAGGCACCAATACGAATCAGTATTTCTTATTTTGGTGCATTTTGCGCACCTTCCGCGAACGCTTCCGCACTGAACCCGAGCGTCCAGCTCCCGTCCGGCCAGCTCACGACCGGGCGCTTGATGACGCTGGGCTCGGCCAGCATCAGCCCAATGGCCGCCGCATCGTCGGCGACGGCGGCCTTGGTCGCGTCGTCCAGCTTGCGCCAGGTCGTGCCGGCGCGGTTGACGAGCTTGTCCCGGCCAAAGGCCTTCAACCAAGCCGGCAACAGCTCGGCCGGCACGCCCTGCTTCTTGAAGTCGTGGAAGGAGGCCTCCAGGCCTTGTTCGGCCAGCCAGGCGCGGGCGCGCTTGACGGTGTCGCAGTTGGGGATGCCATAGACGGTGATCATGGGCATCAACTTACCATGCGGTAATGATCGACTGGCTCGATGACGCTTCCCTCGACTTCCCGCCCAGCCATCGCGCGCTCGGCCCCGAGACCGACGCGCCGGGCCTGCTGGCCGCCGGCGGCACGCTGACGCCCGACCGACTAGAGGCCGCCTACCGGCGCGGCATCTTCCCCTGGTACGGCCCCGGCCAGCCGCCGCTGTGGTGGGCGCCGGACCCTCGCATGGTGCTGCAGACGGCCGACTTCAAGCTGTCCCGCTCGCTGCGCAAGACGGTGCAGCGCTTCGCGCGCACCCCGGGCTGCCAGATCCGCGTCGACCACGACCGAGCTGCCGTGCTGCACGCCTGCGCCAGCGTGCCGCGCGAAGGCCAGGCCGGCACCTGGATCGTTCCCGAGCTGCAAGCCGCCTACCTCGCCTGGCCGGCCATGCACAGCATCGAGACCTGGATGGATGGCGAACTCGTCGGCGGCCTGTACGGCGTCAACCTGGGCCGCATGTTCTACGGCGAGTCGATGTTCATGCGCCGCACAGATGCGTCCAAGATCGCGCTGGCCGCGCTGGTCTGCCTGTGTCGCGGCTTCGACATCCCGTGGATAGATTGCCAGCAGAACACTGGCCACCTGGCCTCGCTGGGTGCTTCAGAGGTCCCCCGGGCGGCCTTCGAGGCCCACCTCGCCACCCATGTGGGCGACGCCAGTCCGGGGCCTTGGACCTATCATCACGACCACTGGCACAGGCTCCTCGACTCGACGTGACCCACCCCCAAGAACTGCCCCTCGCGCAGATCCAGTTCTACGCCACGGCCGCCTACCCGTGCAGCTACGTTGCGGGCCGCCAGGCGCGCTCCCAGGTCGCCACGCCCAGCCACCTGATCCACGCCGACGCCTATTCCAACCTGGTCGCCGCGGGCTTTCGTCGCAGCGGGCTGTTCACCTACCGCCCCTACTGCGACCAGTGCCGCGCCTGCGTCGCGCTGCGCGTGCCGGTGGGCCGCTTCGAGCCTACCCGCAGCCAGACGAGGGCGCTGAAGCGCCACCGCCACCTGCAGGCCAAGGTCATGCGCCTAGGATATTCTGCCGAGCACTACGCCCTCTACCTGCGCTACCAGGCTGGCCGCCACTCCGGTGGCGGCATGGATCACGACAGCGTGGACCAGTACACCCAGTTCCTGTTGCAGTCGCGCATCAACTCCCGTCTGGTCGAGTTCCGCGAGCCGATGCCTGATGGCAGCACGCCGCTGCGCATGGTGGCCATCCTGGACATCCTCAGCGACGGGTTGTCCGCGGTCTACACCTTCTACGACCCCGACATGCCAGGCAGCTTCGGCACCTATGGCGTGATGTGGCAGATCCAGCAGGCGCGAGAGCTCAAGCTCAGCCACCTCTACCTGGGCTACTGGATAGAGGAGAGCCCCAAGATGGCCTACAAGGCGGGCTTTCGCCCGCACCAGATCCTGCGCAACGGAGTCTGGGAAGACGCAGCTTAGACCAGCACTTCCACGACCGCAGGATGACCGAGGAACCCCTCGGGGCTGGCGCTGCGGCCATACGCGCCGCTCTGGAAGATGACGGCCAGGTCACCCACCTCGCCGCGCGGCATTTCCATGCGGTCAGCCAGCAGATCCAGCGGCGTGCACAAGGGGCCGACGACGCTGGCAGCTTCGACAGCGGCCTCCTTGCGTCCCTGGGGCTGCACCGTCGCCGGGTAGTTCTTGCGCAGAACCTGGCCGAAGTTGCCCGACGCCGACAGGTGATGGTGCAGGCCGCCGTCCGCCACCAGGAACACCTGACCGCGCGAGATCTTGCGGTCGACGATGCGGCTCACGTAGATGCCCGCCTCGCCGACGAAGTAGCGGCCCAGCTCGATGACCAGCTTGGCCTGCGGCAGGTCGACGCTGGCGCGGGCCTGCAGTGCGGCCAGGTTGTCGGCGATGGGCGCCAGGTCCAGCCGTTGCTCGCCGGGGAAGTAGGGTATGCCGAAGCCGCCGCCCAGGTTCAGGAAGCTGACGGGCGCCGGCGCGGCCTCGGCCAGCCGCAGGGCCAGCTCATAGCTCTTGAGCTGCGCCTCGCAGATGGCTTCGGCCTTCAGGTTCTGCGAGCCGGCGAACAGGTGAAAGCCTTCGAAAGCCACGCCTTCGCCGGCCAGCTGGCCGACCTGCGCCAGCACCTCGGGCACCGTCTCGGCGTCGATGCCGAACTGCTTGGGGCCGCCACTCATGCGCATGCCCGAGCCCTTGAGCTCGAAGTCCGGGTTCACGCGCAGCGCGACGCGCGCCGGTTGGCCCAGGCGCTGCGACGCCGCCGCCAGCACCTTCAGCTCGCGGGCCGACTCGACGTTGACCAGCACACCAGCCGCCACGGCCTGGCCCAACTCGATGTCGCGCTTGCCTGGGCCGGCAAAGCTGACCTCGTGCGGGTCCGCGCCGGCGTTCAGAGCGACCTGCAGCTCGCCGGCCGAGGCCACGTCGATGCCGTCAACCAGCCCCGCCATCAGGGCGACCAGCGCCGGCATGGGGTTGGCTTTCATAGCGTAGTGCAGCTCGATGCCCTCGGGCAGCGCCGCGCGCAGCTCGGCGACACGCGCCCTCAGCAGGCCGCGGTCATAGGCGTAGAACGGCGTCTGGCCAACGCGCTCGGCCAGCACCGATAGGCGCTGACCGCCAACGAGCAGCTCACCGCGCTCGTCGACAGGAAATTGGGACATGGCCACATGGGCCGGGGGACGTTTGATTTCGGTCATGCGGTGTGGCGTGCCACCCAGTCAGTCGACAGGGTCTTGCGGTCGATCTTGCCGTTGGGGTTGCGCGGCAACGGGCCGGCCTGGGCCTCGATCCCGTGCGGCACCATGTAGGCGGGCATGCGCGTCTTACAGGCGGCCAGTAGCGCGGCGGCGTCCAGCTCAGCCGCGCCTTCCGGCGGCGTGGCGATGACCTGAATGGCCTGGCCCAGCGTATCGTGGTCGACGCCGAAGGACACGCATTCGCCGACCAGGCCAGTGGCGTACAAGACCTCCTCTACTTCGGTCGGGCTGACCCGGTAGCCGGAGGTCTTCATCATCTCGTCGCGGCGGCCGACGAAGTACAGGAAGCCTTCGGCGTCGCGCCTGACCGTGTCGCCAGAGAACACGGCGAATTCGGGCAGTTGCAGCCCGCCCTGGCGACCACCGACACCGACAGGCAGCGGCTTGTAGCGCTCGGCCGTCTTCTCGGCGTCGTTCCAGTAGCCCAGCCCGACCAGTGCGCCGCGGTGCACCAGCTCGCCTGGCTCGTCCGGCGCGCACTCACTGCCGTCCTCGCGCAGCACCAGGATCTCCGCGTTGGGGATGGCCTTACCAATGGAGTCAGGCCGACGGTCGACCTCGTCGGGCGGCAGGTAGGTCGAGCGGAAGGCCTCGGTCAGCCCGTACATCAGGAAGGGCCTGGCGGACGGCACCTTGGCACGCAGCAGGTCCAGCGTCGCCCGCGGCATGCGGCCGCCGGTGTTTGCGAAGTAGCGCAGGTGCTGGTTGATGGCAGCCGGCCATTCGAGCTGAGTCAGCTGGATGTACAGCGGCGGCACGGCCGTCAGGCCGGTCACCTTCTCGCGCTCCATCGCCTTGAGAACGTCCTTGGGCAGCAGGTAGTTCAGCAGCACGACGCGGGCGCCACTGTGGAAGGCTGTAGTGAGCTGGCTGAAGCCAGCATCGAAGGACAGCGGCAGCGCGGCCAACAGCGTGTCGCTGGCGCGGTTCTGCAGGTAGCTCGCCACACTCTTGCCGCCCGCCACCATGTTTCGGTGCGACAGCACAACACCCTTGGGCCGGCCGGTCGAACCCGAGGTATAGAGGATGGCTGTCACATCGGTGTCGATGACGCGGTGGCCGGCACGGGCCGGTGCGGCCAGCAGGGCGGCCCAGTCATGCACCGGCACGGGGGCCGAGCCGGCGCCGCTCGTCAACACGACGTGGCGCAGCGACGGGCACTGTGTCAGCACATCACCCAGTTGCGCCAGCCGCTCGGGCGACGTGACCAGCACGCGCACATCGCAGTCCCGCAGGATGAAGCCGACCTGCTCGGGCTTGAGCAGCGGGTTCAACGGCACGAAGACACCGCCGGCAGCCGGCGCACCAAAGCTGGCCACCACGGTCTCGAAACGCTTCTCCAAGTAGATCGCCACCCGCTCGCCGCGCGCCAGACCCAGCTGCATCAGGCCACTGGCGAAGCCGCGCGCGGCAGCGTCCAGCTCGCTATAGCTCAGCGTCGCCCTGCCATAGGTGAGGGCCGGGGCGTCGGGCGTGCGCTCGGCGGCAACGGCCACCAACTCGTTCAGCAGGGTCGATTCGGGCATGAAGGCGCGGCCGGATAACAGGCGTTGAGAGTCAAAAAAGTATCTCACGCGCCCCCGAGCCCGAGGGGTGGCCTCCCCGGAGCCGAGGGGGCGGCCGGCTAAACTGCGCGGCTGCATTTTTGGACGCCAGAGGCGTGCGCGTGCGCGCGCCCTCTCGCATCGATTCCCGTAGTGCTAACAGGCCCCCAATGGAAAACGCCCAAGTCCTCGGCCACGTGCTCAGGCTTCTCGACGACGTGCTGAGCCTGGACGGCCGCGCGCAAACCTTCACCCGCGACACCGCCCTGCTCGGCGCCCTGCCCGAGCTGGACTCGATGGCCGTGGTCAGCCTCATCACCGCGCTGGAGGAGCAACTGGGCCTGGTCGTCGACGATGACGACATCGACGGTGACACATTCGCCACCGTGGGCTCACTGGCCGACTTCGTCGCGGCCCGCCTGGGTTGATTCCTCATCCCGACGTCTTCTTCCTGTCCGCCGCCGGCGGCGAGCAGCGGCTTTGCCTGTTCCACGCCCCGGTGGGCACGCCGCGCAGCCGGGTGCTGTATCTGCACCCGTTCGCAGAGGAGATGAACAAGTCGCGCCGCATGGCCGCGCTGGCCTGCCGCGCGCTGGCCGAGGCCGGGCATGCCGTGCTGCAGATCGATCTGCGCGGCTGCGGCGACTCCTCGGCCGACTTCGGCGACGCGACCTGGACTGACTGGCAGGCCGACGTGCGCCTGGGCCTGGACTGGCTCGACACCAAAGCCCCAGCCGCGCCGCTGTGGCTGTGGGGGCTGCGCGCCGGCTGCCTGCTGAGCGCCGCCGACTGGGGCCGGCCGCTGAACTACTTGTTCTGGCAGCCGATGACCAGCGGCAAGCTGGCGCTGCAGCAGTTCCTGCGCCTGAAGCTCGCGGCCGAGATGGCTAGTGGCACCAGCAAGGGGTTGATGGACGGCATGAAAACCGAATTGGCCGCCGGCCACACCGTCGAGATCGCCGGCTACCGGCTGGGCGCCAGGTTGGCATCCGACCTGGAAGCCGCCAGACTGGCCCCCACGGGCGCGCCGGGCCGTGTCGAGTGGCTGGAAGTCAGCACGCGCGAGGACGCCGCGCTGACACCGGTCAGCGAGCAAGCCATCAAGTCCTGGCAGGACGCCGGCTGGACCGTGCGCACGCAGCTCGTGCCGGGCCCCGGCTTCTGGGCCACAAGCGAGATCGAACTCGCCCCGGCGCTGCTGACCCGCACGGTGGAGGCGCTCGCATGACGCAGCCCCAAAACTTGCCAGGCTTGCCGCCCCCCGAGGGGGCTGCCGGCGGCGCCGGGCGGCCGGGCTCCACTGGCAAGGAGTCGGTACTGCACTTCACCTGCGAAGGCGAGCAACTGGTCGGCATCCTGGCCGAGCCGACCGAGCACGCGCCGGCCGAGGTGGGCGTGCTTATCATCGTCGGCGGCCCGCAATACCGTGCCGGCAGCCACCGCCAGTTCACGCTGCTGGCCCGCCACCTGGCCGCGAACGGGTACGTGGCGCTGCGCTTCGACTACCGCGGCATGGGCGACAGCGCCGGCCGGGTCGACGAAAGGCGCAACTTCCTCGGCGTCGACGCCGACATTGCCGCCGCCATCGCCGCCCTGCTGGCCGCCCGACCCGCGCTCAAGCGCGTCGTGCTCTGGGGCCTGTGCGACGCCGCCTCGGCCGCCCTGCTCTACCTGGCATCGACCCGTGACCCGCGCATCGCCGGTGTCGCGCTGCTCAACCCTTGGGTGCGTTCTGCGGCCACGCTGGCGCAGACGCATGTCAAGCACTACTACTGGCGGCGCCTGCGCGAGCCCGAGTTCTGGCTCAAACTGCTGCGCGGCGGCGTGGGCGTCACCGCGCTGCGCACGCTGGGCAGCAACCTGCGGCTCGCCCGTGGCGGCGGCGCACAGACGGACTCGCGCAGCTTCCAGGACCGCATGGCGGACGGGCTGCGGGCCTTCGGCGGGCCGGTGCTGCTGATACTCAGTGGCGAGGACTTCACCGCCAAGGAGTTTCTGGAGCATATTGGCAGCGCGCCCGGCTGGTCGGGCCTCGTCGCCAGTAGCGCCGTCACGCGAACTGACCTCGCCGCAGCCGACCACACCTTTTCACGAATTGCTGACACAGAGTCCGTGGAAATCGCGGTGTGCGCCTGGCTGAACTCGATCAAGGACTCACCGCGAGCATGCCCATGAAGCCCTGGTTTATTTTGTCCTGGTTGATTGCCGCAGGTCTTGCCAATGCGCAGGCACAGAACCCTTGCGGCTCTCTGGTGAACTATGCCTACGGACCCTTCGACTACCGTTCGGCCAGCAACGATCAAAAGTCCTTGGTGGAAGGTGCGCACTTCACGCCCGGTGTGGAAATGCTGCAGACGCGCAAGACCGGCGCGTTCGGTCATGACATTGGCTACACCCTGCGCGCCTTTCCGAATCACCCCCGCGCCCTGGTCGCCATGCAGCGCCTGGTGGAAAAGGAAAAGCGCAATCCAGCCGAGGGCGCGCCTTACACCATCGATTGTTTTTATGAGCGCGCTTTGCGCTTTCAGCCCAGCGACTATCTGGTGCGGCTGCTGTTCGCCACCTTCCTCGTCAGCCGCGGCGAATCCACCGAGGTGGGCCGGCATCTAGCCTATGTCAGCGATACCCAGGCCGACAATCCATTCGCGATGTACAACGTCGGCCTCATTTATTTCGACATGAAGAATTACGACCAGGCCCTCCTGTACGCGCAGAAGGCAATGAAGATGGGGTTGATGCGCGGCGATCTGAAAGCCAAGCTGGAAGCCGTTCACAAATGGGCGGACCCGGCGCCCGATGCGCCCACAGATGCCGCCTCGGCTCCCGAGCCAGCCTCATCCGGAGTGCGCTGAACGTGCCGCTCACCGCTCCGCAGATTGCCGTCGTCATGCCGGCGTACAACAGCGCCGACTACATCAATGAGGCCATCGACTCGGCGCTGGCTCAAACCGGCGTCACGATTGAGTTGATCGTCGTGGACGATGGGTCCAGTGACGACACGGTCAAGCGCGTTCAAGCCTATGGGGATCGCGTCCGGCTGATCGAGCAGCCCAACCAGGGCTCGGCCGTCGCACGCAACCGCGGCGTCGCAGCGGCGAATGCCGAATTCATCGCTTTCCTGGATGCCGATGATTATTGGCACCCGCAAAAACTGGCCAAGCAATGGGCATTGGTCCGGGACGGCGCGTCTCTCGTGTATTCACGCTTCTCGCTGTGGGAGCCCGGTGGCACGGGTGATTTCCCCGCTGCCGATGCCTATCTGGCGGACTGCCAGGAGCAAGGCCGCGTGAGCAAGCCCATCCGCAACGGCTGGCTGTATATCGATCTGCTGCTGGATTGCGAGGTCTGGACTTCCACCGTCCTCGCGCGCAAGGACTTGATTCAGAAGGTGGGGGGCTTTGATGTCAGTCTGCGCAAGGGCCAGGACTACGATTTGTGGCTGAAACTGGCCAACGAGGCGGAGTGGCATGGGGTTTCCGAGTCGCTGGCGCTGTATCGCATTCACGGCCAGAGCATCACGGGCTCGGTCAATCAGAACAATTTCGAGTACAAGATTCTGAGCAATGCCTACGGTCGCTGGGGTCTGCAGAACCGCGATGGCCGCAGCCTTCCCGATGCCATCATGCAAGCCAGGCTTGGCCGCTCGGCAAGGGTCTTTGCTGACGCCCATCTCCAGCGCGGATCGAGCGAGATTGCGGCGCAGTTCTACAAGATTTCGCTGAGCCATCAACCCTGGGCGCCCAAGGTTTGGCTGAATTACGCGCGCGCGCGCTTCACATCGCGCTGAGTTTCAAGATGGAACCCGCGCGCGTCAGCATCATCATCCCCACGACTTGCGAGTCGAAACGGCGGGCATCCCTGCTCAAGGCGATCGACAGCATCCTGGCTGCGGCCGACGAGCCGGTGGCGGTCATCCTGGTCGTCAACGGCACGCGCTTTGACGCCGATCTTCTTGAATCCCTGCGCGACGACGATCGCCTGGTTGTCATTTACGAGTCGGTCGGGAGCGCGCCGCGGGCGCAGAGGATAGGCCGCGAAGCAGTCCGGACCGAATTCTTCGGATTCCTGGACGATGACGATGAGTACCTCGCGGGAGCTTTGACACTGCGCCGCGCGCATCTCGATGCGCATCCCGAGGCGGACGGCGTCGTGTGCAACGGGGTTCGTTTCAACGGTGAAGTCGAGACCCCCTTTCTCACGGATTTCGCCAGCATCTATCCGGCTCCCCTGCTCGCGCTGGCAGAAACCAACTGGCTGGCGTCCTGCGGTGGTTTGTTCCGCACCGCGCGAGTGGGCGAGGATTTCTTCGACGAGCGATTCCGCTACATCGAATGGACATTGCTCGGGTTCAAACTGGCGCTGAAACGGCATCTGGATTTCGTCGACGTCCCCACCTTCAAGATCAACAACACGCCGCAATCCTTGTCCAAGTCAGAAGCCTATGAACTGGCGCATATCGATGTGCTCCAGGAGATCCTGCGCTTGCCGCTGCCGGCCCCTGTCGCGGCCAGAGTTCGCCGCAAACTGGGTGCTGCCCATCACCTGCTGTCGGACTTTTTCCGTGCCAAGGGACAAGCCGGCCAAGCTTGGCGCCACCATCTCTCCAGCCTCCGCTACCCCGGAGGGCTCGACTACCTCGCCTACACGCGTCGGCTGCTCTGGGCGATCCGTCCTGTGGGCGCATCGTGAGCGGCTCGGTCAAGCGTTCGCTGCTGTTCTCCTTTCTGGATCGATACGCCAGCCTGGCGATCAATATCCTGTCGTCGCTGGTGATCGCCCGGCTGCTCAAGCCGTCGGAGATTGGCACGTTCTCGGTGGCGATGATCTTCACGACGTTGTTGTCGACGATGCGAGATCTCGGGATCGGCAGCTATCTGATTCAGGAGAAAGAGTTGACGCAGGCGCGCCTGCGAAGCGCCTGGGGTGTCCAGCTTTGCATGGCCTTCCTGTGCGCCGGCATGCTGTTGCTGCTCTCGGCGCCGCTGGCGCGCTACTTCGGCGAACCGCTGTTGCAGTCGCTGCTCAGCGTCATCGCGGTCAACTTTCTGGTCATTCCGTTCGGTTCGCTGAACTACGCCTTGCTGATCCGCGACATGCGCTTCGATGCGGTCGCCGTGATCAGGCTCACGCAGACGCTGTTCGTGGCCGGGGTCAGTGTCGGGGCCGCGTACACCGGTCACGGCGCGCTCAGCCTGGCCTACGGCAACCTGGCGGGCGTCAGCGTGGCGGCCGTGGCCGGCATCGCGCTGCGCAGAAACGTACCCTGGTTGCCTTCGTTCTCGGAAGTCCGGCGTGTTCTGGGTGTTGGCACCACGCTAACCGCCTCGTCGCTGTTCTCGGCCGCGTCGACCAGCGCGCCCGAATTCCTGCTCGGCAAGCTGCAGTCGATGGCCAGCGTGGGTTTCTACTCGCGCGCTAATGGCCTAGTGTCCATGGTCAACCGGCTACTGACCGATGCGACCTACCCCGTGGCCGAAGCCAAGTTCGCAGCACTGAACCGTAGCGGCGAGAGCTGCGCCCAGGCCTTCGTGCTGGCCATGGCCTACCTGCTCGCGGTGGGCTGGCCCCTGTGCATGTTCCTGTCGGTCATGGCAGAGCCGCTGGTGCTGCTGATGTACGGCGGCCAATGGGCCGACTCCATCAACCCTACGCGCATTCTTGGCCTGTGCGTGCTGCTCACGCTGTGGACCACCGTGTGCCAGGCAGCGCTCGTCGCCACGGGCCAAAACCGCAGGGTCCTGCGGGGCAATGTATTGAGCGCGGTGCTGACCGTCACATGCGCCGCGGTTGCGAGTCCGTTCGGCGTCATCCCCCTGTGCCTGAGCATGGTCCTGGTATCCCTGCTGGCTGGCATTGTCTGGTTGAAGCTGGCCCATGCCAGCGTCAACTTTGACTGGGCACAACTGCGCCGGATCATCGGGATGTCTGCGCTGACCACCGCTGCGGTCGGCGCCGCTGCAGCGGCCGGGTTGGGGCTGTGCCTCTGGCTGGAACTGCCCCGGCTGGCGCAACTCGGCATCGCCTTGTTCATGGCGACCGTCGCCTGGTCTGCCACACTGCTGACCATCAAGCACCCCCTGGGCATGGCGCTGCGGTCCTTCGTCACCGCACGCCTGAGCCGGACGCGGCAGGGCACCACCTGAACTCATCGTGCCAGGCCCCAAGACTCCCATGATCTGGCAGATCTTCGCCGTCGACGCCGACCAGGGTCTGGGCGAGCATCGTGCCGACTGGGACCGCTTGAATGGCCAGCTCATGAGCGGCCACCCCATGCTGGACAGCGCTTTTGTCGACGCGCTGATACGGCATTTCGGGGCAGACAGGGTGCAACTTGCAGTCGCGCGCGACGATGCGGGGCCGATCGCCATGCTGCTGATCAACCGGCATGCACGCGGCCTGGGCGTCTGGTCCAGCTTCCTGCCATCTCAAACGCAGATCGGCCTCAGCCTCATCCCGTCCGGGATGGATATGCGCGGTCTGTTTGCCGCGCTGCCTGGCTATGCCAGCGAGCTGGATCTGCTGTGCAACGACCCCCGCTTCTGCGATCTGCGCGAACTGCCTGGGCGCCCCGTACGCTGCCTGCCTCATGCCCTCACCATGAGCGTCAGCCTGCGCCATGGCTTCGATGACTACTGGGCCCAGCGGCCGCGCAACCTGATCAAGAACATGCGGCGCTACATGCGGCGCTTGCAGGCCGAACCCTTGCCCGCTCGCATGACGGTAACGACGACGCCGCAGGACATGGCGGACGCGGTGGAGCGATATGCGGCGTTGGAGAGCAGTGGCTGGAAGGGCCAGATCGGTACTGCCGTAGCTGCCGACGATGCGCAAGGCAGCTTCTACAAGGACGTGATGCGGCAGTTTGGCGGCCACGGCGAAGCGCTGATCTACGAACTTTGGCTGGGTGACACCCTCATTGCGTCGCGCATGGTGCTGCTGCGCGAACGCATGGCCTTGATCCTGAAGACGGCCTACAACGAGACCTTCGAACGGCTGGCTCCGGGCCGCATCTTGTTGTTGCGGGTGCTGGAAGACCTCTTCGAGCGCATTCAGGGCGGCGAGGTGGAGTTCTACACCGACGCAAACGCCGATCAGCTCGCCTGGTCCACATCGCAGCGCTGGATCAATCACATCAGTGTCTATCGACACCGTGGCCTGCCGCACTTCTTCGACTTGCTCAGGCGCGGTTCCCGCGGCTGGCTCAGGCGCGGGAAGCAGCCAGTTGGCGTCGACACCATGGTCAACCGCAGCGGCGCCAACGTCGACAGCTACGCCCATGTGCGTGAACTGCCGGCCGACGCGCTTGCGCTGATGCAACGTGCCGAGCGGCGCCACATCGAGTTCGGCGCGGACTGGCACGCCCATCTCGTGGACACCGTCTATGCCGCCGAGCCGCAGCGCCACGAAGTACGACTGCACGTGCTGCGTCGCCAAGGCCGGGTGCTCGCCGTGCTGCCCACAGTCGCCCAGACCGGCTCACTGGGCCGCGAGGTCAGCGCGCTGGCCAACTTCTACACCGCGATCTACGCACCCGCGCTGGAAGATGGCCTCGAAGCGGAAGATCTGCTGCCGCTTACGCGGGCACTACGGCGGGACGGGGCGGGCGCCGCGGCCTATCGCTTCTCGCCCATGGACCCGCTGTCGCGCGAGTTTGCGCTGCTCAAGCGCGCGCTTGCACTGGCCGGCCTCAGCACCCATGCCTATTTCGCCTTCGGCAACTGGTATGAACCGGTCCATCAGAACTGGGCCGACTACCTGCAGGATCGCAGCGGCCAGGTGCGCAGCACGATCAAGCGCAATACCCGGAAGTTCGCGCTCGAGGGTGGGCGGCTGGAGATCGTGCAGGGCGGAGAACGCCTGGAAGCGGCTTTGGCTGCGTACCAGTCCGTCTATGCGCGGAGCTGGAAGGTGCCCGAGCCCTACCCTGACTTCATGCCCGGCCTGATCCGACTGTGCGCCCGGCGCGGCTGGCTGCGACTCGGCCTGGCCTGGCTGGGCGACAAGCCCGTGGCCGCCCAGATCTGGATCGTCGCCAACGGCCGCGCTGACATCTACAAGCTTGCCTATGACGAGGCCTACAAGGCCCTCGCTCCGGGCACGCTGCTGACCGCGCTGCTGATGGAACAAGCGCTCGACATCGATCACGTGCAGGAAATCGACTACCTGATCGGCGACTACCCCTACAAGGCCGCGTGGATGAGTCAGCGGCGCGAGCGCATCGGCCTCGTCGCCTACGACCCATTCACCGTCCGCGGCGCGCTTGGCCTTGCCCGCCAGGCCGTCGGCGCCACCTGGCGATGGATTCGTACGAATTCCACATCGCGCCCTGACAATTCCGCCGCCTGAGTCCCAGCGACAACAAGAAATGCAAGCCCAAGCCCTGCCGCCCGACACCCCGTTCGCCTCCGGCCTCCCCCGCTTCGCCGCACCGGCAGCCGACACGCTGGCCGCATGGCAGCAGGCGTATGCCACGCGCGGCACCGCTTGCGCCGCCGACGTGGGCGGCGAGTTCGCCGTGGCGCTCGACCTGCCGGGCGGTGGCACCTATCTCGCCGTCGACCGCTTCGCGGTCCACAGTCTTTGCTACGCCGTGCGTGACGGCCGCCTGCACTACGCCACGCGCGCCGACGTGCTGGCACGCCAGCTAGGCATCTCGGAGATCGACCCACAGGCCATCTTCGACTACCTCTTCCACCACTGCATCCCGTCGCCGCGCACGATCTACACCGGCATCCTGCGCCTGCCGGCCGCGCACTATGCGCTGTACGAGAACGGCAAGCTGACGGTGGCGCCCTACTGGCATCCGCGCTTCAACGAGCAAGCCAGTCCCAGCTTCGAAAGGCTGCGCGACGAGTTCCGCGACATCCTGCGTAGCGCGGTCAAGGACCGTCTGGGCGCCGACGGCAAGACTGCCTGCTTCCTCAGCGGCGGCACCGACAGTTCCACCGTCTGCGGCCTGCTCGGCGAGGCCACCGGCAAGGCCCCGGCAGGCTATTCCATCGGCTTCGAGGCCGAAGGCTACGACGAGATGGCCTATGCACGTATCGCCGCCAAGGCCTACGGCGCCGAGCACCACGAGTACTACGTGACGCCCGCCGACTTGGTCGCTGCCATCCCCGACGTCGCGGCCCACTACGACCAGCCCTTCGGCAACTCGTCGGCCGTGCCGGCCTTCTACTGCGCGCGCAAGGCGCATGACGACGGCTACACCCGCCTGCTGGCGGGCGATGGCGGCGACGAACTCTTCGGCGGCAACGTGCGCTACGCCAAGGAGCGCGTCTTTCACGTCTACAGCCAGATCCCATCGCCGCTGCGCACGGGCGTGCTGAACCCGCTGTTCGTCAACCCGCTCACCGGCAGCATCCCGCTGCTCAAGAAGGGCACCAGCTACATCCGCCAGGCGCGCGTGCCCATGCCCGACCGCATGCAGAGCTACAACCTGCTAGACCGTCTTGGCATGGCCGACGTGCTCACGCCAGCGTTCCTGTCAGCCGTGGACACCGGCGAACCACGCGAACACCAACGAGCCACCTGGGCGGCCGGACCGCACGATGCCAGCCTTGTCAACCAGATGCTGGCCTTCGACTGGCGCTACACACTGGCCGAGAACGACCTGCCCAAAGTCGTTGGCACGACCGGCCTGGCGGGCATGGACGTGAGCTTCCCGCTGCTGGACACACGGCTGCTGGACTTCTCGCTGAAGCTGCCCACCAGCTACAAGCTCAAGGGCCTGAAGCTGCGCTGGTTCTTCAAGGAAGCGCTGCGCGGTTTCCTGCCGGACGAGATCCTGACGAAGAAGAAGCACGGCTTCGGCCTGCCCTTCGGCCCCTGGGCGGTCAAGGACGCGGCGCTGAACGCACTGGCTGCCGAGTCGCTGCGCGGTGTGGCTGCACGCGGCATCGTGCGCGCCGAATTCGTCGATAGCCTGCTGACCCACCGCCTCAAGGAGCACGCCGGCTACTACGGCGAGATGGTGTGGATCCTGATGATGCTGGAGCAGTGGCTGCGCCGGCATGCGCCGGACTGGCGCCTGGCCGGGGGCAAGCCGTGACCCGGGACATTCGCTGGACCGTGCTGCCGCTGCTGGCGGGGCTGGAAGCCCGCCAGAGTGACTGGCACGAGCTGAATGCACGGCTCCACGCCGACCATCCGCTCACGTCGTTCGCCTTCATGCATGCGCTGGCCAGGCATTTTTCCGATGGGAACGACTTCCTGGCCCTGTGTGAGCAGGACGGCCAACTGCGCGCGGCCATCCCGCTGACGAAGCAATCCCTGAGGTGGCGCAGCTATCTGCCGGCGCAGTCTCAGATGTCCGCCCTGATGATCGATGATCTCGGCCTGCTGCCCGGCCTGATGGCGGCCCTGCCCGGGCCAACGCTGTGGATGGACTGGTATGCCGTCGACCCGCTCTACAGCCCGCCGCTGTCCGCCAGCCCCCTGCGTGTGGAACGCCAGCCTCATGTCACGACGCTGAACATCGACCTGTCCGGCAGCTTCGAGACCTACTGGCAGTCGCGCAGCCGCAGTCTGCGCGACGACCTGAAGAACAAGTGGAACCGGCTCAAGAAGGACGGGCGCGGACACGAGCTCAGGATCTCGAACACCGCAGATGACGTCAGCGCGGCGCTGACGCGCTATGCCGCGCTCGAGGGACAGAGCTGGAAGGCCGAGCAAGGCACCGCGGTGGCCCTGGGAACCGTGCAGGGCGACTTCTACACGGACGTGCTGCAACGCTTTGCAGCCACCGGCCAGGCGACTGTCTACGAAATGCTCATCGACGGCGAACTCGCGGCGAGCGAGATCGTGCTGCGCGGTGGCCGGATGTCCGTGCTGCTGAAAACGACGCATGCCGAGACCTTCCAGCGCTACGCCCCTGGCTATCTGCTCGACCAACTCGTCATCGAAGCCGAATTCACCAGCCGGGCGTCGGACGTCATTGAGTTCTACACCTCGGCCAACGATGCCAAGCTCCGTTGGGGCACGGGGCAGCGGACCATCGAGCACGCCCGCCTGTACCGCCATGCATTGACGGCCTCGGTCGTCAGGCTGTGGCGCCGGGCGAAACAGAAATAGCCGTCAACCGGCCGCGCGAAGCAGCTGGCCGGCCAGTCGCAGGCCGAAGCGAACGCGGCTGCGATCCCAGGGCGTGAAGCGGGGAATCTGGAAGATGTCGGCCCCCGCAGCCGCAGCGCCCCATTGGGTGGACACTGCAGCGTCGAAGCCCAGCTCCTTCACCAGCCCGGGATGCACGTCAGGCTGATAGTCCACCCCTGGCTTGCCGTTGGGGTAGGCAAACAACCCGACCCGTTCGCCGAGCAGAGCCTCCAACGCTGCGCGGCTGCGCGCGATCTCATCCGCGGCGGCGGCGGGCGACAGCGTCGCCAGGATGGGGTGGCTGACCGTGTGCGCACCGATCTGCATGCCCGCAGCCCTCAGCCCCACCACCTGCGCGCTGCTCATCATCAAGCCATCCGGCAGGGACGCCTCGGCGCGCTCCGCTATCGCCTGCACGCAGGCCAGCCGAGGCACGGGCTCCAGATACTTGACCCGCTCTATCAGGTGCCCCAGCACGGCTCTGCGCGCGGAGGGCTCACCCATGGCGTGTTGGCCGAGATCCTGCCCGTTCGCATCCTTCAGGCCTCGCAGGTCCAGCGTCGCAAGCGGCGTGCTGCGCACGGACTCAATCACCGAGTCGTTCCACATGCGCCCACCGTCCAGGAACCCGGTGGCAACAAAGAAGCTGCATGGCAGGCCATGGCGCTGCAACAACGGCAAGGCAACGTCGTGGTTATCGGCATAGCCGTCGTCGAAGCTCAGCGCAGCAGCACGCGCCGGCAGGTTGCCATCGCGCAAACGCCGTGCGGCTTCATCCAGCGGTAGCACCTGGAACCAGCTCTTGACCCATCTCAACAGCGCGTCGAATCGCTCCGCGTCCATCTCGTCGGGCATCAACGGATCGGGCTGCGGCAGGACGCGATGAAAGATCAGGACGGTCAAGCGCCCCTTGCCGCCAGCTGGCGACAGCAGATGAAAGAGAAACTTCATGGCAGCGTCATGACCTTGCGTTTGCTAATCCGCTTCTTGATCCAGCCGGGCAGGTTCAGCACAGGCTCCTCCGGCTCATGCAGCCACCGCTTGCGGTCCAGCCAACGCGCACCGATGACGACGACGATGAGGATGTTGTATGGCAGGTCCCAGTAGCTGAGGGACAGAAAGGCACCGCCGACCGCATAGCCGGCCAGGCTCACCTGACACATGGCCCCCAGATCCGAGAGCCAGTGCGTTTCGACCTGCTTGCGCCCCTGAGTCCGCAGGCGGCCCGCCGTACCCCAGACCATGCAGAACATGGTGATGAAGAGGAACAAGCCAACGAAGCCATGCTCACCCAGCACCATGAAATAGATGCTGTGGGCCGCGTGCACGTCGACAGGATCCGGCGCGTACATCGAGAACAGCATAGGGTGGCTGACCATGAAGCCGCCACCGAGGAAATTGGCCTTGGCCAGGTTGAAAGCCATCCACCAGGCGTTGATGCGCCCAAGCGCGGAATCATCCTGGTTGTAGGTCTTGATGGTGTTCATGCGGGCCCACCATTCCGCCGGCATAAGCGACAGCAGGACGGCCCCACCGACGATGAAGATCAGCGCACCGACCAGCTTGTTCTTGCCACGCCACCACATGACCACCCCCATTGACAGCAGCGCCAGCAGGGCACCGCGGGAGTGGCTGCCCAGCGCGGACGCCGCCATCAGCAGCATGCACACCGCCATCACATGCTTCGCCCACCGCTCGGTCATCTGCATCTGCAGGAAGCGCATCAACGGGATGACGATGACGAAGGCCAGTGCCACCTCGTTGTTGCCTTCGATGTAGGTGTTGCTCGGCCCCCAGACCCGATAACCGCCCCCCGTGGCCACCGTAAATACCCCGCCCTTCACGCCATAGAAGCCGATGGAGATCACCAGCACCCAGACCAGCAGCATGGCGTGACGCTTGCTGTGCAGCAGCACCATGGCCACCAGCACCATCAGGTCGATCTTCATCACGCGCTTCCACAACTCGAAGCTCTCGTCGAAGATGAACGACGTCGGCAATGTGACGCACATCCACACCACGAAAAGGATCAGCACGATGTTCTCCCGCCGCAACGAGTAGTCGCGGGGGTCCCGGGTCGTGAACAGCCCGACCAGCGTGGCGCCACCGATGGCAGCAGCCACCGGCATGGAACTCAGGTTCCATGACAGCTGGTGCGGATTCATGATGCTGATCCAGGTCCAGCTCAGGATGCCCACCCAGGGATGGCGGAAGGCCAGGATGAAGGTCCAGCCGATGAGGGAGAGGATGACGATGTCACGCATGCGCACTCACCTGCGTGATGGTGCTGAACAAGGCCAGTTGCCCGTCCGTCGTCGCCTGCCAGCTGAAGCCCTCGGCATAGCGGCGCGTGGCGGCGCGGTCCACGCCGGCGGCCAGCAGCGCCTCGATGCCAGCCGCGAAGGCGGTCCCGCTGCGCTCGGCCACCAGGCGGCCCGCTTCGGGTGAGGCCACCACTTCCGGCGTGCCCCAAATGTCGGTCGCGACCACCGGCGTGCCGCAGGCCATGGATTCCAGCAGCACGTTGGCCCAACCCTCGCGGCTGGAGCACAGCAGCAGCACGTCCGCAGCGCTGTACCACTTGAGCAGCTCGGTGTTGGGCAGGGAGCCGGTAAGCCTCACCTGGTCGCTCACGCCCAGTCGCGCAGCCAGTGCCGTCAGAGCCACCCGCTCTTCACCCTCGCCGATGACGACCAGGCGGGCACCGGGGCGGCGCTTGACAAGTTCGGCCAGCGCCTCGATGGCGATGTGGTGCCCCTTGCGCTCGATGAGATGCCCAACGGACAGTAGCAGCGGCTCGCCGCCAATGACCAGTTCGGCGCGCATCGCCGCCTGCGCCAGCGGCCGGAAGCGCTCCAGGTCTACGCCGTTGCGCAAAGTGTGCAGCTTGGCGCCGTCATGGCCCCAGCCCCGCAGCACATCCATCAGCGCCGAGCAAACGCCAATGGAGCCGGCCGCCCGCCGCGCGGCCCATTCGATCATGCGTTTGGGCAGCGGGTACTGCGGGATCAGGTTCAGGTCGGTGCCGCGCGCCGTGATGGTCAGCGGCTTGTCGAACCACTTCGCCAACAGCGCCGCGGCGACACCGTCGGGGTAGTAGTAATGCGCGTCGATGAGGTCGAAATCGAAACCCTCGTCGATCAGCTGCTGCACCGCGGCGCGCGCGCCCAGGGCCAGCGTCAGCGGCGCGGTGGTCATGCCCACCTTGGGGGCCAGCAGATAGCGGGGATGGCGCACGTCCAGGCCGTTGCGCTGCTCGCGCGCTGGCGTGGCAGCGAACTTGGCGTACTCCCCCCAGCGCGGATTCGTCGACGGAAACCAGGGCACTGGCGCGATGACGCGCGACTCGACCTGGCCACTCTTCAGCAGCTCGCGCAGCCGCGTTTCGACGAAGATGCCATGGCTGGGTTTGACGCTGCTCGGGAACAGCGTCGAGAAGGTCAGCACCTTGAGCTTCTTCACGCGGCAGCCTCTGCGGCTTCGAGCAGGATGCCACCGAACACGTCGGCGGCCACGCGGTGGCCGAAGCGGTCCTCCACCAATTCGCGTGCGGCGCGCGATAGCTTCAGGCGCAGCGCGCCGTCAGCCAGCAGCTGGAGCGTCGCGCGAACCAGCTCGTCCGCGCCGTCAGCGCGCAGGAAATGCGTGCCGTGGTCCACCTCCAGGCCCTCGATGCCGATGGTGGTCGACACGACCGGCAGTCCCATGGCCATGGCCTCGAAGGCCTTGATGCGGGTGCCGCCACCCACCCTCAGCGGGATGACGAAGGCCTGCGCGTCGCGCGCATGGTCACGCACGTCGTCGACGAAGCCGGTGAAGCTGACGCCCGGCATATTGCGCTGCACCAGCGCAGCGGGCGGGTTCTTGCCGACGACGCGCAGCTGCGCGTTGGGCACCTCGGCGCGCACGCGCGGCCAGACGTCCTCGATGTAGAAGCGGATGCCGTCGACGTTGGCTTCCCAGTCCATGGAGCCGGTGAAGACCACGACCGGACTGCCATCGACCGGCGCCTGCCAAGAGAAGAAGTCGAGGTCGACGCCCGTCGGGATGGCGCGCGCCGTCGTCAAGCCGTCAGCGGCGAACTTCTTCGCGTCGCGTTCGGACACGGCGACGACTCGCGTGAACTTCGCCAGCGCCTCGCGCTCGAAGCGGCGCATCTTGGCCGCCTGCGAGCCCCACAGCCAGCGCAGCGGCGCGCTGCCGGCCGTCTTGGCGTGGCGCTCAAAGATCTCGGCCTCAACGTTGTGCGTGAAACAGACCGTTGCGCCTTGCAGCGTGGCCGGGCGCAGCACAGCGGCGTGAACGAAGTCGAAGACGACGACGTCGAAGCGCTCGGAAGCCAGCAACTTCTCGACCGCCTCCACGGCCGCCGGCGCGCGATCGGCTGCCACGTTGATGGGCAAGGACGACAACAGGTCGGGCGCGCGCTGCCAGCGCGGGCGCGGTGCACTCGGCGCCCAACCGACGAAGCGGTCGCACTGCCTGTCGAGCTCGCCCTGCCACTCGCGCTGCTGCCCGGCGGTGGCAGGTGACAACAGCGTGATGTCGAACCGACCGCTCTCCTTGAGCCCGCGCAGGATGTTGCCCGTGCGGATCTTGCCGCCGGCATCCGCCGGAAACAGGAAGACCGGCGAGATGAACGCGACCTTTAGTGGGCGACGCTGGGCCGCTCCAGAGCCGCCCGCGCCCCCTTGGGAGGCAGCCTGATGCACAGCGTCAGGTGTGGGGGCCGAATTCATCACCAGCAGATGCCTTCGTACTCGGCAAAACCGGCGCTGCGGAGGTCGGCGTAGCCGTTCAGATCGACGACGCGGGCGCCCTTGGCCAGCGCAATGATGCGCTGACGCGTCTCGGCGTCCGCGTGGCCCACGACGACGATCTCGGCGCGCGCCAGCACCGCGTCGGGTGTCTCGTGCAGCAGCTTGTCGAGGTGTGGAATCTCGCGGTCGATGTATTCCTTGTTCTTGCCCAGCAGCCGCGCGATCTTGACGAACTTGTCGTAGATGGCGAGATCGAACCCCTTGCCGAGCAGCTTCTCGGCCAGCACCACCAGCGGCGAGTCGCGCAGATCGTCGGTGCCGGGCTTGAAGGCCAGGCCGAACAGTGCCACCGGCTTGCGCCCGTTGGCGGCAATGAGATCGTAGGCGCGGCCGATGTGGGCGTCGTTGCTGTCCAGCAGAGAGCCGAGCACGGGGATGTCCACGCCGCGCTCGCGGGCGATTGTCAGGAAGCCCTTGACCTCCTTGGGCAGGCAGGAACCACCGAAGGCGAAGCCGGGGCGCAGGTAGGCCTTGGAGATGTTCAGCTGGGTATCGCGGCAGAACAGCTCCAGCACGTCGCGCGAGTCCAGGCCGGTCTCCTTCAGCACAGCGCCAGCTTCGTTGGCGAAGACGATCTTCAGCGCGTGGAAGACGTTGCACAGGTACTTGACCGACTCCGCCACGCCCACGTCGGCAGCGACGAAGTTGCCTGGCACGCCGGTGTACAGACGGCGCATCACGTCGACGCCGGCTTCGTCCAGGCTGCCGACGATGGTCTGCGGCGGGTTGTGGAAGTCAGAGACGGACGAGCCCTCGCGCAGGAATTCGGGGTTGAAGACCAGCGACAGCCGGTCACCAATGAGGCGGCCGGCCGCCTTCTCCAGCAGCGGCGCGATACGTGCACGCGTCGTGCCCGGCGCGACGGTGCTGCGGATGACCAGCGTGTGGTGGCCGTCCTTCTTCGCGATCTCGGCGCCGATCTGGCCGACCACGGCATCCAGCGCGGTCAGGTCAGGCATGTAGTTGGGCAGGGACGGCGTGGCGACCGAGATCAGCGAGATCTCGGTGTCACGCACCGCGGCAGCAACGTCGCGGGTAGCGGTCAGCTTGCCGGCCTTGACGGCGGCGCCGATCAGCTCCTCGATGCCTTCTTCCACCACCGGCGACTGGCCCGACGCGATCAGCTCGACCTTGAGCGGGTTGATGTCCACGCCCACCACGTCGTGGCCGAGTTCGGGCAGGCAGGCGCAAGACACCGCACCGACGTAGCCGAGACCAAAAACCGAAACCTTCATCATTCTTCCTTGTGAATTCTTCAGGCCGCGGCACGTGCCGTGGCGGTGCCCAAGCCCGCATTGCGCAGGAAGGCGTCGAACATCAGCAACACCCAGAGCGGCTGGGCGTGGTCCATCACGCCGCGCTCATGCTGGTCCAGCAGACGGCCAATGACGTTCGGGTTGAACCAGCCGGTCTGCGCCAGCGCACCCTGCTGCAGGGCCTGGCGGGTCTGCTCGCGCAGCGGCCCGCGCAACCAGCGCGCCAGCGGCACGGCGAAGCCCATCTTGGGCCGGTACAGCACGTCATGCGGCAGCATGGGTTCCAGCGCCTTCTTGAAGATGTACTTGCCTTCCTGGCCGCGCAGCTTCAGCGCAGACGGCAGCGTAGCCACCCATTCGACCAGCTTGTGGTCCATCAGCGGCTCTCGCACTTCCAGGCTGTGCGCCATGCTGGCGCGGTCGACCTTGGTGTTGATGTCGCCCGGCAGGTAGGTGTGGATGTCCAGGTACTGGATCAGCGCCAGCGGGTCGTCGGTGCCGGCGCGCTGGGCATGCTCGTGGAAGATCTCGCTGGCGTTCCAGCCCTGCAGCTCGCGCTTGAAGCCGTCGCTGAAGAGCTCCTCGCGCAACGGGTCACGCACCAGGCCCATGGTGTTGAAGTAGGCATCGACCGAGTTGCGGGCGATGGCCTGGAAGGTGGTCTTGGCGCGGAAGACGCGCGGCGCCCAATCGGCCTTGGGGTAGAGCCTGGCCAGCGGGCCAAACACGCCCCGGCGCAGCGCTGGCGGGAAGGCGCTGCGCATGCGCTCCTCCATCATGTGCATCTTGTAGCGGCGGTAGCCACCCAGGCTCTCGTCGCCGCCGTCGCCGGACAGCGCGACAGTCACATGCTTGCGGGCCAGTTCGCAGACGCGGTAGGTCGGGATGGCGGACGAGTCGGCATAGGGCTCGTCGTAGAGGTGAGCCAGCAGGTCCACCAGGCCGAAGTCGTCGCTGCTGACGGTCTCGACGCGGTGGTTCGTGTGGTAGCGGTCCGCCACCTGCTGCGCGAACTGCGTCTCGTTGAACTTGGGGTCGTCGAAGCCGATGGAGCAGGTGTTGACAGGCTGGTCGTCCAGCTGGGCCATCGCAGCCACCACGGCACTCGAATCGACGCCACCGGACAGGAAGGCACCCAGCGGCACCTCGGCCTTCAGCCGCAGTTTGACGGACTCGGACAGCTGGCGGCGCAGTTCCTCGGCGGCCTCTTCCTCGCCTATCTTGGCGTCCAGCGTGAACTTGACGTCCCAGTAGCGCTGCGGCGTGCCCAGCGCCTGGCCACGCTTGACGAGCAGGCGGTGGCCCGGCGCGAGTTTCTTGGCGTGCTTGTAGATGGTCGCCGGGTCGGGCACATAGCCCAGCGCGAAGTAAGCCTCGACGGCGCGCGGGTCGATCTCCTGGCGCAGCCCCCCATGGGCCATCAGGCTCTTCAGCTCGGAGCCGAACAGCAGCCAGCCATCCTCGGTCAGCGCGTAGTGCAGCGGCTTCACGCCCAGGCGATCACGCGCCATAAACAGGCAATCGCGGCGGCGGTCGTGGATCATGAAGGCGAACATGCCGCGCAGGTGGTGCACGCAGTCCTCGCCCCAGTGCTCCCAGGCGCGCACGATGGCCTCGGAATCGCTCTTGGTGCGGAATACGTAGCCGTGGCCGCGCAGCTCGTCCATCAGCTCCAGGTAGTTGTAGACCTCGCCGTTGAAGACCAGGGCCACCGTCTTGTCGTCGTTGAAGATGGGCTGTTGGCCGGTGGCGATGTCGATAACCGACAGGCGCCGGTGGCCGAAGCCCACGCCGGGCTCGATGTGCAGGTCGCCCTCATCCGGCCCGCGATGGTGCTGGGACTCGTTCATCCGGTGCAGGCGCTCGCGCTCGGGAAGGCGCTGGCCGCGGGTATCGAACAGACCGGTGATGCCGCACATGGGTTAGGCCTGACAGAGATGCAAAGTTGGACATGCCGCGCCAAAGGAGGCGCGCGAAACGACGGATTCTTACCGAGGCGGCCTACCCTACCCTGCGACCTCACCTGCCTTTGTGATTTCGCACACGCTTGCACCCTTGAACGAGGGGGGCCGGCAGCAGGCTCCACAATCGCGATCCGCGATGATCCGAGGCGCGAAAAGATGGCCAACCTGCAGGCCACGTTCAAGCGCTATTCCCAACTGATCCATGCTTCGCCTATGACGTCATCACGTCCAGTGACCCCGGACTCCAACGGCTCGACGTCCCGTGTCGCGATGTGGGTTGTCTACGGCCTGCTCGCGGTGGGTCTGATGGCTTTGCAATGGCGGTTCTTCGTCGGCTTCCAGGCCAGTGACGACGCTAACTACCTGCAGGGCGCGCTGGGCTGGCTGGAACACAGCCCTTACGTCGGCAACAGCCACTGGACGCTGCGCCACACGCTGACCTTGCCTACAGCGCTTGCGATCTCGATGCTTGGCCTGAACATCTTCTCCGTCAGCCTGCCGACGCTGCTGTACTTCTTCGGATTCGTCGCCGTGCAGATGTGGGCCCTGCACCGGTACCTGGGCTTCGCGGTCGCCGTCTGGTTCGGTCTTTTCGCGATGACGACGGCCGGGATGGTGGTCAATTCGACCTATCTGGCGCCCGATGTCTCCGAACTCTTCTTCGTCGGCACCACCTTCTGGGCGCTGGTGATCGCACTGGAGCCCACCGAGAGCGGCGAACGCGGTTCGGCGCGGCTCTGGCTGCTGGTCGGGCTGCTGGCCGGTCTGGCCTGGATCAACCGCCAGACCGCGGCTGGCGCCCTTCTGGCCTGCGCCATCACGGCCTGGGCGGGTGGCAGTCGAGCGCGTGCGCGCATGCCTTGGGCCGTTCTGGGCTTTGCTCTCGTGGTGGGGGCTGAGTGGGCCTACCTGACGCTGATGACCGGCGACCCGGCCTACCGCTTCAGCCTGGACCTGCATCACGACCCCGTGGATCGGTTGGCCGAAGTTCGGCGCGTCGCGGCCAGCGGCGGCTGGCTAGACAAGGAGGGCAACCTGAGCGTGAACATCGTGCTGGACCCTTTCCTCGCACTGTTCGTCTCCCAGAAGTACGCCCTGCTTTTCTGGACGGGCGCAGTTGCCGCATGGCAGCTCTGGCGCCAGCCCGGCAGCCCCCAGCGCCAACTGCTCATGCGGTTGCTGGGCCTGGGGGCGCTTGCTTTCGTCTTCGTGGCCGCCAACCCGAAGCTTTATCTGGTGCCGCGTTACCTGATGATCCCGGCCTGGGTCGCCTGCGTGCTGACCGCATGGTGGGTCGCAAGCCTCTGGACCAAGGGGCGCCGCAGATGGGCAGGAATGGTCGCCGCCGCGGTGCTTGGCGCCAACCTGCTCTGCCTGGCGGTGGAGAACACGCAGCCCCGGGCAATCGAGCAGGCCCTGGTGACCTGGGTGCGGGAGCATCCCGAGCAGCGCATCCACACGGACATCGAAACCTTCGAGCGCGCCAGCGACTTCTTCCGCCTGGCCGGCGTATCCCCGCAGAAGGTCAGCAGCGCGGCGGCCTTGCCAGGCGACACGGTGTTCTACAGCCCTGTACGGGTCGAGCAATGCGCCGCGCAAAAGCGCTGCCGCGACCAGGTCGCGGCATTCCGGCGACAGCCCGGCTGGGTCGAGACCGGAAAATTGACGGGTCCCGTGAAGCCCGTCGGCCAGATCCTGCAAGCCCTGCATGTCGCAGCCCTGCTGCCACCCGACATCGCGCGGCGCATAGTGGCGCCCAGCTACGAAGTCACCCTCTATCAAGTGCGCTAAGGAAAACATGAACGACGTCCTGGACCCAAAACTGCGCGTGGCGGTGCTCGTGCCCTGCTACAACGAAGAGGTCGCCATCGGCCAGGTGGTCGAGGACTTCCGCGCTGCGCTGCCCCAGGCCGCCATCTACGTCTATGACAACAACTCGGCGGACCGCACCACCGAGGTTGCGCGCGCCCACGGCGCCATCGTCCGCGTCGAGCGCCGTCAGGGCAAAGGCAACGTCGTGCGGCGCATGTTTGCTGACATTGAAGCCGACGTCTACGTGCTGGTTGACGGCGATGCCACCTACGACGCGGCCAGTTCGCCCAAGATGGTTCAGACGCTTCTGGACGAGCAACTGGACATGGTCGTGGGCTGCCGCGTCCACACCCAGACCGAGGCCTACCGGCCCGGCCACGTCTTCGGCAATGCGATGCTGACGGGCTTTGTCGCCAAGCTGTTCGGCCGCAGCTTCTCGGACATCCTGTCCGGATACCGCGTGTTTTCTCGCCGCTTCGTCAAGTCGTTCCCAGCACTGTCCAAGGGCTTCGAGACCGAGACAGAGCTGACCGTGCACGCGCTGGAACTGCGCATGCCGGTCACCGAAATCCAGACGCCCTACGGCGCCCGGCCGGAAGGCTCGGCCAGCAAGCTGTCCACCTACCGCGACGGCTGGCGCATCATGCGGCTGATCCTGCAGCTTTACAAACACGAGCGCCCACTGGCCTTCTTCTCCACGCTTGCCGCCGTGCTGGCTGTGCTGTCCACGGCGCTGGCAGTCCCCATCGTGCTGGAATGGTTGAACACCGGCCTCGTGCCGCGCTTCCCGACGGCCATCCTGTCCACGGGCATCATGATCCTGGCGTCGCTCTTTTTCATTGCCGGCGTGATCCTGGAAACGGTGACGCGTGGCCGGCAGGAAATCAAGCGTCTGCTCTATCTGCAGATGCCGCGATGGGAAGCCTGACGGGCCTGCGCGCCGCGCTGCTGCGATCGCAGCTGCTACGCTTCGGCCTGGTGGGTTGCGTGGGTTTCGTGACCGATGCCGGCCTGACCGTGGGGTTCCACAGCGGGCTGGGGCTGGGCGAAGCGCCGGCGCGCGTGCTGGCGTTCGTGGTGGCCGCGACCGTCACCTGGTGGCTGAACCGTCGATTCACCTTCCGGGTTCAGAGCGGCGCGTCGAGCTGGCTGCGCTACGTGGCGATCACCAGCGCCGGCGCGGTCATCAACATCGCGTGCTACCTCGGCGTTGTGCGCGCCCTGGGCACGCAACCTATGCACCTGCTGGCCGGCGTCGCCGTCGGCTCCGTGGTGGCCATGGGCTTCAACTTCTGGGTGTCCCGCAACTGGGTCTTCGCCGCCGACGCGTCGACACCGCCGACCTGAACGCACGTCAGCGAATCGTCGCGGCGTCCGAGCGCTGCCGCCTTCTGAAGAAGAACGCAAACACCAGCAGGGTCATCAGCGGGTCGATCATGTAGCGCGCCCGGTTGTTCTCCCAGACATCCAGCACGTTCGTGACCAACATGGCATAGCCCACGGTCACCGCTAGGCAGACCAGGAAGCATTCACTCGCGCCAAGCCGCCGATGCCGGAAGGCCACGACCCGCGAGCAGAAATAGGCACTGGCGGCAATGGTCGCCAGGAAGAACAGCAGCTTCACTACACCCATCTGCAGCAGCGGCGCAACCGGTCGCGATGTGTCGCTGCTGAGCCCCCAGATCGCTGCCGGCTGGCCTTGCACCAGCAAGTTGTAGAAGCGGTCCGGCTGCGCAATCTTGACGACATTGGACTCCAGGCCCTTGAACTCGCTGGGTGGCCGGTTGAAGTGATAAAACGCCGTGCCGACGCGTTTCAGGAAGCCCTGCGGGTAGGCGAGCATGGCCTGGCGCGAGTCCTTCGCCAGCATCGGATTGACCCGCAGAAAAACCTCCGCGTTGTAGTTCGGGAAGCCACCAACCTGCTTCTTCATTTCGTCCATCACGACGACGCCCGTCGGCCGTGACGGCCCCAGCAGCGCGACGTACCGCTCGGGCTTCTCGAACACGTCCAAACCCGACAGCGGCGACAACTTGCCCGACTTGACCATGTCAGCCCGCATGTCGGCCGGCAAGGTCTCCACGGTCATCCGCGCCATGTTGGAACCTAGCCAGGATGAGAACCCGGGGGTGCCGAACATCAGAAGGTTCTTGACCAGCAGCGCCCCGACCACAAGGCAGGGGATACCCGCCACCAGCAACGTTCGGTG
This sequence comes from Burkholderiales bacterium, assembly GCA_016195825.1. Lineage (GTDB taxonomy): Bacteria > Pseudomonadota > Gammaproteobacteria > Burkholderiales > Burkholderiaceae_C > Pelomonas. Next base: position 1,092 of record JACPYV010000185.1, on the reverse strand, counting down.
CAGGACTGCGCGACCCATGAGCACCGGCAACACCGCCAGCAGAATCAGCCAAGCGGGATGGAAAGCCGTGCGCAACAGAACGACCGCGGCAAAGATGGCGAACGCCAGCATGCCGGTGCCAGCCTTGCGACCGGTCAGGTACTTATGAAAGCAGTAGAAACCACAGACCAGCAATGGCGACACCAGCCCTTCGTAATAGAGCTTGTTCTCGTAGAGGATGCCGGCGGGCCCGAATATCAGGAAGGCCGTCAACAGCAATGACAGCCAGCGGACGCCGAACAACCGCATGCTCAGCAGGAAGAAGCAAAGCACCCCAGCCAGATTGACAAGCGAATAGATCGCCCCCATCCAGACATCGAATGCATCGCCGCCAAGAAACAACACTCCACCCACCAGGATATTGAACAGTGGCGGCTGCGAGTGCAGATACCAGATGCTGGTCCAGAAATTGTTCTGCAACTCATGCAGATCCAGGATCTGCATGAATTCCTTGATGTTGCTGGAATCGAAATGGACGCCGGCGAATTTATACAGAATCCGACTGACGGCGAACAACAGCGTGACAACCAGGACGTCCCTGAAAGCCACCGCACGGGTCGGCGACACTGTTTGCTGCATCATGTTTGCGTCCAATTTCTCTAGACGTTCAGCTTCTGGCGACCAGCACGACGCCGGTGCAGATGAGGGCAACGCCGCCCATCCTCAGCAGCGACACCTGCTCGCCAATCAACATGCCGACCACCGCTGTCATCGCAAAACCCAGCCCCACCATGGGATAAGCCTTGCTCACCTCCCACTTGGACAGCACGCCAAGCCAGACCACCGCACCCAGGCCATACAGCAAGAACCCCAACAGCACGAATTTGTTCGTGAACATCGTGAACAGCGTGGCCGCCCCGGCTTCGGCCTTGACGCCGGACATGCCTGCCTTCAACGAAAACTGAGCCGCAACCGAAATCAGGATGCTAAGAATCGCAAGGATCACCGTATTCATTGGGGAATCTCCAGGACGCAAAAACGGGCGACCAACATGATCACGAGCATGAACACGACGACGATGCGACTGCCGGAATCCGAGAATGCATAGATGAT
>JACPYV010000184.1 GCA_016195825.1 Burkholderiales bacterium | reverse complement strand
GGCCGCGCGTGCGCAGTTCATGGACCGGCTCGCCACGCTGCTGCAGGACCCCGACGAGACGGCCACCGGCGGCCTCGTGTTGCTGCGCGTGGACGACCTGGCCGGCCTGAACCAGCGTGCCGGCCGCGAGCGCGCGGACGAGCTGCTCAAGCAGGTCGCCACGCTGCTGCGCACCCGCGCGTTGCGCCTGGACGAGAGCGGTGGCATGGTGGCGCGGCTGAACGGGGCGGACTTCGGCGTGATGGTGGCACGCGTGCAGGCCGATGCGCTGGATGCCTGGACCCGCGAGCTGGCCGATGCGCTGCATGGCCTCAAGCAGCGCGAGCTGACCGACCGGCCGCGCGTGGGCTGGCTGGCGGCCAGTGCCTTCCATGGCGGCGAGACCATCGGCGCGGTGATGTCGCGTGTGGACCGCGCGCTGCAATCCAGCGAGGGCGGCGACACGCCCTGGATGATGGCGCGCGCCACGCGCTCCGGCCCCACCGTGTCGCTGGCGCAATGGCGCAGCCTCATCGAAGAGGCGCTGCTGACGGGCCGGGTCGGGTTGCAGTTGCGCCCCGTGACGGCGCAGGACGGGAGCGTGGCCCACCAGCGCGCGGAGGTGCGGCTGGAGAACGCCGATGGCCGCTCCTTTGGCGCCGACGAGGTGCTGCCCTCGGCGCAGCGCACCGCGCGCATCGCTGACATTGACCTGCGCGTTGCCGAGCTGGCGCTGGCGCAGATCGCTGCACGGGCCGGGCATGGCGATGAGGTCGCCATCCGCGTGTCGCCACGTTCGGCCGAGCGGCCCACCTTCGTCAGCCGCTTCGACGAGGCGCTGGCGGCGCTGGGCCCGTTGGCACGGCGGCTGTGGGTGGAATTCGAGATCGATGGCGAGCGCCATGTCCTCAGCGTGCTGGGGCCGCTGACGGCCGTGCTGCAGCGCCACGGCGTGCAGATCGGCCTCAAGCGCGTGGTGTCGCCGCCCGAAGACCTGGCGCTGCTGCGCCGCCTGGGCGTGGGCTATCTGCGCCTGGGGCCGACGATGAGCACCGGCCTGGCCGGCGATGGCAGCGCGGGCAAGCGCCGGCTGCTGCAACTGATGGTGGAGCTGGGCGCGTCCGAGGGCCTGCGTGTGCTGGCTGGCGAGGCCGCCAGTGACGCGGATGCCCAGCTGCTGCGCAGCATCGGCATCCCCTGCGCCGACGCGGCGACTGAAGACACACGGAGTAGCTGATGGACAACGCAGCGGGCAAAGTCGTCATCCATGCCCCCACCGGGGACGCCACGCTCAGGCTTGCGCTGTCGCGCGCCGCCATCGTCAAGGTGCAGGTGGCCGGCGTGGACCTGGTGCTGGTCATGACCGACGGTAGCCAGCATGTCTTCCAGGGCGCCGCGCTGCGTGCGCTGGCCGACCCCGACTTCAAGCTGCAGTTCTCCGACGGTGCCACCGAGGCGTCCACGCTGATCGCCCAGGCCGGGCCGGTCAACATCACCGACACGCTGCTGCGCACCATCGAGAAGAACACGACGGTCGACGACACACCCGCGCCGTCGGCCCGCGAGGCCAGCAGTGAGATGCCGCCGCCGCCCAGGCCGCCGGAGAGCGGCATGGTGTCCGGCACTGGCAACGGGGACGGCGCATCCAAGGCAGAGTTCCACGACGAAGCCCGGCCGTTCTCGCTGGTCATCCAGGTTGCACCCGCGCCGGCCGGCAACCCCGGCGGCGGCACGCCGCCCCCGCCGCCTGCCGCCGCCACGCTGACGGTGGCCGGCCAGTTCCACAACGTCACGGGTCAGGAGGTCAGCGGCACGACGATCACCGGCTCCGGCGGTTCGGCCGAGTCGGCCACCGACTTCTCTGCTGCGGCCCAGGCCGCGCCCGAGGTCATCCACGGCACGGCGGGCGACGACACCATCGCCGGCGACGGTGGCCAGGGCATGGGCTCGGGCTGGGCGCGGCAGTTCGACATCACGCTGTCGGCCAAGTCGGCGCCGCTGGTCAAGTCCGTCGTCATCAGTGGCCTGCCGGACGGCTTCGAGGTCGTCGGCGCGACCAAGGGTGCGACCGGCTGGGAGCTGAGCATCCCGGTCGAAGGCTCGACGTCGACGCACTTCAGCGTCATGGTGCGCTACCCCGTCGTGTCCGACACGGCGGGCGGTAGTTCGACCCCCTTCGACCTGGTCGTCACCGCATCCGCCGACGTGGGCGGCACGACGCTGGAGGGCAAGTTTACCCTGCCGGCCATCGTGCGCGACGTGAGCAGCGCTGCCGACATGAGCTACGAATCCGGCGGCAAGGCCGGCGTGGTGTTCCCGGCCTATGGCCTGGGCGACCTCATCGATGGCGGCGCCGGCAACGACACCATCAACGGCCTGGTGGGGGCGGACCGCCTCTCGGGCGGCGCCGGCAACGACAAGCTGGACGGTGGCGCCGGCAACGACTGGCTGGTGGGCGGCGAGGGCGCTGACAAGCTGGTGGGCGGCACGGGCAATGACACGGCCAGCTTCGAGGGCTCGTCGGCCGGCGTCAGCGTGGACCTGAGCATCGGCACGGCAAGTGGCGGTGACGCCGAGGGCGACACATTGGAGGGCATCGAGAACCTCAACGGCAGCGGCGGCGCGGATCAGCTGCGCGGCGACGGTGGCGCCAACAGGCTGGACGGTGGTGCCGGCAACGACGTGCTCGAAGGCCGCGGCGGCGCGGATCAGCTGGTGGGCGGTGCGGGCACGGACACGGCGGTCTACAGCGGCTCGTCCGCTGGCGTCGTCATCGACCTGGCCGCCGGCACCGGCAAGGGCGGCGAGGCCGAGGGTGACACGCTGACGCAGGTCGAGAACGTCATCGGCTCCGACCATGACGACACGCTGCGTGGCGATGCGGGCGCCAATGTGCTGCAGGCCGGTGCGGGCGACGACCTGCTGGAAGGCCGCGGCGGCGCTGATGTGCTGCAGGGTGGCGCGGGCAACGACACGGCCACCTATGCCAACTCCGCCGCCGGCGTGAACGTGAGTCTGGGCACCGGCCAGGGCAGCGGCGGCGACGCGACCGGCGACCGGCTGCAGGACATTGAAAACCTGACGGGTTCGGGCTTCAACGACCTGCTGATCGGCGATGCCAGCGACAACAAGCTGGACGGCGGCGCGGGTGACGACGAACTTGAAGGCGGCGAGGGCGCCGACGCGCTGACGGGTGGCGAGGGCAAGGACACAGCCAGCTACGTCGACGCGCAGACCGCCGTGGTCGTCAGCCTGGCCACACCTAGCCTGAATACCGGCGAGGCGCGCGGCGACACCTTCAGCAGCATCGAGAACCTGGCGGGCTCCGAGAACGACGACACGCTGATCGGCGACGGCTTCGACAACCTGCTGATCGGCAACCCCGGCAACGACAACCTGCAAGGCGGTGCGGGCGATGACACGCTGGTGGGCGGCGCGGGCGCGGACGTGATAGACGGCGGCGACGGCAACTACACTGCCAGCTATGCCGACTCCAACGAAGGCGTCAAGGTCGACCTGGCCGGCACCACGCCCGGAGCCGGTGGCGACGCGGCGGGCGACACGCTGGTCAACATCGAGAACCTGACCGGCTCCCGCTTCTCCGACCGCCTGGTGGGTGACGCCGGCAACAACGTGCTGGACGGTGGCCGCGGCAACGACGTGCTGATCGGCGGCGCGGGTGCCGACACGCTGATCGGCGGCGACGGCTCCGACACGGCGGACTACTCCACGGCCACGGTCGCGGTGCAGATCAACCTGACCAGCGGCGTCGTGACCGGCGGCGATGCGACCGGCGACAGCTTCCAGTCCATCGAGAACCTGACCGGCGGCAGCGGCGACGACCAGCTCACCGGCGAGGCCAGCGCCAACACGCTGATCGGCGGCGCCGGCAACGACACGCTGGTGGGCCTGGCCGGCAACGACAAGCTCGATGGCGGCGACGGCGACGATCTGCTGGACGGCGGCAGCGGCGCGGACCAGCTGACCGGTGGCGCAAGCACCGACACGGCCACCTACGCGCTGTCGTCGCAGGGCGTGCAGGTCAACCTCACGACCGGTCTCGGCCGCGGCGGTGACGCCGAGGGCGACCGGCTCAGCGGCATCGAGAACCTGATTGGCTCCGAACGTGACGACGTGCTGACCGGCACGGCTGGCATCAACAAGCTGGTGGGCGGCGCGGGTGACGACGTGCTGGACGGTGGCGATGCGGCCGATGTGCTGGACGGTGGCGACGGCAGCGACACGGCCAGCTACGCGAGCGCGACGGCCGGTGTGACGGCCAGCCTGCTGGCGCCGGGCAGCAACACCGGCGCGGCGGCGGGCGACAGCTACGTCGCCATCGAGAACCTGGCCGGCTCCAACTACAACGACGCGCTGATGGGTGACACCAACGCCAACGTCATCAGCGGTGGCGATGGCGACGACTTCATCGAAGGCCGCGGCGGTGCGGACGTCATCCACGGCGGGCTGGGCAACGACACGCTGAGCTACGCCACGTCGGCAGCGGCCGTGCAGGTGGACTTGGTGGCCGGAACCGGCAACGGCGGTGACGCGCAAGGCAACCTGCTGGACGGGGTGGAGAACCTGATCGGGTCCAACTTCGGCGACGCGCTGAAGGGCGACGCGGGCGACAACCGCCTGGACGGCGGCAACGGCGACGACCTGCTGGACGGCGGCGCGGGCGCCGACCAGCTCATCGGCGGCGCGGGCAATGACACGGCCACCTATGCAGGTGCCACGGCCGGCGTGAAGGCCAGCCTGGTCAACGCGACCGGCAACGCGGGCGACGCGGCCGGCGACAGCTTCACGGGCGTCGAGAACCTGACCGGCTCGGCCTTCGACGACACGCTGGAAGGCGACGCCGGCGTGAACAAGCTGCTGGGCGGCGCGGGTGACGACGTGCTGATCGGCGGCGCCGGGGCCGACGTGCTGTCGGGCGGTGCGGGCAGCGACACGGCCAGCTACGCCGGCGCGCTGGCTGGCCTGACGGTCAGCCTTGCCGACACGACGCTGAACACCGGCGACGCGTCCGGTGACAGCTTCGATGCCATCGAGAACTTGACCGGTTCGGGCTTCGACGACGTGCTGATAGGCACCGGCACGGCCAACCGGCTGGACGGCGGCTCGGGCAATGACCTGCTGGTGGGGGGGGCCGGGGCCGACGCGCTGATCGGCGGCTCGGGCGTCGATACCGCGACCTACGCGGCGTCGGCGGCGGCCGTGACCGTGAACCTGTCCACCGGCCGCGGCAGCGGCGGCGATGCGCAGGGCGACACGCTGACTGGCATCGAGAACGTCATCGGCTCGGCCTTCGACGACCAACTGACGGGCGCGGCCGGCACCAACGTGCTGACCGGTGGTGCGGGCAATGACAGCTACGGTGTCGACGACGGCACCGACATCGTCGTGGAGGCCGCGGGCGAGGGCACCGACACGGTCAATGCATCGGTCAGCTACGCGCTGTCGGCCAACGTCGAGAACCTGGCGCTGACGGGCAACGCTGACATCAACGCCACTGGCAACGCGCTGGACAACCAGCTCACCGGCAATGCCGGCAGCAATGTGCTGGACGGCGGGCTGGGCGGCGACCGCATGGCCGGCGGCGCGGGCGACGACACCTACGTGGTGGACTCGGTGGGCGACGTCGTCACCGAGAACTTCGGCGAGGGCACGGACACGGTTCGTTCGGGCATCAGCTACGCGCTGGGTGCCAACGTCGAGAACCTGGTGCTGACCGGCACGGGCAGCACCAGCGCCACCGGCAATGCGCTGGACAACGTCATCATCGGCAACAGCGGCAACAACCTCGTCGACGGCGGCGCGGGTGCCGACACGATGGCCGGTGGCGCGGGCGATGACATTTACGTCGTCGATAACACCGGCGACTCGGTCACCGAAGCGGCGGGCGAGGGCGCGGACCTGGTGCGCTCCAGCGTCAACTTCACGCTGGGCGCCAATGTCGAGAACCTGACGCTGACGGGCACGGCCAGCATCGACGGCACCGGCAACGCGCAGAGCAATATCCTGCTGGGCAACGCCGGCAACAACGTGCTGGACGGCAAGGCCGGCGCCGACCAGATGGCCGGCGGCGCGGGCGACGACAGCTACGTCGTCGACAACGCCGGCGACCAGATCACCGAACTCGCCAACGAGGGCACGGATGGTGTGCGCTCGTCCATTGGCTGGGTGCTGGGCGACAACCTCGAGAACCTGACGCTGACGGGCAGCGGCAACATCGATGCCACCGGCAACGCGGCCGACAACGTCATCACCGGCAACACCGGCGCCAACCTCATCGACGGCAAGGCCGGCGCCGACACGATGGCCGGCGGCGCGGGCGACGACACCTACATCGTCGACAACAGCGGCGACACGGTGGCCGAGGACGCCAACGCCGGCTACGACACGGTCAAGAGCAGCGTGAGCCTCGCGCTGTCCGCCAACGTCGAGGAGTTGCAGCTCACCGGCAGCGGCAACATCAGCGGCACTGGCAACGATCTGGACAACCGCATCGTCGGCAACAGCGGTGCCAACCTGATCGACGGCGGCGCGGGCGCTGACGCGATGGCGGGCGGCGCGGGCGACGACAGCTACCTCGTCGACGACGCCGGCGATACCGTGACGGAGAGTGCCGGCGGCGGCACGGACCTCGTGCGCAGCGGCGTCAGCTTCACGCTGGGCGCCAACGTCGAGAACCTGACGTTGACCGGTACCGCACCCACCAGTGGCACCGGCAACGACCTCGACAACATCCTGCTCGGCAACAGCGGCAACAACACGCTGGACGGCGGCCTGGGCGCCGACACCCTGGCCGGCGGCGCCGGCAACGACATCTACGTGGTGGACAACGCCGGCGACGTCGTCACCGAGAACGCCGGCGAGGGTACGGACACCGTGCGCGCCGGCTTCAGCTACGCGTTGGGCGCCAACCTCGAAAACCTGGTGCTCACGGGCACCGGGGACTGGACCGGCACTGGCAACTCGCAGGACAACGTCATCACCGGCAACGGTGGCAACAACGTCATCGACGGCGGCCTGGGCGCCGACGCGATGGCCGGCGGCGCGGGCAACGACACCTACCTCGTCGACAACACGGGCGACACGGTCACGGAAGCCGCTGGCGAGGGCATCGACCTCGTGCAGGCCAGCGTCAGCTTCCGGCTCGGCGCCAACATCGAGCAGCTGACGCTGACGGGCGCGGCCAACATCGACGGTACCGGCAATGTGCTGGCCAACGTGATCACCGGCAACGCCGGCAACAACGTGCTGGACGGCGGCGCCGGTGCCGACGTGCTGATCGGCGGCGCGGGCGACGACAGCTATGTGGTGGACAACGCCGGCGACAGCCTCACCGAGCAGGCCGGCGAGGGCACGGACCTCGTCAAGAGCGCCGTCAGCTGGACGCTTGGAGCCAACCTCGAGAACCTCACGCTGACCGGCGGCGCCGACATCGACGCTACCGGCAACGCGCTCGCCAACGTGCTGACCGGCAACGGCGGCAACAACGTGCTGGATGGCAAGGCCGGTGCGGACCTGATGGCTGGCGGCGCAGGCGACGACACCTACGTTGTCGACAACGCGGGTGACACCGTCACCGAGAACGCCGGAGAGGGCGCCGACGGGGTGCTGTCATCCATCAGCTACACGCTGACCGCGAACGTCGAGAACCTGGTGCTGGCCGGCAACGGCGACCTCAACGCCACCGGCAACGAGCTGGACAACCAGCTCAGCGGCAACGGCGGCAACAACGTGCTGGACGGCAAGACCGGCGCGGACCAGATGGCCGGCGGCGCGGGCGACGACACCTACGTCGTCGACAACGCCGGCGACACCGTCACCGAGAACGTCGGTGAGGGCTTCGACCGTGTGTTCTCCAGCGTGAGCCTGCGCCTGGGCGAGAACATCGAAGACCTGACGCTGACCGGCAGCGCCAACATCAACGCCACCGGCAACTCCGCCGCCAACCACCTGACCGGCAACGCCGGCAACAACGTCATCGACGGTGGCGCTGGCGCCGACCAGATGGCCGGCGGCCTGGGCGACGACAGCTACGTCATCGACAACGCCGGCGACACCGTCACCGAGAACGCTGGCGAAGGCACCGACACCCTTCGCTCGTCCGTCACGCTGACGCTGCCCGCCAACGTCGAGAACCTGGTGCTGACCGGCACCACCAACATCGACGCCACCGGCAACGCGCTGGACAACCTCGTCACCGGCAACAGCGGCAACAACACGCTGGATGGCGGCGCCGGCGCCGACACGCTGGCCGGCGGCGCGGGCAACGACACCTACGTCGTCGACAACCTCGGCGACACCGTCACCGAGGCGGCCGGCGAGGGCACGGACCTCGTGCGCAGCAGCGTCACATTCACGCTGGGCCCCAACATCGAGAACCTGGTGCTGACGGGCAGCGCCAACGTCGACGGCACGGGTAACGAGCTGGCCAACCAGCTCACGGGCAACAGCGGCAACAACACGCTCGACGGCGGTGCGGGTGCCGACGCGATGGCGGGCGGCCTGGGCGACGACGGTTACATCGTCGACGACCTCGGCGACACCGTCACCGAGTTCAGCGGCCAGGGCACGGACACCGTGCGCAGCAGCGTCAACTTCACGCTTGGCGCCAACATCGAGCGGCTGGTGCTGACCGGCACCGGCGACATCAACGCGATCGGCAATGAGCTGGACAACGTCCTCACCGGCAACATCGCCAGCAACCAGCTGGACGGCGGCGCGGGCGCCGACGCCATGGCCGGCGGCGCCGGCAACGACACCTATGTCGTCGACAACGCGGGTGGACACGGTGCGCTCGGCCATCAGCTACGCGCTGGGTGCCAACGTCGAGAACTTGGTGCTGACCGGCACCGGCAACCTCAACGCGACCGGCAACGAGCTGGACAACACCCTCACCGGCAACGCCGGCGCCAACCTCATTGACGGTGGCACCGGTGCCGACAAGATGAGCGGCGGCGCGGGCGACGACACTTACTTCGTCGACAACGCCGGCGACACGGTGACTGAGGCCGTGGGCGAAGGCACCGACCTCGTTCGCAGCAGCGTGAGCTTCACGCTGGGCGCCAACGTCGAGAACCTCATCCTGACTGGCACCGCCGACATCGACGGCAGCGGCAATGGCCTGGCCAACCAGCTCACCGGCAACAGCGGCAACAACGTGCTGGACGGCGGCGCGGGCAGCGACATCATGGCCGGTGGCCTGGGTGACGACACCTATGGGGTGGACAACGCCGGCGACCAGGTCATCGAGGCCAGCGGCGAAGGCACGGACACCGTGCGTTCCAGCATCAGCTACACGCTGGGCGCCACGCTGGAGAACCTGGTGCTGACCGGCACCGGCAACATCAGCGGTACCGGCAACGCGGGCGCTAACAGCATCACCGGCAACGCCGCCGCCAACGTCATCGACGGCGGAGCCGGTGCCGACACCATGGCCGGCGGCGGCGGCGACGACACCTACATCATCGACAGCAGCGGCGACGTGGTCGTCGAAGACACCGGCGCCGGCACCGACACCGAGATCTCCTCGGTCAGCCGCGTGCTGGAAGCCAACGTCGAGAACCTCGTCCTCACCGGCACGGCCAACCTCACCGGCACCGGCAACGAGCTGGCCAACCAGATCACCGGCAACGCGGGTAACAACCTCATCGACGGCGGCGCGGGCGCCGACCTGATGGCCGGGGGCGCAGGCGACGACAGCTACGTGGTGGACGACGCGGGTGACCAGGTCGTCGAGAACCCGGGCGAGGGCATCGATACGGTGCGCTCGGCGGCCAGCTTCGCGCTGGGTGCCAACATCGAGAACCTGGTCCTGACCGGCACCGCCAGCGTCGACGGCAGCGGCAACGAACTGGACAACACCCTTACCGGCAACAGCGGCGCCAATGTGCTGGACGGCGGCGTGGGCGCCGACCGCATGCTGGGCGGCGCGGGCAACGACACCTATGTCGTGGACGACGCGGGCGACGTCATCACTGAGAGCGCCGGCGAAGGCACGGACACCGTGCGCTCGGGCATCAGCTACACGCTGGGCGCCAACCTCGAGAACCTCGTGCTGACGGGCGCCGACCGCATCGACGCCACCGGAAACGCTGCCAACAATCAGATCACCGGCAACGGCAACAACAACATCATCGACGGCGGCCTGGGGGCCGACACGATGGCCGGTGGCGCGGGCAACGACAGCTATCTCGTCGACAACGTGGGTGACGTGGTCATCGAAAGCGCCGGCGAGGGCGTGGACCTGGTGCGCGCCAGCGTGAGCTTCACGCTGGGCGCCAATGTCGAGAACCTCATCCTCACCGGCAGCAACGACCTCAACGGCACCGGCAACGCGCTGGCCAACGCCATCACCGGCAACAGCGGCGCCAACGTGCTGGACGGTGGTGCGGGTGCCGACCAGCTCATCGGCGGCACAGGCGACGACATCTACGTCGTCGACAACAGCGGCGACGTCATCGCCGAGAACACCGCCGAAGGCACGGACACCGTGCTCGCGTCCGTCAACTGGACGCTGGGGGCCAACCTCGAAAATCTGGTGCTGACCGGAAGCAACAACATCAACGGCACCGGCAACGACGGGGCCAACCAGCTGACCGGCAACGCGGGCAACAACCTGCTGGACGGTGGCCTGGGCGCCGACCAGATGGCCGGCGGCTCGGGCAACGACAGCTACGTCGTCGACAACGCTGGCGACCTCGTCACCGAGAACCCGGGCGAGGGCAGCGACACCGTCACCGCGTCCATCAGCTACCTGCTGGTCGACAACGTCGAGAACCTGGTGCTCGCCGGCACGGCCAACCTCAACGGCACCGGCAATGCGCTGGACAACGTCATCACTGGCAACGGCGGTGCGAATGTGCTGGACGGCGGCGCCGGCGCGGACCGCATGGTGGGCGGCGCCGGCAACGACAGCTACCTCGTCGACAACGCTGGCGACAGCGTCGTCGAGTCCGCCGGCGGCGGCACCGACACGGTCACCGCCAGCATCAGCCACAGCCTGGCCGACAACGTCGAGAACCTGGTGCTGTCGGGCACGACCGACCTCGACGGCACCGGCAACGACCTGAACAACCAGATCACCGGCAACGCCGGCGCCAACGTGCTGGACGGCGGTGCCGGCGACGACCGCCTGATCGGCGGTGCGGGCAACGACACCTACGTTGTCGACAGCGTGGGCGACGTCATCACCGAGAACGCCGGCGAGGGCACGGACACCGTGCGCTCCTCCATCAGCTGGGTGCTGGGTGCCAACCTCGAAAACCTCGTGCTGACGGGGGGCGACGCCATCGACGGCAGCGGTAACAGCGCGGCCAACCAGATCACCGGCAACGACGGCAACAACGTGCTGGACGGCGGCGCGGGTGCCGACCTGCTGACCGGCGGCCTGGGCGACGACACCTACGTCATCGACAACGCGGGCGACCTGGTCGTCGAGTTCGCCGGCGAGGGCACCGACATCGTCCAGACCAGCATCAACTACACCTTGACCGCCAACGTCGAGACGTTGGTGCTGCTGGGGGCCGGCGACATCAACGGCACCGGCAACGTCCTGGGTAACACGCTCACCGGCAACGCCGGCAACAACGTGTTGGACGGCGGCCAGGGCTCCGACACGATGAGTGGCGGCGCGGGCAACGACACCTACGTGGTCGACAACGTCGGCGACACCCTCTACGAGCAGGCCGGTGGCGGCACCGACACCGTCAATGCCAGCGTCAGCTGGGCGCTGGCAGCCAACTTCGAGAACCTGACGCTGACCGGCAGCGCCAACATCACGGCCACCGGCAACGCGCTGGCCAACGTCATCACCGGCAACGCCGGCAACAACTACATCGTCGGTGGCGGTGGGGCCGACACCATCAACGCCGGCGGCGGGGCCGACACGATCTCGGTGGGCAGCCTGGGCTTCGCGTCCATCGACGGCGGCACGGGCGTCGACAGCCTCAAGCTCGACGGCCTTGGCGTCAGCAACGTCAATCAGCTGACGGCCAAGGTGCGCGGCATCGAGGTGCTGGACTTCTTCGGTGGCACGGTCGAGACCGTCACCGTGCGCTCCAGCGACGTCAACACGGTCAACTTCGTCGGCCCCGACGGCGGCGGCAAGCTGGAGATCTTGCTCGACGGCAACGACACCTTGCTGCTGAACAGCAGCGACTACAGCAACACCACCAACGTCAACGCCGCGCCCGACGTGCTGCTGTCCAACGGCAACACCGGCAAGCTGCTGGCCGCGATCTCCGCCGGCGGCGTCAATCTCGCCATCGACATCAGCGGCCTGGTGCTGCCCAGTCTGTCGGACCTGCGCACGCTGTGGGGCATGACGGCCGACCCGACCTTCGCCACCATCGGTGGCAAGATCACCTGGCTGGACGCCAACGACCTGGACGGCAACGGCACCTCGGCCGGCCTGGCCGAGGGCGGCCTCATCAACGGCAATGGCAACCTCAGTACCTGGGTCGACAAGAGCGGCAGCGGCAACAACTTCACGCAGGGCACGTCCAGCGCGTCGCCGCTGCTGAACTTGACGGGCCTGAACGGCCAACCCACCGTCAGCTTCGACGGCAACGACTTCCTGACCAGCAGCCTGTGGGTGGGGCAGAACTACTCGCTGTTTGTCGTCGGTCAAATGACCGGCACGCAGAACGGCCGGCTGGTGGCGTCGTCCACCGACAACACGTTGATCGGCTGGTACGGCGGCTACCAGGACCAGCTCTATGGCCAGAACTGGGTCTCGCAGACCAACGCCACCGTGCAGGCCGGCACGCCCATCCTCTACACCGCCAATGACCTGGCCGGCGCGGGCACGCTCTACAAGAACGGCGTGGCGCTGGCAGCCACGGGCAGCAGCTTCGACGGCTGGCTGGGCAAGATCCAGTTGTCCGGCAACCAGGGTGCCAACAACGAGTCCAGCCGCGGGCAAGTCTCCGAGCTGCTGGTGTTCGACCACGTGCTGTCCGCCGGCGAGCAGCGCGTCATCGAGAACTACCTGGCAACACGCTGGGGCGTGGGCACGCCCACCAGCATGACCGGCGGCGCGCTCAGCACCGTGGGCCTGGACCCGACCTGGACGGGCGGCAAGATCCAGTTCGGCACGGCTGCCAACGAGACGCTGACGGCGGCCTACAACGGCGCCTCGGCGCGCGGCGCGGGGCGGGTTGATTCGGTCGTCTTCGGCGGCGACGGCGACGACGTGCTCAACGGCGGCGTGCGCGTGGACGCGCTCTTCGGTGGCAACGGCAATGACACGCTGGACGGCAAGGTCGGCGCCGACTGGATGGCCGGCGGTGCGGGCAACGACACCTACACGGTGGACGACGTGGGCGACACCGTTGTGGAGGATGCCAGCGCCGGTACGGACCGCGTGCTGTCCTCCGTCAGCTACACGCTGACCGCCAACGTCGAGAACCTGACGTTGACCGGCACGGCAGCCATCAACGGCGCGGGCAACGCGCTGGCCAACATCATCCTGGGCAATAGCGGCGACAACCGCATCGACGGCGGCGCTGGTGCCGACACCATGACCGGCGGCGCCGGCAACGACGTCTACTTCGTCGACAGCGCGGGCGACCTCGTCAACGAGAACGCCAGCGAGGGCACGGACAGCGTCTACGCCGCCGTCAGCTATACGCTGCCTGCCAATGTCGAGAACATCTACTACATCGGCCGCACTGCCGGCACCATCACCGGCAATTCGGCCAACAACGGGCTGTACGCCAGCCTGTATGCCGGCATCGCCACGACCATGGCCGGCGGCCTGGGCAACGACGACTACTACCAGCAGGAAGCCTACGGCGGCATCTTCACGCTCAACCTCAACGTGGTCGAGAACGCGGGCGAAGGCACAGACACCGTCCACCTGCTGCGCTCCACCAACAACGCGGCCATCCTCAGCTACACGTTGCCGGCCAACGTCGAGAACCTGGATCTGCAAGCGGCCTACAACGTCAACGGCGTCGGCAACGCGCTGGACAACGTCATCACAGGGCCCTCCAACGCCGGCAGCCCGAACGCGGTGTCGCTGAGCGGCGCCGCCGGCAACGACACGTACGTCGTCTACCTGCCCTACACGACGGTCGTCGAGAACGCCGCCGAGGGCACCGACCTCATCCAGGCCAACATCGATTTCCGCCTGCCGACCAACGTCGAGAACCTGACGGCGGCCAACCAGAACAACCTGCGGCTCTACGGCAACAGCGCGGCCAACGTGCTGACCGGCGCGCAGGCCAACGAGCGGCTGGACGGCGGTGCCGGCGCCGACACGCTGGTGGGCGCAGCGGGCGACGACACCTACGTCGTCGACAACGCCGGCGACGTCATCACCGAGACCTTCGGGCTGGACAGCGTCGAGACGACGCTCGCCAGCTACACGCTCGCGGCCACGCTGGAGCGCCTGAGCTTCACCGACACCGGCGCCCATACCGGCACCGGCAACGCGCTGGCCAACCTCGTCGTCGGCAACAGCGGCAACGACGTGCTGGCGGGCATGGACGGCAACGACACGCTGTACGGCGGCGGCGGGGCCGACACGCTGAGCGGCGGCAATGGCGACGACATCCTGATCTCGGGCAGCCGTCCGAACTACTTCGCCGGCCAGCAGCAGGCGGGTCTGCGCGCCGAGTACTGGAACAACACGACCTTGCTGGGTGCCCCGGTGCTGACGCGCCAGGACGCCAGCATCTTCAACAACTACGGCAACGGCTCGCCGGCCACCGGCATCGTCAACGTCGACAACTTCTCCATCCGCTGGACCGGCTACGTCAACATCGCCACGGCCGGCAACTACACCTTCCGCATCAGCCAGGACGACGGCATGACGCTCACCATCGACGGCCAGTACGTCGACGGCATGAGCGGCTACGTCAATCTCGCCAACATCGACTCGCTGGCGCTGAACCTGAGCGCCGGCCAGCACAGCATCGTGGTGCAGATGAACGAGGGCAGCGGCGGCGCCGTGGCCCAGCTGTCGTGGCTGACGCCGGGGGCAAGCAGCTTCGTCGCCGTGCCGTCCTCGGTGTTCAGCTTCGGCGACCCGGCTGCCACCGACACGGCCGGCGACACGCTCAACGGCGGCGCGGGCAACGACACGCTGATCGGCGGCCCGAACGTCGACACGCTGATCGGCGGCACTGGTGACGACACCTACGTCGTCACCAACGCCGCCGACACGCTGACGGAGAACGCCAACGAAGGCACGGACACCGTGCAGTCCAGCGCGACATACACGCTGGCCAGCCTGCCCAACATCGAGAACATCACGCTGACCGGCAGCAGCGCCATCAACGCCACCGGCAATGCCGCCAACAACACGCTGACCGGCAACGTCGCATCCAACACGCTGGATGGTGGCGACGGCAACGACACATTGATCGGCGGCGGCGGTGCCGACACGCTGATCGGCGGCAATGGCAACGACAGCCTGACTGCGGACGGCGGCAGCACGTTGCAGGGCAACGACGGCGACGACGTGCTGCGCCTGGGCAACGTCGTGGCCTGGACGCCCACGCAGCTCACCAACGTGGCGCTGTGGCTGGACGCCGCTGATCTCGACGGCGACGGCGTGCAGGAAGGCCTGGCCGAGAGCGGTCTGACCGCTGACGGCCGCGTCTACGTCTGGCGCGACAAGAGCGGCGGCGCGCATGACGCGACGGCCAGCAACGGCGGCTTCGAGCCGACGCTGGTGGTTGACGGCATGAACAACCTGCCCACCGTGCGGCTGGACGGCCTGGACGACCGCCTCACCGCCAGCCTCGCCACCATCGCCTCGGGCGGCAGCCTCTACTGGGTGCAGAAGTCGGGCGACAGCTTCTCCATGCCAATGTCCACCGGCGCCAGCGGCAACAACTGGCTGCTGATCGCAGGGCAGGGCGATGGCGGCACGGACGTGGTCGGCGCCGCCAACACCAACCTCAAGACGGCCTGGACCGTCGACGGCACGCTGCAGGCCTGGAACACCCGCGCCAACGTCTACACCACGCTGGCCGAGGCCACGCACGTCGTGTCCACCGTCAACCAGGCACTCGGCTTCAACGGCTCGCTGACCATCGGCACCGGCTGGGGCGGCCAGTGGAACACCAGCAGCGACTACAGCGAGGTCATCGTCACCGGCACCACGCTGTCCGCGGCCGACCAGCAGCGCCTGGACGGTTACCTGGCTTGGAAGTGGGGCACGGTCGGCCAGCTCGCCGCCGCCAACCCGTACAAGACCGCCGCACCGACGGCCTTCGTCATCGCCAGCACCGGCGGCTCGCTGTTCGGTGGCAACGGCAACGACACGCTGACCGGCGGCAACGGCGACGACCTGCTCGACGGCGGTGCAGGCAACGACGCGATGGCCGGCGGTGTGGGCAACGACAGCTACGTCGTGGACTCGGCCTCCGACGCCATCACCGAGAACGCCAGCGAAGGCACCGACACGGTCCAGTCCAGCATCACGTACACGCTGGGCCTGAACCTTGAAAACCTGACGCTGACCGGTGCTTCGGCCCTCAACGGCACCGGCAACACGGGGGACAACGTGTTGACCGGCAACGGCGCCGCCAACACGCTGACCGGCCTGGCCGGCAACGACACGCTGGACGGCGGTGCAGGCGCCGACACCCTGGTCGGCGGCACCGGCAACGATCTCTACATCGTCGACAACGCCGGTGACACGGTCGTCGAGAACGCGGGCGAGGGCACCGATGCCGTGTCGGCCTCCGTCAGCTACGCGTTGGCAGCCAACGTTGAGAACCTCACATTGACCGGCATCGCCAACCTCAACGCCACCGGCAACACGCTGGACAACCTGCTGACCGGCAACGCAGGCGACAACGTGCTGGATGGCGGTTTGGGCGCCGACACCATGGCCGGCGGCGCGGGCAACGACACCTATCTGGTCGACAACGTCGGTGACCTCGTCAACGAGGCGATCAACGGCGGCACGGACACCGTGCAGTCCTCGGTCAGCTACAGCCTGCCGGCCAACGTCGAGCACCTCATCCTGACCGGCTCGGCCAACCTCAGCGCCACGGGCAACGGCCTAGCCAACCAGCTGACGGGCAACAGCGGCGACAACCTGCTGGACGGTGGTGCCGGTGCCGACACGATGACGGGCGGCGCGGGCAACGACAGCTACATCGTCGACAACGCCGGCGACACGGTGGTGGAAGGCGCGAACGGTGGCACGGACGGCGTCCAGTCGTCGGTCACGCACACGCTGTCGGCCAACGTCGAGAACCTGACTCTGACCGGCGGTGCCGCCATCAATGGCAGTGGCAACGCGCTGGACAACCAGATCACCGGCAATGCCGCCGCCAACACGCTGGATGGCGGTGACGGCAACGACACGTTGACCGGAGGCGGCGGCGCCGACACGCTGCTGGGCGGTAATGGCGACGACACGCTGATCGCCGCGTCACCCGCCGACCTGGCCGCGGCTGACGGTGGCGCCGGTATCGACATGCTCAGGTT
The DNA here is from genome assembly GCA_016195825.1 of Burkholderiales bacterium. Taxonomy (GTDB): domain Bacteria; phylum Pseudomonadota; class Gammaproteobacteria; order Burkholderiales; family Burkholderiaceae_C; genus Pelomonas. The sequence goes on along the minus strand of JACPYV010000184.1, from coordinate 10,577 downwards.
CACGACCAGCGGCGCCAGTTTCGACATTGCCTCGCTGATCAACGTGGCCCGCAACATCGAAGGCGTGGACCTGCGCAACGGCAGCGCCGGCAGCATCGACCTGTCCGGCCTGGGGCTGACCAGCATCACTGACGCCAACCACGAGCTGACGCTCAGGCTGGACAGCGGCGACGTCCTCCATGTGGCGGCCGACACCCAGCTGCAGCAGCTCTCGACTGGCACAGACGCCTTCGGCAACACCCTGACCGACTACGCGGTGCTGGAACAGCAGGGCGCGACCTGGGTGCAGACCTCCACGCTGCACATCGTCGCCGGCGGGTGAGGCTGGGTTGGACCGAGCAAATGGGCCCGCGTCCAGCCCCAGGTAAACCCGTCCGAAGAGAGCGTCAGGGTCTGCCTAGAATTTGCTGCACCGCACCAGGAGATTCCCGCATGGCGACTGCCCGCAAAAAAGCGGCACCGACGAACGAGCAAGCCGGCGAAGCCAAGCCCGGCCTGCGCATTCTGAAAAAGTACCCCAACCGTCGCCTCTACGACACGCAGACCAGCAGCTACATCACGCTGGCCGACGTGAAGCGCATGGTGCTGGAGGGTGTCGACTTCGAGGTGCACGACGCCAAGACCCAGGAAGACCTGACCCGCGCCATCCTGTTGCAGATCATCCTGGAGGAAGAGACCGGCGGCGTGCCGATGTTCTCGACCAGCTCGCTGGCGCAGATCATTCGTTTCTACGGCCATGCGATGCAGGGCGTCATGGGCGGTCTGCTGGAGCGCCAGATGCAGGCCTTCACGGACATGCAGTCGCGGTTCACCGAGCAGACGCCCGGCATGCCGTTCACCCCGGAGGCCTGGACGGGCCTGATGGGCGGCTATGCCGAGCAGTCCAAGACGCTGATGAACCAGTGGCAGGAACAGCTCAAGCAGGCGGGCGTGATGTTCCCCTTCGTGCCAAAAAAATAGGGTTGGCGCCATATCGCCGAAAATACGGCGATGAATGAAACGACCAACCCCGTCCCCAAGATTGGCTTCGTCAGTCTTGGCTGCCCAAAAGCGCTGACCGATTCCGAGCTGATCCTCACCCAGCTCCGCGCCGAGGGCTACGAGACCTCCAAGACGTTCGCCGGTGCCGACCTGGTGATCGTCAACACCTGCGGCTTCATCGACGACGCCGTCAAGGAGAGCCTGGACACCATCGGCGAGGCCCTCGCCGAGAACGGCAAGGTCATCGTGACGGGCTGCCTGGGTGCCAAGGCCGGCGCGGGCAGCAGCGATGCCGGCAGCCTGGTGCGCGAGATCCACCCCAGCGTGCTGGCCGTGACCGGCCCGCACGCCACGCAGGAGGTCATGGACGCGGTGCACACCCACGTGCCCAAGCCCCACGACCCCTTCGTCGACCTGGTGCCCAGCTACGGCATCAAGCTGACACCCAGGCACTACGCCTACCTGAAGATCAGCGAGGGCTGCAACCACCGCTGCTCGTTCTGCATCATCCCCAGCATGCGCGGCGACCTGGTGTCCCGCCCCATCGGCGACGTGCTGAACGAGGCCCGCGCGCTGTTCGAGAGCGGCGTGAAGGAACTGCTGGTCATCAGCCAGGACACCTCGGCCTACGGCGTGGACGTCAAGTACCGCATGGGTTTCTGGGACGGCAAGCCGGTCAAGACCCGCATGCTGGACCTCGTCGCCCAGCTCGGCGAGATCGCCAAGCCGTTCGGTGCCTGGGTGCGCCTGCACTACGTCTACCCCTACCCGCATGTCGACGAGGTGCTGCCGCTGATGGCGCAGGGCCTGGTGCTGCCCTACCTCGACGTGCCTTTCCAGCATTCCCACCCCGACGTGCTCAAGCGCATGAAGCGCCCCGCCAATGGCGAGAAGAACATGGAGCGCATCCTGCGCTGGCGGGAGGCCTGCCCGGAGCTGGTCATCCGCTCGACCTTCATCGCCGGCTTCCCCGGCGAGACCAACGCCGAGTTCCAGCACCTGCTGGACTTCATGCAGGAGGCGCGGATCGACCGCGCTGGCTGCTTCGCGTACTCACCCGTTGACGGCGCCAGCGCCAACGACATCCCCGGCGCGTTGCCCGACGAGGTCCGGGAGGAGCGCCGCGCGCGCTTCATGGCGGTTGCCGAAGCAGTGTCGGCCGCCAAGCTGCAGGCCCGCGTGGGCCAGACGCTGCAGGTGCTGGTCGATTCCGCACCGGCGCTCGGCCGCAAGGGTGGGGTGGGGCGCTCCTACGCCGACGCGCCCGAGATCGACGGCACCGTGAAGATCCTGCCGCCCGAGAAGGCCAGCAAGACGATGAAGGTCGGTGACTTCGTGCGCGCCCGCGTCGTCGCTGCAGACGGCCACGACCTGGTGGCGAGCCTGGTCTGATGAGTCCCAAGCGCGCGCCCAGCACCGAGCTGATCCACCACCCGTACCGCGCTCCCGAGGGCTGGGACGCGGTGCCAGTGCCGGTGGCCAAGGCGTCGACCGTGCTGTTCAAGGACACGGCCGACCTGCACAAGCCGCGGCCGCGCGACGGCCTGACCTACCGCTACGGCCTGCACGGCACGCCCACCAGCTACACGCTGGCCGCGCGCCTGGCAACGCTGGAGCACGCCGAGCACTGCCTGCTGGTGCCCAGCGGCCTGGCGGCGGTGACGCTGCCGTCGCTGGCCGTACTCCGCCCGGGCGACGAGGTGCTGGTGCCGGACAACGTCTACGGTCAGAACCGCTACCTGACCGAATCCTGGCTGCCGCAGTGGGGCGTTACGCACCGCTTCTACGACCCGTTGACGGTGCCGGAGCTGCGCGCCAACACGAAACTGGTCTGGCTGGAGGCCGCGGGGTCCATCACGCTGGAGTTCCCCGACCTGCTGGGCACGCTGGCGGCCTGCCGCGCGCGCGGCGTCGTCACGGCGCTGGACAACACCTGGGGCGCGGGCCTGGCCTTCAACGGCTTCGAGCCGGCACCCGATACCCACCCGGGCCTGGGTGCCGACATCGTCATGCAGGCGCTGACCAAATACCCCAGCGGCGGCGCCGACGTGCTGATGGGGTCGGTCTGCACCCGGGACCGGCGCCTGCACGACCGCTTGAACCATGCCCACGAGCACCTCGGCTACGGCCTGGGCCAGAACGACGTTGAGCTGGTGCTGCGCGGCCTGCCAACGCTGCAATTGCGCTACGAGGCGCAGGACCGCGTGACGCGCCAGCTCGCCAACTGGATGGCCGGCCGGCCCGAGGTCGCGCGGGTTTTCCATCCCGCGTTGCCCGGCTCGCCGGGGCATGAGCACTGGCTGGCCGTGGGCGGCAAGGGCGCGGCCTGCCTGTTCTCAGCAGTGTTCAAGCCGGAATACTCGCCGGCACGGGTGGATGCCTTCGTCGATGCGCTGCAGCTCTTCGGCATCGGTTACTCCTGGGCTGGCCCGATGAGCCTGGCCGTACCCTACGACATGAGCCGCAGCCGCAACCTGCCGCTGCCATTCGACGGCGGCACGCTGGTGCGTTTCGCGATGGGTCTGGAAGACGGTGCCGACCTCAGGGCCGACATCGAGCAGGCGCTGTCAGCTCTTGTTTGAAACCTTGTGGCGCATCAGCTGGCCCCTCTCGCGTTCCCAGTCCCGCTGCTTCTCGGTGTTGCGCTTGTCGTGCTCTGCCTTGCCCTTGGCCAGCGCGATGTCGGCCTTCACGCGGCCGCCCTTGTAGTGCAGGTTCAGCGGCACGAGGGTGAAGCCGCGCTGCTCCACCTTGCCCACCAGCCGCTTGATCTCGGCCTTGTGCATCAAGAGCTTCTTGGTGCGGTCGGCCTCGGGCGAGACATGGGTCGAGGCGCTGCGCAGCGCGTTGATGCGGCAGCCGATCAGGAACAGCTCGCCGTTCTTGATCAGCACGTAGCCATCGGTCAGCTGCACCTGGCCGGCACGGATGGCCTTGATCTCCCAGCCGGACAGCACCACCCCGGCCTCGAACTGTTCTTCGATGTGGTAGTCGTAACGGGCGCGGCGGTTCTCTGCGATGGACATGAGGCGGGATGTTGGGGCGTGAGCCCTTCTTACAATCCGTGGATTCTATGAAGCAGGTCAAAAAGTCAGTTCTGCTCTGGTACACGCCCCGCGAGATGTACGAGTTGGTCACCGCGGTGGAGCGCTATCCCGAGTTCCTGCCCTGGTGCGACAAGGTCGACATCATGGGCCGCGAGGCCGACACGGTCACGGGCCGCCTGCACCTCGCCTACGCTGGCGTGCGCCACGCCTTCACCACGCGCAATCGCAACGAGGACGGTCGCAGCGTGCGCATGGAGCTGGTCGACGGGCCGTTCTCGCACCTGGACGGGCTCTGGCAGTTCATGCCGTTGAACAAGCCGGGCACCGAAGGCGACCCCACGGCCTGCAAGATCGTTTTCGAGCTGAACTACGCCTTCAGCAGCGGCGCGCTGGAGGCGGTGGTCAGCCCCGTGTTCGACCGCGTGGCCAACACCTTCGTCGACAGCTTCGTGCAGCGGGCTGAAAGCCTCTATGGCCCGCGTTGAACTGGTCTGGAGCCCCCAGGCCGGCGATGTGCAGCACCGCTGGCTGGACGTGGCGGAGGGGGCCACGCTCGAATCCGCGCTGCGCGGCTGCGTGGATTTCCTGGCCGCCCAGTGCCAGCCGCTGGATCAGCTGCGCATCGGTATCTGGGGCCGCGTCAGGCCACTGGACACACCGCTGCGCGAGCGCGACCGCATCGAGGTCTATCGACCGCTGACCGTAGATCCCAAGGAGGCGCGGCGGCTGCGCTATGAGAAGCGCGGCGAGCGCATCGTGTCGCGCCACCGGCCCAAGCACGCCGGGCGCTGAACCGCGCCTGGGGTCAGCGGCACTCGCTGGTGATCAGGTCCCGCGCGCGGGACGTTTCAGCGGCGATTTGCGCCTGCTCCATGAAGACCCGTTCGCCCTTGTCGTTGGTGCGCGTCAGCCGCGTGCCGCTCTGCAGGTCGCGCAGATTGGCCTGGGCTCGGGCGCAGTTCTCGCGCCGCTGTTCGGCCATGCGGCGTTCTTCTTCCTTCTGCTTGGCCGTGTCCTTGTCCTGCTCCTGCTTCTGGCGCGCGGCGGCATCCTGCTCGGCCTTGGTCGGCCCGCTGGCGGCCGGGCGCTGCGCGGTCGCGGCGCTGGCCGGCACGCCGGGTGGCGCGACGATGATGGTCGGCCGGGCCGGCGCGGGCGGGCGCTGCAAGATGTCCTTGTCGGGCGTGCCCAGCGGCGGCGGCAGGTCGCTGTACTGCACGTTGCCCTTGGCATCACGCCACTTCCACTGGGCCTGGGCAGTGCCGGCCAGCGCGATGAGGATGAGAGCGAAAACCAGGGGCTTGTGACGCATGCGGTCAGTGTAGCCGCGGCACCCTCCGTATAATGCCGCTTTGCGTCTGGAGCTTTCCTCATGCGCCTTCTCGGCAAAGCGCTCACCTTCGACGATGTTCTGTTGGTGCCAGCGTTCTCCCAGGTGTTGCCCCGCGACACCAGCCTTGCGACCCGTCTGTCGCGCAACATCCACCTGAACCTGCCGCTGGTTTCCGCGGCGATGGACACCGTGACCGAGGCCCGCCTCGCGATCGCCATCGCGCAGGAGGGCGGCATCGGCATCGTGCACAAGAACCTGCCCGCTGAGCTGCAGGCGCGTGAGGTGGCCCGGGTCAAGCGTTATGAATCCGGCGTCGTGCGCGAGCCGCTGACCGTCGGCCCGAACGCCACGGTTCGCGAGGTGGTCGAACTGACCCGCCTACACGGCTTCTCCGGCTTCCCCGTGCTGGAGGGCAAGCGCGTGATCGGCATCGTGACCGGCCGCGACCTGCGCTTCGAGACGCGCATGGATGCCCGGGTCAGCGAGATCATGACCACGGCCGAGAAGCTCATCACCGTCAAGGATGGCGCGTCCACCGACGAGGCCAAGGCGCTGATGCACAAGCACAAGCTGGAGCGCGTCGTCGTCGTCAACGACGCCTTCGAGCTGTGCGGCCTGATGACCACCAAGGACATCACCAAGCAAACCAGCTTCCCCAACGCCGCGCGTGACAGCCACGGGAAGCTGCGCGTTGGCGCGGCAGTCGGTTTCGGTGACGACACCGAGGAGCGTGTGGAACTGCTGGTCAAGGCCGGCGTCGACGCCCTCATCGTCGATACCGCCCACGGCCACAGCGCGGGGGTTCTGGAGCGCGTGCGCTGGGTCAAGCGCGCCTATCCCAACGTCGATGTCATCGGCGGCAACATCGCCACCGGCGCCGCGGCGCTGGCGCTAGTGGAAGCCGGTGCGGACGGCGTCAAGGTCGGCATCGGTCCCGGCTCCATCTGTACCACCCGCATCGTCGCGGGCGTCGGTGTGCCGCAGATCACCGCCATCGACAACGTCGTGACGGCGCTCAAGGGCACCGGCGTGCCGGTCATCGCGGACGGCGGCGTGCGCTACTCGGGCGACCTGGCCAAGGCCATCGCCGCGGGCGCTGACTGCGTCATGATGGGTGGCGCCTTTGCCGGCACCGAGGAAGCCCCGGGTGAGGTCATCCTCTACCAGGGCCGCACCTTCAAGAGCTACCGCGGCATGGGCTCGATGGGTGCGATGGCCAAGGGCAGCGCGGACCGCTATTTCCAGGACACCTCGGCCAACAATCCCAACACGTCCAAGCTGGTGCCAGAAGGCATCGAAGGCCAGGTGCCTTACAAGGGCTCGGTCGTGCAGGTCATCTTCCAGATGGCCGGCGGCCTAAAGGCGTCGATGCACTACTGCGGCTGCGGCTCCATCGCTGACATGCAGGAGAAAGCCGAGTTCGTCGAGATCACGACCGCGGGCATGCGCGAGAGCCATGTCCACGACGTGCAGATCACGAAGGAAGCGCCGAACTACCGCAGCGAATGAGCTGTTGACAGCCAAGCGGGGCGATGCCAATCGCCCCGTTTTGCTTTTCAGGAACACGATGAGTCACTCCCCGCAACGCGCCCCGGCCATGGGCTTCATCATGGCGGCGGTGTTGATCGACATGATCTCCATCGGACTGATCGTGCCGGTGCTGCCCCACATCGTGGGCGTGTTCACGCACAGCAACGACGAGCAGACGCTGGGCTTCCTGATGCTGACGCTGGCCTTCGGCGTCGCCAACTTCTTCGGCTCGCCCATCCTGGGCGCGCTGTCCGACCGCTACGGCCGTCGGCCCGTGCTGCTGATCGGCTTCGCTGGCCTGGCACTGAGTTTCTTCGTCACGGCGACGGCGCCCGCGCTTTGGGTGCTGGTCGTCGTGCGGCTGTTCTCGGGCGCGATGCAGGCCAACATCGCCATCGCCAACGCCTACGTCGCAGACATCACGGCCGGCGAGGACCGCGCCAAGCGCTTCGGCCAGCTTGGCGCGATGTTCGGCCTGGGCTTCATGTTGGGCCCTGTCATCGGCGGCCTGCTGGGCGACATCAACGTGCGCTTGCCTTTCTATGCCGCCGGCACGCTGGCCGTCGTCAACTGGTGCTACGGCTTCTTCGTGCTGCCCGAGTCGCTGCCGCTGGAGCGCCGCCGCGCGCTGGACTGGCGCAAGATGAACCCGGTGGCGTCGCTGCAAGGACTGACCGGCCTCAAGGGCGTCGGGCCCCTGGTGGGCGTGCTCGCGCTGTCGTCGCTGGCGCAGTTCATGCTGCACACCAGCTGGGTGCTGTACACCAAGTTCAAGTTCGGCTGGGGGCCGGGGCAGGTCGGCTGGTCGCTGCTGGCGGTGGGCATCGTGTCGGTGCTGAGCCAGGGCGTGCTGCTCAAGCCTATGCTCAAGCGCTTCGCGCCCCAGCGGCTGGCCGTCATCGGCATGACGTCGGCCTCGCTGGCCTACCTGGGCTTCGGCCTCGCCACCGAGGGCTGGATGATGTACGTCGTCATCGGCCTGAACCTGTTCGGCGGCGTGGCCGCCGCGGCGATGCAGAGCATCATCTCCAACGCCGCCGATGCCACCAGTCAGGGCCGCACGATGGGCGCCGTGTCATCGCTGAACAGCCTGATGGCCGTCTGCGCGCCCGTGGTGGCGCTGGAGCTGCTGCGCTGGGTGTCGGACCGCCCCGCCGGCGACATCGTCATCGGCCTGCCCTTCTTCACCTGCGCCGCGCTGCAAGCCGTGGCCATGCTGATCACCTTCCGTTTCTTCCGCAGCCACCCGCCGGTTCAACCCGTCCAGCCGGCCTGAAAGCCCCGCCATGCAACACGACAAGGTTCTCATCCTCGACTTTGGCTCCCAGGTCACTCAGCTCATTGCACGCCGCGTGCGCGAGGCGGCGGTGTATTGCGAGATCCACCCGAACGACGTGTCTGACGACTTCATCAAGTCGTTTGCACCCAAGGCCATCATCCTGTCGGGCAGCCATGCGTCCACCTACGAAGACCACTAGCTGCGCGCGCCGCAAGCCGTGTGGGACGCCGGCGTGCCGGTGCTGGGCATCTGCTACGGCATGTTCACGATGACCGTGCAGCTGGGCGGCCAAGTCGAGGCGGCCGACCACCGCGAGTTCGGCTACGCCGAGGTGCGCGCTCACGGCCACACCCAGTTGCTGAACGGCATCCAGGACTTCGAGACACCCAAGGGCCACGGCATGCTCAAGGTCTGGATGAGCCACGGCGACAAGGTCACCGCGATGCCGCCGGGCTTCAAGCTGATGGCGTCCACGCCCAGCTGCCCCATCGCCGGCATGGCCAACGAGGAGAAGCGCTACTACGCGGTGCAATTCCACCCCGAGGTCACGCACACCGTGCAGGGCGACGCACTGCTGCGTCGCTTCGTGCGCGACATCGCCGGCTGCCAGGGAGACTGGCAGATGGGCAGCTACATCGACGAGGCGATCGCCAGGATCCGCGAGCAGGTGGGCGACGAGGAAGTCATCCTGGGGCTATCGGGTGGCGTCGACTCCAGCGTGGCTGCCGCGCTGATCCACCGCGCCATCGGCGACCAGCTCACCTGCGTCTTCGTGGACCACGGCCTGCTGCGGCTGAACGAGGGCGACATGGTCATGGACATGTTCGCCGGCAAGCTGCACGCAAAGGTCATCCGCGTCGATGCCAGCGAGCTCTTCCTGGGCGAGCTGGCCGGTGTGAGCGACCCTGAGCAAAAGCGCAAGGTCATCGGCCGCCTGTTCGTCGACGTGTTCAAGGCCGAGGCTGCCAAGTTGAAGGCCGGCGACGGTGGGCACAAGGGCGCGACCTTCCTGGCCCAGGGCACCATCTACCCCGACGTGGTGGAGAGCGGCGGCACCAAGACCAAGAAGGCCACCACCATCAAGAGCCATCACAACGTGGGCGGCCTGCCCGAGCAGCTTGGCCTGAAGCTGCTGGAGCCGTTGCGCGAGCTGTTCAAGGACGAGGTGCGCGCCCTGGGCGTAGCCCTGGGCCTGCCGGCAGACATGGTCTACCGCCACCCCTTCCCCGGGCCGGGCCTGGGCGTTCGCATCCTGGGCGAGGTCAAGAAGTCCTACGCCGACCTGCTGCGCCGCGCCGACGCGATCTTCATCGAGGAGCTGCGCAACACCATCGACCCGGTCACGGGCAAGAGCTGGTACGCGCTGACCTCGCAGGCATTCGCCGTCTTCCTGCCAGTCAAGAGCGTGGGCGTGATGGGCGATGGCCGCACCTACGACTACGTCGTGGCCCTGCGCGCCGTGCAGACCAGCGACTTCATGACCGCCGACTGGGCCGAGCTGCCGTACGCGCTGCTCAAGCGCACCAGCGGCCGCATCATTAACGAGGTGCGCGGCATCAACCGCGTGACCTACGACGTGAGCAGTAAGCCGCCCGCGACCATCGAGTGGGAATGATTCAAGATCGTGCCGGGTCGTCTCAAGCGATCCGGTTAGCTTGAATAAACCCAATTGGAACAGGGGCTTAGTTGTCCAAAGGCGTTCCAGGATGCCCCCAGAAGCTCATCGAGCTGAACGGTATCAAAGACGGCATCTAGCAGATGGTCCCTGACTGCCCGAGTTGGTACCGTCAGCCTCTCTGGCGGTATCGGATGACGGTATTGAGCGGGGGGGCAAAGATGCTCACGGACATGCAGTTGAGGGCGCTCAAGCCCACGGGAAAGGTCTTCAAGGTGCGCAAACGCACACGGCTTATATGTCGCTGTCATGCGCACGGGCGTCGTCAGCTTCCGCTTCGACTACCGGCTTCACGGTCGTCGTGAGACGCTGGTTATCGGCAGGTACGACCAAACCCTCGGCGCGAGGAAGACGCGCGACACGGATCAACTTTCGTATGGTCAGCCAGTGACATTGGCGGAAGCACGCCAGCTGCTGACCCGCGCCCAGAGAGAGGTTCAGGGAGGCTGCAGCCCCCCGCGCTAAGAGCGCGGCTGCCGGTGAAGGTGGGCGGTGCAGAGGTAGGTGTCGGCACTCGACGGGATCGGCCAATTTCAATCCGCGCCCGCCGGTGAAGGCGGGCGGTGCGACGGTGTTCTTGATGCCGTCCCACAGCGTGTTCCAGTTTCAATCCGCGCCCGCAGGTGAAGGCGGGCGGTGCACCAGCGCGCACCGCGGCGACGGCCTGTGCTACCTGTTTCAATCCGCGCCCGCCGGTGAAGGCGGGCGGTGTGCAGGATCCCGTCGCGCGCC
>JACPYV010000187.1 GCA_016195825.1 Burkholderiales bacterium | reverse complement strand
TGGCCTCGCCGCGCGCGGGCTCGAAGCGCGGCGCGCTGTCCAGCAGCGCCAGCGCCTGCCTGACCTTGCCGCCCTTGGCCAGGTTCTCCGCCGCCGAGCTGTACTGGAAGGCCGTCATCGGGTTGCGGCCCATGCCGCCGTCGATGCGCGCCTTCAGCGCCATCTGGTAGCCGTGGTCGGCTTCGTCGTAGCGGCCCAGGCCCTCGTTGACATCACCCAGCGTGTGGCCCAGGCGCAGCCGCTCCGGCGGCGTGCGCGCCCAGGCCTCCAGCGCCGGCAGGCTGCGCGCCAGCAGCGCCTGGGCCTCGACGACGCGGTTCATGCGCGCCAGTACGGTGGCCTCGTGCAGGTCCATCAGCGCGTCGATCTCGCCGGCAACCGGCTGGCCGCGTTCGGACAAGGCCTTCAGCCGCTTGCGGCTGTCCTGGATGGTCTTCAGCGCCTCGTCGCCGCTGATCTGGAAGAAGGCCGTGAAGCGTGCCGAGGCGAAGGAGGCCGCCGTGAAGGCCTCGCGGATGCGGTGCTCGCCGCCCAGTTCGTGCAGCGCCGCCAGCGCCTGCGACAGGTGGTGGTCGGACAGCTTGCGGTCCTGCGACTGGATGGCCGCCTCGGCAGCGCTGAGTTGGATGACGACGTGGTCCAGCGGCGCGGTCGCGGCATATTGCTGCGCCAACTGCACCGCCGTCTCGTGCAGGCGGGCTGCCTCGTCGCGGTGGTTGGCCAGTGCCGACAGCTGGGCCCTCAGCGAGGTCGCCCATGCCGCGTCCATGCCCGTGGGCTGGCGGGTCTCGATGTCCTGCACGACGGCCTGGGCCTCGGGCACGGACTGCCGCCGCACCAACGCGCGCGCCAGCAGGATGCGCGCCGCCATGCCGGGCTCGGCCTGCAGGGCGGCCCGGGCCTGCTGTTCGGCGGCCAGCGGGTCGCGCGCGTCCAGCAGCGTGCGTGCCAGCGCCTGCCGGGCCTGGGCCAGTTGGGGCGCCGCGGCCTGGGCCTGCGTCAACGCGTCGATCTGGCGCGCGCCGATGTCGGAGGCTAGGCGGAAGGCGCCCATGCGGCCCAGCACTGCGCCGACGGCGCCGTACAGCTCGGCGCGCTGCCGGGGCTGCTCGGCAAAGCGCTGCTCGATCAGCTCGGTGCTGCGCTGGAACAGGCCTTGCGCGCCGCCGTCCTGGTCGCTGGTGCTGGCGCGCACCACGTCGCCCACCAGGCTGCGCGCGGCCTCCTCGCGGTGCACGGCGTCCCAAGCCAGCGCCGCCTGGCGCCAGGCCACGCCGATGCCTACGGTCAGCGCCAGCAGCGCGATGCCGCCGGCCCAGGCCCAGGGTCGGTACAGGCGCAGCAGCCGGCGCAGCGAGCGCCAACCGCTGTCCGGCAGCGCCATGATCGGGCGGCCGTCCTTGTGAGCCTGCAGGTCGGACGCGAACTCCGCGACGCTGCCGTAGCGGTCGGCGGGCTCGGCTTGTAGCGCGCGGGCCAAGATGGCCTGCAGCTCGTTGCGCGCCGGCTGCGGGATGCTTGCAGGCAGCGCCGGGGCATCGCCGGACAGCGGCAGCCGGCCGGTGAGCAGTTGATGCAGCATGACGCCCAGGCTGTAGACGTCGGAACGCGCATCCGCACGGCTGCCCTCGACCTGTTCGGGCGCCGCGTGGCGTGGCGTGTGGGCCGCGTCGCCGCCGGCGTCGCCCAGCAGCTCGGCGATGCCGAAGTCCAGCAGGCGCGGTGTGCCGTCGGCGGCCACGAGCACGTTGCTGGGCTTGAGGTCGCGGTGGATGACGCCCTGGGCATGGGCATAGGCCACGGCGCCCAGCACCTGCAGCATCAGGGTCAGTGTGGCGCGCAGGTCCAGCCTGTGCGACTTGACGTGGTCGTCGATGGGCTGACCGGCGACGAACTCCATCGCGATGAAGGGCCGCCCCTGGGCATCGCGGCCGGCGTCGTACATGCGGGCGATGTGGGCATGCTCCAGCCGCGCGCTGATGCGCTGTTCGCGCTCCAGCCGCGTGGCCAGCGCTTCGCTCCAGGCGCGCCGCGGCAGCTTGAGCGCAACGCGGCGGTCGTAGGCGCCGTCGGCTCGCTCGGCCAGCCAGACCGAGCCCATGCCGCCCTGGCCGATCTCCTGGATGAGCCGGTAGGGACCGACCTGCTCGCCGGTGTGGGCGCTGGGCAGTTCGCTGGCCAGCCGCGGCAGCGTGGCCATCGCGCCGGCGGCCAGGCGCTCCTGGTCGGCCAGCATCTGTGTCAGCTCCTCGCGCAGCTCGGCCGGCTGCCGGGCCAGCCAGGCCGGGCGCTCGCCGGGCGGCAGGTCCAGCACCTCGTCGAGCAGGGCACTGAGGCGCGTCAGCAGGGCGATGTCAAGCGTCATGTCAGCGCAACAAGGCCAGAAGCAGGATGCGGGCCTTCTCCCAGTCGCGCCGCACGGTGCGCTCGGTCAGACCCAGCGCCTCGCCGATCTCGATCTCGGTGTAGCCGCCGAAGTAGCGCATCTCCACGACCTGGGCCAGCCGGGGCTCGGCCGCCTGCAGCGCGGCCAGCGCCTCGTGCACACGCAGCACCTCGTCGGCGTCAGAGGGCAGCTCGACCCCGATGTGGGTGTCCAGCGCCGGCGCGTCGCCGTCGCGGGGCTGGCGCAGCGTGTCGACGATGACCTCGCGCATGACCCGGGCCGCATGGGCGAAGAAGGCCTGCCGGCTCTCGGGCCGCAGCCGCGTGCTGCGCGCCAGGCGCAGGTAGCTTTCGTGGACCAACTGCGTCGTGTGCAGGCCGCCGGCATGGCCACCGCCGTCGCGCAGGCGCGTGCGCGCCAGCTCGCGCAGGGCCGGGTAGGCAGTGGCGAACAGCGCGTCCTGCGCGCCGGGCTCGCCGGCGTTGACGCGGGCGATCAAACGGTCGACGTCATCCTCTTGCATGTCGGCATCTTGCCCCATGCCTTGCCCTAAGCTTCTGGTCATGGTGATCCCCGACCTGCCGCCCGACGAAGACCGCCGCCTAGCCCGCCTGGCGGCGCTGGCCGTTATGGACACCGAGCCCGAGCCGCTGTTCGACCACCTGACGGCGCTGGCCGCGCAGATTTGCGGCACGCCGGTGGCACTGCTCGGGCTGCTGGACGAGCGCCGCCAGTGGTTCAAGGCCGCCGTCGGCTTCGACCGCAATGAGACGCCGCGCGCGCAGACCTTCTGCGCCCATACGCTACTGGCAGACGGGCTTTTCGAAGTCAAGGATGCGCGACTGGACGGCCGCTTCTTCGACCACCCCGACGTGCGGGCCCAGCCGCCGCTGCGCTTCTATGCCGGGGTCCCCATACGCCTGGACGACGGCAGCCACCCGGGCACGCTGTGCGTCGTGGACTACCGGCCGCGCGAGCTCAGCGACGCCCAGCGTGAGGCGCTGATGCGCCTGGCCGACGCCGCCGCCGAGGCGCTGATGATGCGCGAGCGCGCGCTGGCCCGGGTCGACACGGCGGTGGCCGAGCAGCCGTTTCGGGTGCTGGCCGAGACGGCACCGCTGGGCATCTTCCGCACCGACGCGGCCGGCCTGTGTATTTACACCAACCCGGTCTGGCAGAGCATCTACGGCATCGCGCCCCTGGCCGCACTGGGCGACGGCTGGGCAGCCACGCTGGCCGCCGATGATGCGGCCTCGGTGCGGGGGCACTGGCGGAGCTGTGTCGAGAGGCGCCAGCCGTTCGAGATGCGCTACCGGGTGAACCGCCCCGGCAACCCGCCAGGCGCAGGGCCGCGCCAGGTCTGGGCGCGCGCCCGGCCATTGCTGACGCCCGAAGGCGTGCTGACCGGCTTCGTCGGCATTGCCGAAGACGTGACCGACAAGCTCACCGCCGAGCGCGAGCTGCGCGAGAGTCAGGCGCTGCTGGACCGCACAGGCCGCGTCGCCGGCGTGGGTGGCTGGAGCCTGGACCTGCAGACGCAGGCGGTGGTCTGGAGCGACCAGACCTGTCGCATCCACGATCTCGAGCCCGGCCACCGGCCGACGCTGGAGGAGGCCATCGGCTACTACCAGCCCGAGGCGCGTGCCGCCATCAGCGCTGCCGTGCAGCGCGGCATCCGTCATGGCGAGGCATGCGCGCTGGAGCTGCCGCTGGTCACCGCCAAGGGCCGTGAGATCTGGGTGCTGTCCCAGGGTCAGGTCGACTGGCAGGATGGCGTGCCGGTGCGGCTCATCGGCGCCTTCCAGGACGTCACGGAACACCACCGCGCTGCCGTTGAGCTGGAGCACAGCCGCCAGCGGCTGCGCGCGCTGTACGAGTCGACGCCGGCGCTGATGCACTCCGTGGACGCGGATGGGCGCCTGCTCAGCGTGTCGGACCGGTGGCTGGAGCGGCTGGGCTACCGACGCGAGCAGGTCATCGGCCGCCTGATGGACGACTTCCTAACGCCGGAGTCCTCCCAGCAGGTGCGTGAGATCTACCGCCCGGCGATGTGGCGCGACGGCCACGTCGACGCCTGCCCGGTGCAGCTGATTTGCGCCGACGGCCGGCTGCGCGACGCCCTGGTCTCGGCGGTGGCCGAATTCGACGCCGTGGGCCGGCCGCTGCGTGCGCTGGCGCTGGTGGACGACATCACCGAGGAGTTGCATCGCCGCGCCGAACTGGCCCAGGAGCAGCAGATGCGCCGACAGACCGAGCGCCATGTGCAGGAGCTGGACCAGCTGCTGCGCGAGCGCTCGGACATGCTGGATGTGCTGGCCCACGAGGTGCGCCAGCCGCTGAACAACGCCAGCGCCGCGTTGCAGAGCGCCACCGCCAGCCTGGCTGGCCGCGGCGAGCGCCAGGCGCAGGAGCGGCTGACGCGCGCTCAGGCGGTGCTGGGGCAGGTGCTGGCCGGCGTGGACAACACGCTGGCAGCGGCCAGTCTGCTGGCCGGCGGCGGGCGCGTCGCGCGGCTGGACACCGACATCGACACGCTGATCGCCGTGACCATCGCCGACTTGCCGCGCGAACAGCGCGACCGCATCGTCGTGCACCGCCACACGGCCACGCGCACGGCGCTGATGGACATGAGCCTGCTACGGCTGGCGCTGCGCAACCTGCTGTCCAACGCGCTCAAGTACGCGCCGGGGTTGAGCCCTGTGACGCTGCATGTGATGGATTTCGACGAGCCGGCGGCGCTGCAGTTCGAGGTGGCGGACGCCGGACCCGGCATCCCGCGCGAGCTGCTGCAGCGGCTGTTCACGCGCGGCGCGCGCGGCGGCGGGCATGAGTCTGCCCACGGGCTGGGCCTGTACATCGTGCGCCGCGTGATGGACCTGCATGGCGGCAGTGCCGAGTTGCTGCGCACCGGGCCGCTGGGCACGGTCATGCGACTGACCCTGCCGCAGGCTGGCTGAGCGCGGTGCGGGTCTTTTGTCGGAATTCCCCTGGGATGGTCAGGCCCTAGACTGCCGGGCTACTGGCCGCCCAACGCTTTCAATCGTCCGATGAACAAGCCTGCCGATGCCTCCCCCACCCCCAAGCGCCTGCCCAGCCTGCGCGGCCAGCTCAGCCTGGTGCTGGGCGGTCTTGCGCTGGCCATCCTGAGCCTGGTGGGTGGCTACCTCGGCAACCTGGCGACCGACGAGCTCTACAGGGCGCAGCAGGCTGCCGTGCACGCGACGGCCGAGTCCGCCGCGGAACTGTTGGCCACCGAGCTGCGCAACCGCGAGCGGGAGATCGAGTTGCTCAGCGTGGCCCCCTATATGGTGGAGGGGACGCTGGATTCGGCGCTTGTGCGCGGCGCACTGGACCGCCGCGCGGCGCTGCACGACGAGTTCGCCTGGCTGGGCGTGGCAGCCCCGGACGGCACCGTGCTGCAGGCCACGGGCGGCATGCTGACCGGCCGGTCCGTGGCGCAGCGGGAGTGGTTTATCGCTGCGCGGGAGCGCGTCTACGTGGGCGACGTGCATGAGGCCAAGCTGCTGGCCACCATGCTGCCGGCCCAGCCCAATGGCGAGCCGACGCGCTTCATCGACTTCGCCGCGCCCATCCGCGACACCGAGGGCCGGCTGCGCGGCGTCGTCGGCGCGCACGCCCACTGGCGTTGGGTCACCGGCCTCGTCGACGGTGCCGCGCGCCGCCAGCAACCGGGCAGCGGCATCGATGCCCTCATCATCGACCGCCAGGGCCGCGTGCTCTACCCGGAGGCGCTGAAGCTGGCGCAGGCGGCCGGCGCCAACGTGCTGCCCAAAGTGGCCAACGACCACTTCGACGGCGAGCTGGTGTTCGACGGCAAGACCTACCTGACCAGCGAGGCCACATTGCAGGCGCACACCAGCGTTGCGCTGGGCTGGCGCATTGTGGCCCGCCAGCCGCTGGAGCTGGCGCTGCGCCCGGTGCGCGACCTGGCGCGCGAGCTGGTGCTGCTGGGAGCACTGGCCGCCGCGGCGCTGACGCTGGCCGCGCTGCTGCTGGCGCGGCGCATCAGCCGGCCCGTCGAGCAGCTGGCGCGCATCGCCGAACGCGTCGAGAGCGAACGCCGCATCCCCGACTTTCCCGCCAAGCCCGGGGCTCAGGAGCTGGCCCGCCTCAGCCAGGCGATGCATTCCATGGCGCGCTCGCTGCTGGATACCGAGCACGAGCTGCAGCAGGCGAACGCGACGCTGGAGACCCAGGTCCAGGAGCGCACCGCCGAGCTGCAGTCGGCCAATGCGGCGCTGGCGCACCTGGCGACGCGCGACCCGTTGACCGGCCTGCACAACCGCCGCAGCCTGGACGCGCGGCTGACCGAGGCCCAGGCGCTGGACCACCGCTACGGCCGCCAGAACGGCCGCGTGCATGGCCTGCTGCTGATCGACGTGGACCATTTCAAGCGCGTCAACGACCAGTTCGGCCACCCGGTCGGCGATGCCGTGCTGCGCCAGCTCGCGCAGATGCTGCAGGCCTCGGTGCGGGTTACCGATGTGGTGGCGCGCTTCGGTGGCGAGGAGTTCGCCGTGCTGCTGCCCGAGTTGGCCGGGCCGCTGGAGGCGCTGATGGCGGCCGAGAAGATACGCACGTCCGTTGCGGCGGCCAGCTTCCCGGAAGTGGGCCATGTGACGGTCAGCGTCGGCGTGAGCCTGGCCTCGCCGGACGACGCCGACATGCGTCCGCTGATCGACCGCACCGACGCGGCGCTGTACGAGGCCAAGCGCGGAGGCCGCAACGCCGTGGTGCTGAAGACGGTGGACGACGTGAACTGAGTCACACCCTGCCCGGGTTGTGCGGGGGCGCTCATGGCCGCCCGACAGCGGCGGTCAAGAACTCCCGGCAGCGTGCCCGCCGCCCGGCACCTAGGCTGGGTGCATGTCCGATGCTGTCCCTCTTTTCACCCTGACGCCGCCCAGCGATGCGGGCTGGCAGCGCCTCGTTGACCGCCTGCGCCGGTCGGTGGGGCTCATCCTGCCAGCCACCAGCGGCGCACGCGTAGTGGCGCGGCTGACGCCGCGGCTGCGCCGCCTCGGGCTGACCGGTTTCGACGCCTACGCCGCGCTGCTGGACGAGGGCGGCGCCGAGCTGGCGGTGGCCCTGGCGATGCTGACGACGCCGGAGACAGACTTCTTCCGCGAGCCGGCGCAGTTTGAGCTGCTGGAATCCGAGTTCAGCCGCCTGCGGCCGGCACGGTTGCGCCTGTGGAGCGCGGCCACCGCCTGCGGCGAGGAGGCCTACGGCCTGGCCATGCTGCTCAGCGACCTGCAGAGCGCCGGGCGCATCGGCGCCGACTGGGCGGTGCTGGGCACCGACGTCAGCGAACCGCGCCTGCGCAGCGCCATCGAGGGTGTGTACGCTGAGCCACGGCTGGCGCCCGAGCGCCTGCGCCACCACGCGCTGGCGGGCGCGCTGTCGACGGGCCTGGTGCAAATGCAGCCGGGCCTGCGCGAGCGCGTGCGCTTTGCCCGCCACGATGCGCGCCAGCCGCTGGTGGCGGACGAGCGCTTTGACGCCGTGCTGCTGCGTCGACTGCTGCTCTATTTCGACGCGCCGACGCGGCGCGTAGTCGTCGCGCATGCGCTGGCGAAGCTGCAGCCGGGCGGGCTGTTCCTGGTCGGCGCAGCGGAGCAGGGGCTGGTCGAGGCGGCGGGGCTGACGCGGCTGGGCAGCGGCGTGTTTCGTCGCAGCGTCGACAGGCCCTAGATCAGCTGCAGCGGCGCGCGGAACACATAGCCCACGCGCGACTTGCTCTGCAACGGCACCAGCGTGGGCGTGGCCCGCTCGATGCGTCGGCGCAGCCGGTAGATGGTGGCCGACAGGCCATCGTCGGCTTCGCCCTCGGGCAGCTCGCGGCCCAGCTTGTTCAGCAGCGCCTCGCGCGTGACGGGCTCGCCGTTGGCTGCGGCGAAGCATTCCAGCAGCTGGCGGTCCGCCTCGCTGAGCTGGATGCGCGTGCCATCAGGCACGACCAGTTCACCGCTGGCGCGGTCCAGCTTCCAGACTGCGTCCGCCGTCGACGGCTTGGCCACGCGGCGCTGCACGGCCGCAATGGCCAGTGATACCTGTTCGAACTGCACCGGCTTGACCAGGTACATGTCGGCTCCGGCGGTGATGACCTCGCGGAACACCTCGGGGCCCAGGCGGCCTGAGACGACGACCACGCCCGCATCCGTGCGGCGGCGCAGAATCTTGATGAGCTCTACGCCGTTCACGCCCGGCAGCATCAGGTCGACGAGGTAAAAGTCGAACGAGAACGCGTCGGGCGCGGCCAGCAACGCATTGCTGTCGTCGAAACGGCTGACCACGATGCCCTGTTCCTGAAGGAACTGGGCCAGGAATTCAGAGTACTCGGCATCGTCGTCGATGAGGGCGAGGGTCTTGGGCTGCATGGCGGCGGTGGGCTCGAGAGCAACCGCGAAGTTTGCCGCATGACGGAGGCGTCAGCATGCATTCAATTGCCTTCAGCGTGCCGATTTGCGCAGTCTTCTGGCCATAAATGATTGACATCGGCGCTGCGCCGTGTGAAATCTGCAAAAAACACAGGAGACAAGCGATGGACGATGTCGCCCGCGACGATGACGTCGACCCGCTGGACTGGCTGCTGCCCGGCCACCGGCCGGCGCCGCCCGAGGCGCTGCGGCGCATCCAGGCATTGTGCGCAGCTTGGCCCGACCTGCATGCGGCGATGTTCGTCGTGCTGGCCACGCACCAGGAGCTGCCGCGCGACATGCTGGCCGCGGCGATCAAGCAGTTCCGCCCCGACCTCGATCCCTACAGCCGCGAGGACGTCGTCAGCCTGCTGACGGCGATCTGGAATGGCGGCAGGAGCGGCTTCGACGCAGTGCTGCGCACGCGTGCCAATTCACCCAAGAAGGGCGGTGGCGGCTTCTCCTGGGTCAAGGAGTGAGGCGCTCAGGCTGAGCGGCGGCCGAGCCAGCGCTTCAGCCAGTCCCTGCACAGCGCCCCGCGCCCGGCCGGCGCTGCCACGGCATAGACCTTGGTCGCGGCGACGGTGACGCTC
>JACPYV010000186.1 GCA_016195825.1 Burkholderiales bacterium | reverse complement strand
GCTTGCCGCGCGTGAGCACGGTGTTGGGGCCGAAGGTCTGCAGCGACACGGCGATGCCGCCGGGCTGTTGCGCGGCCGGCGCAAAGCGCACGGTGCCGGCGCGCTGGTCGCGGTTCTCGGCCGACCACCGGTTCACCCATCACCTGAGGCTCAACTTTGGTCACCCCGACAATGAGAAGGTCCAAGGAGCCTTGAAGACCCTGGGCCAGATTGCGAAGGCGCTGATGCCCTAGTGCCGGAAGTTTTCGCTCCTTCTCACCATTGAGATCTGCTGCCTTACGAATGTGCTCCTCAAGCGGTTGCCAGAAGCAGGCGCAGAAGGGCGATAGCCATCAGGAACTCAAGAGTCCCTCCCCCGCAGGTTCATGAATCCTCTTGAGCATGCGCAGCAGGATGACCGCCCTGCCCCAAATACCGCCCGCAGGGCACCAGCCGGAATCCAACCGCCATGCTCCTGCGACTCTTCCTCGACACCGAGTTCGCCGCAGGCACCAGCGAGCCGCAGCGTCTGAGCATCGGGTTGGTCGCAGCCGGCGGGAGTCCGCATCTCGATATGGAGCCGCCAATAGCGGAGGTGGCGCGGTTACCGACACGCTCGACGCAGCGAGTTGGCAAGCCTGGGCATTTGAGATGCTTGGAGTCGCGAGGCCTTTGACGTCGGACTCAGCCGGCCAGAATCGACACGATGAACTCAACACTTCTTGACGCACTGACCGGTCTGCCAAATCGACGCGGCCTTGCGGAACATCTCGCTCAGGTTCAGCCCTTGCCCAGTGCGACGCTGCTGGTGGATATCGACCACTTTGCCTTCGCGCTGGGCTCGCTTGGTCACGAAGACAGTGACCGCATCCTGGTCGAAATAGCACACATGATTGCCGCCGCAGCGTCTCCCGCCTTTGTCGCCAGAGTTGCAGGCGATGAGTTCGCCGTGGTCTTGCCGCACGACCAGGCAGACCTCGTTGCCACGAGTCTTCAGAGGTCCGTTCGAGAAGCCTTCGTGTCAGAACGGCAGCAGATTCGCCTGCAGGCAGGTCCTGCTGGGCTCATCGCACCGCCGGACCGCGCGCTACTCACGGTCTCGGTGGGCATCGCTCATGTTGACGCAAGCGGCGGGGGCATCGAACAACGCTTGAATGCGGCCGGGCTGGCGTGCGCGCAGGCGAAGGCAGCGGGCCGCGATTGCATCCATGACCAAGCGCGACCTGCATGACCGCTTACTGCTGCGCACTTGCCGCGTGACCTTGACGCTGCGTCCTCGTGAGCAGCGAACCTGCCCCTATGTCTTCCTGCATTCAGACGACTTGGCCGGTTGTGATGTGTGCGGCGTTCGCTATTGCGCGGCCTGCAGCCGAAAGCAGCAATCCGTTTGCCTTCGTTGCCAAGCCTCGAGGCTCTACTGCTTTGACCATCGGAATCTGGAGCAAAAAGGTCTATCGCGCTCAATGAGAAGGCGAATCCACTGACATGCGTAACGTGCCGCCGCCTCCCGAGTCGATGCCTACTGACCGTGATGTCGGTTGGGTCAGTCACGCTGCTTCGAGATAGTGTTGGCAGTGCGGCCGCTCCCGGTCGTCGCGGATGGCTTGCTGCTGGGGCACATTGTTCGCGTCTGGGTTCAGCCAGGCTTGCGGGTTCTCGCCTCGCAAGCGGATAACGCACCGGTCATGGTCAGCGTTGCGGACCTCGTCCGGCGGATGTCCGTGATGAACTCGACTGACCGCAAGTCCTCTTCAGCTTCGCTTTGTGCCTGCCAGTGGGCTACCAAACTCGTTGAAAGCTTGTCCCATTAACGTTGAACGCGTCAACAGCCAGAACCGCTAACTCATTGATTTTCTTGAGAAACGTTCATCGAATCAGGTAACCGAGCTGACATAGGGATGCGCCTCGACCACCGATGCGCTGTACGCTGATCTGGCCATTCGCAAACGCCCGGGCTGTTGAGGCGGCTGATGGCAAGCCCGTGCGGGTCCGGCATTGACTCGCGCCAGCGCCACCGGCGCTGGGTTCAGCGGAGGCTGACGTTCGCATGATCATCCGGCCCATGCTCGGCGACTACGAGATGCCTCGCATCGAGCGGATTCACGCCGTCGAGCGCCGCCGGCTTTCGCGATTCAGCGTGCCGGGTCTGGCCGGCGAATTGCAGCAGGATCTGGGCCATGACAGCCTCGCCGTCGAGATCGTCGGCTCACTGCAGGGCGACGACGCCCGTGACGGCTTCCTGTCCGAAATCCGGCAGCGCTACCAAGCGGGCGACCCACTCGCCTTCGTTGCCGACATCACCTCGGCCACCCAGCTCGACCAAGTGCTGATCGAGGCGCTCGAAGTCAGCGAGCACAACGAGTGGGCGGGCGCCTTCCAGTACCGGCTGGTGCTGCGGCAATATGTCGAGCCGCCCGAGCCGCCCACGCCCATCGACGAGCTGGGTGCCGGCCTCGATGCCGACCTCGACCTGCTCGCCGCGCTCGGTCTTGACGGCCTGGAACTGCCCGACCTGCTGGGCGTCGTGCCGGATCTAGGCGACCCGGTCGCACCCGTCCTTCCAGCGCTCGACGCGGTGAAATCCGCGACCGCGCCGCTGAAAGACCTGCTGGCCGGCCTCAAATCCACACTGGCTTGACATGGCCCTGGTCGAATCCCTCGGCAGCGCCTTCTCGGCCGGCGGCTTCAACTTCGCCGTCGCAGCCGGCAGCGTCGGCGGCCCGATGAACAGTTTCCAGCCGTCGCTGCCCGCCATCGACATCAGCGGCTTCGGGCCGATCACCGGTCGTATCGGCGATTTCGACCTCGGTGCATTGACTTCCGCCGCCGGCCGGCTTGCCGAGACCGGCGCCAGCGGGCTGGGTGGGTTGCCAGCGGGCGCTGCGCTGCTGGGCCCGCTGGACAGCCTGGTGGGCCAGTTCGAGCGCCTGTCGGGGGCCGACGCGGGCGGCCTGCTGGCCCGCCTGCGCACCATGGCCGGCGACGACACCGCCGGCCACGGGTTGGACGGCGCGATGGGCGCCATCTCGTCCATCACCGCGCTGCAGGACGACGCGACAGTCGGCATCGCGCTCGACCTGGTGCACCTGATCGCGCCTGGCACGGACACCGCGGCCCTCGGCGCCGCGGGCCGCCACGGCGCAGCGGCGACGGCCCTGGTCCGCCTGCTCGGGGGGCTGATGGCCTTGCACAGCGAAGCACAACGCATCGGCGAGGCCTCCGCCGCCGTGGCCGGGCTCGCCGATGGCGACCTGTTGCGCAGCCGGCGCGACCGTGTCGCGGCCTGGGCGGCCAACAGCGGCCTGATCGCCCGCATCGCCGCGGCCGACCCTACCAACGCTGCGCTGGCCGACACCCTCGCCGTCGAGACTGGCCGCTACGCTGGCGACCTGCAGGCCTTCGCCACGGCGCTCGAGCGCGGCCTGGCCTTTGGCGAAGCCGCCCTGCTCCAGGCCGACCTGCCCGCCCGCACGACGGCAATGGATGCCGCAACGCAGGTGCTGGTCTCAACTGGCCAGGACCCCATCCGCGCCAGCGCCGAAGAGCTGTCGGCCTGGGTGGACCTGCATTTCCCGGCCAACTTCGGCGCCGACGTGCCCGGCTTGGCGCAAGCGCTGGCTGCGGTTCAGGCGCTGATGGTGGATGCGGCGGCGGCCATCAGCGCGATTGATGCCGGAAGGATCACGGCACCGGTCACGGGTGCGATCAACGCCGTGGTCTCGGTCGTCCATCAGATCAACCAGATGCTCGACACCGTCGTCGGCGGCATTCGCAGCGCCTTCGAGGCCGTGCGCAGCCTGATCGCCACGCTCGATCTGCGCCCGGTGGCCGATGCCATCCAGACCGCGCTCGCACCGGTGGTCGATGCCATCGAGGCGCTGGACCAGCTGTTGAGTGCAGCGCTGGGAGGCCTGCAGGCCGCGATGGGCACGATTGCGAACGGCATCAACGAGCTGAAGACCGCCATCCTCAGCGGTGCGCAAGGCATCAAAGACGCCTTCGACAGCGTGGTCGCCGCGCTGGCCGCGGTGCCACTGGACGCGGTGCTCGGCCAGTTGCGCAGCGGCGTGCAGGGTGTCGCCTCGACGCTGCAGACCGTCCGGCTCGAGCCCTATTTCCAGACCGCTGCCGACATCAGCAACACCGCGGCCGACATCATCGCCAATGTGCCGCTGGGCATGCTGCCCGACAGTGCCAAGGCCGACCTCGACGAGGCCGTGCAGAAGCTGCAGGCCGTCGATTTCGACAAGCAGGTCCGCCAGGTCCTCGTGCAGGCGCTGGACCAGATCCTCGATGAGCTCGATACCGACGTGCTCGCCGAGATCCAGGCGCTATACACCCAGCTCATCGACTTCCTGCGCGGCATCGACCCCACCCAGCATGTGCGCGACTGGGAGGCCCAGTTCTTTCAGCCGCTGGTCGACCGCCTGCTGGCGATCGACCCCGACACCGTACTCGCCCCGGTCGCCGAGGCGATCGCAGGCGTGCAAGGCCAGCTGCGCCAGTTCGATGTGCGCCAGCGCGTCTTGGGCAGCGTCCAGCAGGTGTTCGACGACATCCTCGCCCGCTTTGACGAATTCAACCCGGCCGTCCTGATCGCACCCGTGGTAGAGCGGGTCGCCGGCGTCCGCCAGGCGGTGATCGACGCCACCGGCATAGACCACTGGGTCGATCAGATCGACCAGCTCGCCGGTCGCTTCGACGAGCAGATGGCCGCGTTCGACCCCAGCCAGCTGCTGCCGCGGCTGCAGGCGTCCTACGACGCCTTTCTTGCCAGCATGCGCAGCGACGGCGAGGGCAGTCTCGTCGGCTCTGTCGTGGCGGCGCTGCTCAAGGAGGCCATGCCGACGCGGCCGGCGTCGTTCCGCGCGGTCTCCGCCTGGATAGGCGGTGCCGACGGGCCGGGCGACCTGCACGCCCTGCTCGGCACGGCCCAGACGCGGCTCGAGGCGACCCGCGACGCGCTCGCCGGTATAGACATCACGGCCACTGCCGCGGGGGCCATGGGCTTTCACCGGGCGTTGGCACAGGCCATAGCCGCGCTGCCGGCCGCCAGCCCGCTGCGACTACGGCTGGAGCCCCACACGGCGCTGTCGCCGATGGACGTGCTCGCACCGGCGATCAGCAACCGCCCGGGCTACGACAGCGCCCTGTCGACCGCCCTCGCCGCCGTCATCACCAAGCAGGGCTCGGCCTTCGGCGAGGTGCCGGCCGCGGCCAAGGGGCTGCGCGACTCCCTGCGGCCCTTCAACCTGGTCAGTGACCGTCTGCAGGCCCTCGCGCGCCGATTCGGCATCAACTTGGCGGGTCGTGACGCGGCCAGCGTGCTGGCGGACATCCTGGCCGTGTTCAACCCGACCCAGGTCGCCGCCCTCATCCAGCCGCTGGCCGACGCGGTCCGCAACAAGGTCAACGCCATCGTCCACGACGCGCTGGTGACGCCCGTCAAAGCCGGCATCGCCGAGCTGACCGATTTCATCGCCCACGTCGACCTGACCGTGGTCCGCGACGAGCT
>JACPYV010000173.1 GCA_016195825.1 Burkholderiales bacterium | reverse complement strand
GAGAACGCCGCCCGCGAACTGGGTGATTTCCCTGCCCCGATCGTGCGCCGCGCCTCCGCGATGGCCGCCCGCTGAAACAAAGCGGTTTCAAGCCGATGAAAGGCGACCCGAGAGGGTCGCTTTTTTGTTGCCTGCGTTCCTAGAATCCGCGGCCCACGACAGAACGGGCGTTGGAGACAAGATGCGGATGCAGAAGATGTGGGCAGCGGCGACGCTGTTGATGGGGTCGCTGGCCTCGATGACAGCGTTGGCTGCCGGCCCGGTGGTGGGCGTGAGCTGGTCCAACTTTCAGGAGGAACGCTGGAAGACCGATGAGACCGCCATCAAGGCCGAACTGGCCCGCCTGGGCGCCAGCTACGTGTCGGCCGACGCCGGCGGCTCGCCGGAGAAGCAGATCGGCGACGTCGAGTCGCTGCTCGCCAAGGGCGCCAAGGTGCTCATCATCCTGGCCATGGACAAGGACGCCATCCAGCCGGCGCTTAACAAGGCCAAGGCCCGCAAGGTGCCGGTACTGGCCTACGACCGCCTCATCGAGGCCCCCGAGGTCTTCTACCTAACCTTTGACAACCGCGAGGTTGGCCGCCTGCAGGCCAGGGCCGTGCTGGCCGCCAAGCCCCAGGGCCGCTACGTGATGATCAAGGGCTCGCCCAGCGACCCCAACGCCGACTTCTTGCGTGCCGGTCAACAGGACGCGCTGGCTGACGCCGTCAAGAAGGGCGACGTGAAGATCGTCGCCGAGGAATACACCGACGGCTGGAAGCCCGAGGTGGCTCAGAAGAACATGGAGCAGATCCTGACCCGCCTGAAGGGCGGCGTGGACGCGGTCGTGGCCAGCAACGACGGCACCGCGGGAGGCGCGATCGCCGCGCTGGCGGGCCGTGGCGTGAAGGGGGTGCCGGTCAGCGGCCAGGACGCCGACCACGCGGCGCTGAACCGCATCGCGCTGGGCACGCAGACGGTGTCGGTGTGGAAGGACTCCCGCGCCCTCGGCAGGGAGGCTGCGGCCGCCGCCGTGCAACTGGCCGCCGGCCAGAAGGTGGACGGTGCCGCGCCCTGGGCCGGTGGTGAACGCAAGGTCAGCTTGCAAGCCAAATTCCTCGCGCCGGTGGCGATCACGCAGGCCAACCTGGGTGACGTCATCAGCGCCGGCTGGGTGCCCAAGGCCGTGGTCTGCAAGGGTGTGGACCCGGCCAAGGCCCCGGCGGCCTGCAAGTAGGAGGCCGCATGAGCGCACAGACCCAGCGGCTCGCCGTCATGGCGGCCGTGCTGGTGGCCATTGCCATCGGCTTTCACGTGCTTACCGGCAGCTTCCTGACGGCCGAGAACCTCTACAACATCGCGCAGCAGACGGCGGTCGTCGGCATCGTTGCCAGCGGCATGGCGCTCATCATCGTGGCGCGCCAAATCGACCTCGCCGTCGGCTCGCTGCTGGGTGCGGTGGGCGTGCTGATGGCCTGGCTGCAGTACACGCACGGCTGGTCGGTGGCGGCCTCGCTGTTCGCAGGGCTGGGTCTGGCCTTGCTGGTCGGGCTGTTCCAGGGCTGGCTGTCGGCCGTCATCGGCATCCCGTCCTTCGTCGTCACGCTGGGCGGCTTGGTGTCGCTGCGCGGCGTGGCCTTCCTGATCGCCGACGGCAAGACCCAACCGATCAGCGAGCCCTGGCTGCTGGCGCTGGGCGGTGGCATTGACGGATCGCTGGGCGAGCAGGGCAGCTGGCTGCTGGGCCTGGTGCTTGTAGCCGCGCTGTGGGGCTGGCAGCTCGTGCAGCGCCGCGCGCAGACCCGGGCCGGCGGCGTGCCGGGTGACATCCGGCATGAGCTGCTGAAGGGCGGCCTAGCGGCGCTGGCCGTGTTGGCTTGCGTGGCAGTCTTCAACGCCTACAAGATCGAAGGCCAGGACCATGGCCAGGGGCTCCCGCTGCCGCTGGTGATCTGGGCTGCGGTGGTGCTGGTGCTGGGCTTCATCGCAAAGCACACCCGCTTCGGCCGCTACGTCTACGCCATCGGCGGCAACCCGGACGCGGCACGGCTGGCCGGCATCCCGGTCAGGCGCGTGATGATCCAGCTCAACCTGCTGCTGGCCGCATTGGTGGCACTGGCCGCCGTCGTCGCGATGGCGCGCCTGAACGCCGGCACCAACTCCATGGGCACGGGCATGGAGCTGACTGTTATCGCGGCGGCCGTCATCGGCGGTGTGAGCCTGGCGGGTGGCAGCGGCAGCGTGGGTGGCACGGTGCTGGGCGCGCTCATCATCCAGAGCATCGACAGCGGGCTGCTGCTGACTGATGTGGGCATTGGCTGGCGCATGGTCGTGCTTGGCCAGGTGCTGGTGGCAGCTGTCGTGTTTGACCGGGTGGTGCAGAAATGAGCGCGTTGCTTGAAGTGCGCCAGGCGCGCAAATCGTTCGGCGGCGTGCATGCGGTCGACGGCATCTCCCTGAGCCTGGCGCCCGGGGAGGTGCTGGCCGTGCTGGGCCACAACGGCGCTGGCAAGTCCACACTGATGCAGATGATTGCGGGGGCGCTGCCGTTCGACGGCGGTGAGCTGCTGCTCAGCGGCCAACCCGTGAAGTTCGCCAGCCCCGCAGATTCGCGGGCGGCGGGCATCGAGACCATCCACCAGAAGCTGGCCCTGGCCGACAACCTCGACTCGGTCGCCAACCTCTTCCTCGGCCGCGAGCTGCGCACGCGTTTTGGGCTGCTGGACGACGCGGCGATGCGCGCCGCCGCCGTGCCGCTGTTCGCGCGGCTCAACCCCAACTTCAAGAACATCGCCGACCCGGTGGTGTCCTTGTCGGGCGGCCAGCGTCAGGTGGTGGCCATCGCCCGCGCGCTGCAGTTCAAGGCCCGAGTGCTCATCATGGACGAGCCCTGCGCGGCCCTGGGCCCGGCCGAGACGGCCATGGTCCACGACCTGATCCGCCGCCTCAGCGCCGAGGGCGTGGGCATCCTGCTGGTCACGCACGACATGCCAGACGTGTTCGCGCTGTCGCACCGACTCGCGGTCATGAAGAACGGCCGTCTGGTGGGGGTGTGCCGCACCGCCGACGTGACGGAGGACGAAGTGTTGGCGATGATCATTGCAGGCAAGGCGCCGGCTGCCGCCATGGCCTAGGGTTTGTTCCTCATTCTGGTCAATCGCTGTCAATTTGACTGAAATGAGAATCGAATACCTGCCAAAGCGCCCCCAGTTTCACCCGCCGTTGCGACCCAGCTGGAGACGCTGTGCCAGCGCGTCCGCACTCAGCGCAAGCAGCAGAAGTTGACGGCCACTGACTCGGCCAAGGCGGCTGGCATGTCGCGCGTGACGCTGCATCGCATAGCACGCGGCGAGCCTCAGTAACGATTGGGGGCGCTACCTCAGCGCCATGGCGGCCGTCCGCCTGTGCCTGCAGGCGCGCGAGCCGCAAGCCGAGTTCGCCACAACGAAGCTGCCTGCCGTCACTCGCCTGGACGACGACTCGGCGGTCTAGCAACTGGCCTGGCAGCTGCCGGGTGTGATGGCGTTGAATGCGGCGCAGGCGCTGGACCTGTGCGAGTGCAACGGGCGCCACCTCAATCGGAGCAGCCTGCCGCCAGATGAGCGCCGGCTCATCCAGGTGCTTGTCGATGTACTCGGCGGAGGACGCCTGCTTGTTTGAGCGCAAGCGCCATCGTTGCATCGGGGCCGTATTGACTGCGCGGGCGCTTGAGTTTGTCAAGGTTCTGCACCGCAGCTGCCGACATGAAGTTGTCGATGCAAATCTCCCCTCGAGACCGGCGATCCCATGGGTGGTTGACCTCTGCCCCTTAAACCCGGAGCGCCTCCATATACGTCAACCATTCCTCCACCGCCCACCTTGCCACAGCTATGCAGGACCTTCGCGAACGCCCCAACCGCCCCGTCAGCATCGGGCGCGATGCGCGCCGCCGACCGCCGTACGGTAGCCAGTCCTTGATCGACATGTAGGAGCCAGCTGCTACCAACCCTCCATCCAGGTGGTGAGCGGTAGTGTGGCCTTGGCTACGTGCTTGTGGACCGTCGTGATGCTGATGCCCTGGGAGCGAGCGATCTCGCGGTAAGGCAATCCGTCGATGCGGTGCGACAGAAAGATAGCTCGCGTTGTCTCGCTGAGACGAGCGACACCCTCGCTCAGTCGGGCCACCCGTTCCTTGGCGAGCAACGTTGCATCTGCCGTCGGGGCCACGTCGACGAGGACCACGTCATCCATGAGGACCTGATCGCCGCGCGTCTGCTCCGTGCGATGCGCGTCTATCGATAGATTAAGTGCGATCCGCATCAGAAAGGCTTCGGGCCGCTCCACAGGCTGCTCGCCTTCATAGCAGGCCAACCGGATCCAGGCTTCCTGAACGAGATCGTCGGCGTCCTGCGAGCTGCGACCCCGGCGCATCAGCGCTGCTCGCACGCGAGACAGTGTCTCGCGCCAGTTCCTGATGAGAAGCGGTCTCATGGCCGCTCAGGCTCTGATCTTCGCGGCATCGCCGCCGCCCGATGCGGTACCGGCTGTGCGGGCGCGGCGCAGCCTCGCCTTCGGCACTTCATAGAAGCGGCGGTCTGCTTTCTCAAGGGCCTTCGCAAGAAAGGCCTCGGCTGCTGCTTCGTCCGCAAACGGCGCCCGACGCTTGATTGCGCGCTCGAGGCTGGTCTGCAAGCGCGTCGACAAAGCCTTGGCGGACTGTAAGACTGCAAGACGCCGCGGACCCAAAGTGCAAAGGGCGGGTGAGCTCGTGTCGTTGGACTCGCATGCCGTCAGCCAAGGCGGCGGATCGGGATACTGAGATGCCCAGTCTTCGACCCGGATCCCCTCGACCGCCTTTAGATGCTCAAGGCCTCGTTCGTGCAAGTCACGGACAACACGCCAAAGCGGGTGGTGAGCTGGCCACGCGCCAAGCACTTCGAACTGATCTCGTCGGAACACGCCGAGCGCCCAGCGCCAGTGGGCGGACGTCAGTGCATCGCCGTCGCAAATGGGAACGCTCAAGAATCTGAACTCGGCGAAGACATACCGGCGGCAAAGTGACCGGGAGAGCGGCACCGCATGTTGACTGCCTGAGGCACTAACTCTGGACTCAAGTGGCTTGGACATGGTCTCTTCAACCTCCAGCTCGGTGCTGTACGTCGGTGCTGTTCATCATCGACGGCCTGATCGAATACTACCAAAACGGTAGCATTTTGAGGCGTTCGACCCGACACGATTCGCGTTTTTGCGCAAGGCGTGCATGTCGGTCATTGGGCGGCGGTTGAAGGAAGCTCGGCAGCGCGCCGGACTCTCCCAGGA
Organism: Burkholderiales bacterium; assembly: GCA_016195825.1. Classification (GTDB taxonomy): domain Bacteria; phylum Pseudomonadota; class Gammaproteobacteria; order Burkholderiales; family Burkholderiaceae_C; genus Pelomonas. The sequence goes on along the minus strand of JACPYV010000173.1, from coordinate 12,274 downwards.
AAGACTTGGCCTTGAGGCCGGACTCGAGGCGGAATCCGCCAGCGCGCGGATGAACCGATACGAAACCGGCGCCAGGACTGCGACGCTTGAACTCATGGAGCGCATCGCAGCCGTGTTGGGCGTGCCGGCCTCGTACTTCTATGAAGCCGACGACATGACCGCAGACCTGCTGGTGGCGTTCCACGCGCTGCCCAAGGTGGCGAAGGTAAGGCTGCTGGAGTCTGTCAAGAAGGGCGCGTGAGGGGTCTGGCGGCCGACGGGTGGCCTGGCCTAAGCCGGCGTCGTTTCGTCCGGCCACGGGGAAATCGGTCAATGCCGCGGAACAAGAAGGCCTGACGAATCATTTGCCCGCGTCGTCGATCGCCGTTCACGGACCTACCGTTTGGCTTCCTGTGCTTGGTCTTGCATCGCGCCCGACAGCAAGCCACAGCAGTCAGCCCCTTGCGCCATGACGTGGCGGCTTTTGTACGGGATGGGCAGGGCCCACCGTGCTTTCTGAACCGGTCACAGGGCAGCGCGATGCTCAGACACGTGACGGCACGGGTGTGTGTGCCGGTAGTCCGAGAGAGCGCCGCATCCAGTCCGACATCGGGCGATCGAGGGCCAGCACGCGTTCGATGACGTCCTGTGCCTGGCGGGTCTGCTGGGCGGCGTTGGCAGCTTCGAGGGCCAGCCGATGAGCCTCGAGCACATCCAGGCCAGAGAGCTCGTAGCCGTGGCCCAGCGCGATCCAGTGCAGAGATGCAAGAGCAGCCTGCATCGCGAAGCCAGGCTGCTTGGTCAGGTGATCGCGTGCAGCGCGCGTCAGGGTCTTGGGGTCGCAGGGTGAAGCCCAGGCGAGCTGCGTCGCCCGGTCGAACAGCTTCAGCGTCTTGGCGGTAGCAAACCACTTGCCCGGCTCGCCGGGCGTTGACGCGATGAGGTGTCCCAGCAGCTTGTCCGGCGCCAGTTCGGGGTATTTCTTCGCCAGCGCTCTGAAGGTCGACAGGTTGGAGTTGGCCTGGTTGGCCAGCAGCGCGAACTGGTCGAAGGCTTCTGCGCGCCGGCCTGCCTTGAGCAGCGCATCCTCCGCGAAGCGGGCGATGGATTCCAGACTGGTGGTGCTGCCCGCTCGGTCGCGCACGTAGGCGATGGCGTCGTCGACCTGGCCACGTGCCGCCAGCACGCGGGCACCCCAGACCAGGTACGACCAGATCGGGCGTGGATCCATGGCCAGCAATGCCAGCAGCTCCTCATGGCGGCCGGCCTTGAACAGGGCGCTGTAGCAAAGGCTGGTGCCGGCGAAGAACGCAAAAGTGCCGCGCTTGCGTTCGCGCAGCACGCTGCGCTGGGTGGGCAACAACTGGTCCGCCCACGCGGATGCGAGTTCGGGCGTCGCGCAGAGGTCGCCCCAGTGGTCACCGAGAGGCTCGATGTAGGGCGGGTCGTCCTCCTGGATGGCCTCGAACAGACGGGCGAGCCACTTGCTCCGCACGGCCGTGTCCACGGGCGCATTGCCGATGACCGGCACGAGTTCCCGGCAGGCTGCATAGGCGGCGTTGCCAAGGGATCCCGAGGAGCTGTCGACCTGCGTCAGGGCAGGGGAGAGCTTCTCCAGGAACAGGACGGCGCCCTCGGCTGCCGTGGCGGGGTCCAGTCTGGCGACCGCACGGATCTCCACAAGGGCTTCGTGGATGCGCTCCATCGCCAGCTTGGTGCCCTTCCAGCCGAAGGCGTTGCGTCGAAAGCGGGCGCGGAATCCCCAGGAATGCATCAGTGATCTCATCGTCAAAGGTGTACAGCGCCTTGATGCCCATCGTTCTGCAGGGCTGGCCGTTGGTGGCCCGTCGGCCCGGCAGCCGGTGTGCAGTGGGCGCCGAAGGCCGAGGCCGGCGTGGTCGGGGCTTTCTTGTGCAAGTTGATCAGCATCTCGGGCCCCGGGAGTGCAAGTCTGCCAGCGGACCTCTCAGCACCTCCGGGCCTACGAGGATTGCTTGCCTTCCGCCGAGGAGCCATTCATCCGGGACCCGACACCCACGCGGGCATCCCTGGGCCGCCGCTTACCCATCGCTTACCCGTCGGCTGCGCGCCGGCTGCGCGCCGGCTGCGCGCCGGCTGCGCGCCGGCGGCCTGGTGGTTGAGACTGCTGCGCGAGAACGCGAGTACCAAGCGCCAGCTTGGAGTGCCTTGAGGCAGCCCGTCGTCAACGACTGCTTGGCCGACAGCCGGCGCTCAACAAGTGCTGAAGCACGACGCCAAGCCGCAAGGCGTGAGCGCCGCCGGCACTGTCAGCCCCGGCCCCGGGTGCCAGCTCGGGTCAGTTCACGAGAGAGAAGGTCACAAAGCCGGCGCCCACCTCGGCCAGGTGCTTGATGCCTGACGTACCGGCGCTGATCGCAATGAACCTGAGCTGGCGCTGCGTCTCGTGGGCGTGCTTCGCGAGTTCCAGGGCGGCAGCCATCCTGTCATTGGCATGGGGCGCCAGATCGTTGTAAGCCAATTCGAGGTTCGCCCCGGCGGTCATGAGCGACTTCAAGAACGCGGGTTGGAGCGTGTTGTTGTGCACGGCATGTCTCCTTGTGTAGAGGACAGCATAGTCCTGGCGGGGCGCACATCGGGCGGCGCTGCCATGGCATTGCCCAGCAGGCTGGCGTCGACAGGCCAGGCGCTGGTGGCGGGCCGCCGGCATGCACAGACGCATGCGTAGTGCCAGCCCTACAAGAAGTCCCCGGCTCCCACGATCCCGCAGCGGCACGCTCCTTCCTAGAGTCGCTCCAACTCAGGAGCACTCGATGACCCACGACCCCTACGACGCCGACCGGCCCTTGCTGATGCACTGCGCCTGCGGCCAGCACGCCAGTGCCGCTGACCACGCCGCGGCCGAGTTGCGCACCCGGGCTCGGTCGGCGGACTTCGAGGCCGCGTCGGCCAGCTTCGTGGAGGCCACGCTGGTGAAGGCGCTGTTCCCGCAGGACGCGCTGCGCCGCCGCTTCCTGAGGGCTGTCGGTCGCAACACGGCCATGGCGGCGATCGGCAGCGTTCTGCCCATCGCGTCACTGCAGGCCATGGCCCAGGACACCAAAGGTGCGCTGGAGAAGAAGGACCTGAAGATCGGCTTCATTCCCATCACGTGCGCCACGCCGCTGATCATGGCCCATCCGCTGGGCTTCTATGCCAAGCAGGGGCTGAACGTGGAGGTCGTGAAGACGGCGGGCTGGGCGCTGATACGCGACAAGATGCTGAACAAGGAGTACGACGCGACGCACTTCCTGTCGCCGATGCCGCTGGCCATCAGCCTGGGCCTGGGCGCGCCGGCCACGCCGATGAACGTGGCCACCATCCAGAACACCAACGGCCAGGCCATCACGCTGAGCGTCAAGCACAAGGACAAGCGCGACCCCAAGGACTGGAAGGGCTTCAAATTCGCGGTGCCGTTCGAGTACTCCATGCACAACTTCCTGCTGCGCTACTACGTGGCGGAAGCGGGCCTGGACCCGGACCGCGACATCCAGATCCGCGTGGTGCCGCCGCCCGAGATGGTGGCCAACCTGCGCGCCGGCAACATCGACGGCTTCCTGGGCCCGGACCCGTTCAATCAGCGCGCGGTGTTTGAGGAGGTGGGCTTCATCCATCTGCTCACCAAGGAGTTGTGGAACGGCCACCCCTGCTGCGCCTTCGGCACCAGCGGCGAGTTCATCCAGAAGAACCCCAACACCTTCATCGCGCTGTACCGCGCGGTGCTGACCGCGGCGGCCATGGCCCGCGAGGCACGCAATCGCGAGCTGATCGCCAAGGTCATCGCGCCGCAGGCCTACCTGAACCAGCCAGAGACCGTTGTCGCCCAGGTGCTGACGGGCAAGTTCGCCGACGGTCTGGGCAACGTGAAGGTGGTGCCCGACCGCGCGGACTTCGACCCCATGCCCTGGCAGAGCATGGCCGTTTGGATGCTGACGCAGATGAAGCGCTGGGGCTATCTCAAGGGCGACGTGAACTACCAGCAGATCGCCGAGAAGGTGTTCCTGCTGACGGACGCGAAGAAGCAAATGAAGACGCTGGACATGGCAGTGCCGGAGGACAAGACCGGCGGCTATCCGAGCTTCAAGGTGATGGGCAAGGCCTTCGACCCGACCAAGCCGGAGGCCTACGTGGCCAGCTTCGCCATCAAGCGCACCTGACCATGCCGCGCTCCTTGAACTTCCGCGCCGGCCTGCTGTCGCTGTTGCTGTTGGGCTGTCTGCTCGGTGTGTGGCACCTCGCCACGCTGGGTACGGCGCCCGCACCAAAGCCGGCGGTGGCGATGACGCCCGAGCAGATCGAGTACGCCCAACTGATGGGCAAGCCGGTGGACGCCACGCCAGTTGCCGCGAAGAGCGGCTTCCCGACGCTGCCGCAGATGGGCCGCACGGTGGCGCATCACCTGTCCGAGCCCTTCTACGACCGCGGGCCCAATGACAAGGGCATCGCGCTGCAACTGGCCTATTCGCTGGGTCGCGTGGGGCTGGGCTATCTGCTGGCGGCGCTGGTCGCCATCCCGCTGGGCTTCGTCATTGGCATGAGTCCGCTGATCCACCGTGCGCTGGACCCGTTCATCCAGGTCTTGAAGCCCATCTCGCCGCTGGCCTGGATGCCGCTGGCGCTTTACACCATCAAGGACTCGGCCGCGAGCGGCATCTTCGTCATCTTCATCTGCAGCCTGTGGCCCATGCTGATCAACACGGCCTTCGGCGTGGCCGGCGTGCGGCGCGAGTGGTTGAACGTGGCACGCACGCTGGAGGTGAGCCCGCTGCGCCGCGCCTTCGAGGTCATCCTGCCCGCCGCGGCGCCCACCATCCTGACGGGCATGCGCATCAGCATGGGCATCGCCTGGCTGGTCATCGTGGCGGCCGAGATGCTGGTGGGGGGTACCGGCATCGGCTACTTCGTCTGGAACGAGTGGAACAACCTCAGCCTGCCCAACGTCATCTTCGCCATCCTCGTCATCGGCCTGGTGGGCATGGCGCTGGACCTTCTTTTCGCTCGCGCGCAGAAGGCGGTGACCTATGCGGACTGATATCCCACCTCCGAAGCAACTATGCCGCTCCCCCTCCATGGGGCGCCGCCAGCGGCCCGGCAAAGCCAGTTCTGCGGCTGCTGCTGGAAGTCCGGCTGCCGTTGGCAGCGGGGCTCAGACGGGATCGCGACATGAGTGACCAATCCCTGGTGATCATTGAGGCGCTCGCCAAGCGCTATGGCGACGCGACCGTGTTCGACGGCGTCAACTTCACGCTGGCCGAGGGTGAGTTCGTCTGCATCATCGGCCACAGCGGCTGCGGCAAGACGACCATCCTCAACGTGCTGGCCGGCCTGGAGCAGGCCAGCAGCGGCCACGTCTTCATGGCCAACCGCGAGGTAGTGGCCCCGGGGCTGGAGCGCGGTGTCGTCTTCCAGGGCCATGCGCTGATGCCCTGGCTCACCGTGCGCCAGAACATCGCCTTCGCGGTGCGCAGCAAGTGGCCGGACTGGGGCCGCGCTGAGGTGGACGCGCAGGTGCAGCAGTACGTGGCGCTGGTGGGCCTCACGTCCGCGCTGGACAAGAAGCCCAGCCAGCTCTCCGGCGGCATGAAGCAGCGCGTGGGCATTGCCCGCGCTTTCGCCATCGAGCCACGCATGCTGCTGCTGGACGAGCCCTTCGGCGCGCTGGACGCGCTGACGCGCGGCACCATCCAGGACGAGCTGCTGAAGATCTGCGCCACCACGCGTCAGACGGTCTTCATGATCACCCACGACGTGGACGAAGCGATCCTGCTCGCCGACCGCATCCTGCTGATGGCCAACGGCCCGCAAGCGCGCGTGGCGGAGATCGTCGTCAACACCATGCCGCGCAATCGCCAGCGCGCCACGCTGCATCACGACCCACAGTTCTACCGCATCCGCAACCATCTGGTCGACTTCCTCGTGGAGCGCAGCGCCACGCTGTCGCACGGCCGCGGGCCCGAGCAGCCGCCGGAAGTCCGGCCGGGGTTGATGCAGACCGCCGAAGTCATTGCCCTCGAACCTTCACTCACCACCCTCAGGAGCCAAGCATGAGCCGCCTCGAAGTCACCGAAAAGATCATCGCGACCAAGGTCGCCAAAGGCATCAAATGGGCCGATGTGGCCACGGAGATCGGCCTGTCCAAGGAATGGGTCACCGCCGGCTGCCTGGGCCAGATGACCTTCAACGACGAGCAGGCCGGCAAGCTCGCCAAGTGGTTCGACCTGACCGAGGCTGAGACGCAGTGGCTCAAGGTCGTGCCCTACAAGGGCAGCCTGCCGACGTCGGTGCCGACCGACCCGCTGATCTACCGCTTCTACGAGCTGATCAGCGTCTACGGCACGACCTTCAAAGAGCTGATCCACGAGGAGTTCGGCGACGGCATCATGAGCGCCATCGACTTCAAGATGGACTTGCAGCGCGAGCCCAACGCGGCCGGCGACCGCGTCAGCATCGTCATGAGCGGCAAGTTCCTGCCGTACAAGACCTACTGATCGGATGATGAAGCCCCTACGCTCGCTCCACTTGCTGCCCCCCGAGGGGGCGCATCAGCGCCTTCGGGCGGCCCGGCGGCACTGATGAAGCCGCCGCTGCCTCCGTTCACGCACGAGAGCGCCGTGCAGAAAGTGCGCCTGGCCGAAGACGCCTGGAACAGCCGTGACCCCGACCGCGTCGTCGGCGTCTACACGGACGACACCGTCTGGCGCAACCGGGCCGAGTTTCCGGTCGGGCGCGAGCAGGTGCATGGCTTCCTCGTGCGCAAGTGGGCGCGCGAGCTGGACTACCGGCTCATCAAGGAGCTGTGGGCCTATGGCGACCACCGCATCGCCGTGCGCTTTGCCTACGAGTGGCACGACGACTCGGGCCACTGGTACCGCAGCTACGGCAATGAGAACTGGGAGTTCACCGCCGAGGGCTTGATGGCGTGGCGCTTCGCCAGCATCAACGACCTGCCGATCGCGGCGGCGGACCGGCTCTTCTTCTGGCCTCTGGGGCGGCGGCCGGACGATCACCCCAGCCTGAGCGAGCTGGGGCTCTGAGTGCTCACTTCCGCATCAATGTGCTCTTGCCAAACAACGACTCGATAAGGTCCACGGCCACCAGCGCCGTGCGGTTCTTCTCGTCCAACGCCGGGTTCAGCTCCATCAGGTCCATGGACGCCATGCGGCCGGTGTCGGCAATCATCTCCATGCACAGGTGGGCTTCGCGGTAGGTCGGGCCGCCACTGACCGTGGTACCCACGCCGGGCGCCATCACGGGGTCGAGGAAGTCCACGTCGAAGCTGACATGCAGGTGGGTGTTGTCGTCCAGCGTGGCCAGGGCCAGCTCCATCGTGTGGCGCATGCCCATCTCGTCGATGTAGCGCATGTCGAAGACTTCCAGGTCCTGCTCGTGCACGAAGCGGCGCTCGCCTTCGTCGACGCTGCGGATGCCGATCTGTCGCACCCACTTCGGGCTGATGGCCGGGACTTGGCCGCCGATCTCGATGAGCTCCTTGGGACCGAAGCCGCACAGGCAGGCCACCGGCATGCCGTGGATGTTGCCGCTGGGCGTGAGCGCGCTGGTGTTGAAGTCGGCATGTGCGTCCAGCCACAGCACGCGCAGCTTCTTGCCGGTGTCGCGGCAATGGCGGGCCACGGCGCTGATGGAGCCCAGGCCCAGGCAGTGGTCACCGCCCAGCAGGATGGGCATGCGGCCGGTTTTGAGCTCGGCGTAGACGGCGTCGTGCACGGTCTGGTTCCAGGCCACGACCTCGGGCAGGTGCCGGTAGCCGTCGGTGGGCGGCAGCCAGGGGTTGGCGGGGCCGCCGAGGTTGCCGCGGTCCAGCACGTCCACACCGCGCGCGCGCAGCGCCTCAGCCAGGCCAGCCACGCGCATGGCCTCGGGGCCCATGCTGGCGCCGCGGGCGCCGGCGCCGATGTCGGTGGGCGCACCGATGAGGGAGACGTTTCTGAGCTTGGTCATGGGGGTCAGAGCACGGGTGTGCCGGCGAGTTCGTATTCGGTTTCGAGCAGGGCCCAGGCTTCCTCGGCCGTCTCGACGTAGTGGAACAGGCGCTCGTCACCCGGGCTGATCATGCCGGTGTCGAGCAGCAGGTCGAAGTTGATCAGTCGGCTCCAGAACTCGCGGCCGAACAGCAGCACGGGGCGGCGGCGGCTCTTGCCGGTCTGGATCAGCGTGATGGTTTCAAACAGCTCGTCCAGCGTGCCGAAGCCGCCGGGGAAGCAGACCAGCGCGACCGAGCGCATCAGGAAGTGCATCTTGCGCAGCGCAAAGTAGTGGAAGCGAAAGCACAGCTCCGGCGTGATGTAAGGGTTGGGCCGCTGCTCGTGGGGCAGCACGATGTTCAGGCCCACGCTCTTGCCGCCGGCCTCGAAGGCGCCGCGGTTGCCCGCTTCCATGATGCCGGGGCCGCCGCCAGTGACGACGTAGATGGGCTCGCCGCGTGCGGCCGAGGCCTCGGTGATGAGCCGGCCCAGGCGCCGCGCCTCCTCGTAGTAGCGGCTCATGTCCAGCTGCATGCGTGCGCGGCGGATGGCCCCGGGGTCGCCGCCGTCCTCGGCCAAGGCCAGGCGCTGCTGGGCCACCTCGCGCGGCGGGATGCGCGCGCTGCCGAAGATGACGACGGTGCTGCGCACGCCTTGCTCGGTCAGCTGCAGTTCGGGCTTGAGCAGCTCTAGCTGCATGCGCACCGGGCGCATGTCGTCGCGCAGCAGGAAGGCCTCGTCCTTGAAGGCCAGCTCATAGGCGCTGCCGGGGCCGTCGAAGTTGGGGTGGGGGACGAGGGCCTCGCATTCGTCCTTGGCGGACGGGAAATTGCGGGCGGTGAGGTCGAGGCGGCGGTTCATGAGCGGGAGGGATTTTGGGCGGGCCGGGGCTGGATTTTGTGTCCCATCGCAGGGCATCGGCCGGATTTCATCCGCCACAGACAGGGCATTGCGGGTCCCGCTGCACGGCGATCTCGCTCCACTGCATGCGCCGGCCGTCCAGCATCAGCAGCCGGCCGCTCAGCGGTTCGCCGATGCCGGCCAGCAGCTTGAGCGCCTCCGCGGCCTCCATGCTGCCGACGATGCCCACCATGGGCGCGAACACGCCCATGGTCGAGCAGGCCACGTCCTCGAAGCCGGACTCGGGCGGGAACAGGCAGGCGTAGCAGGGCTGCTCACCCGAGATGGCCCGGCGGCTGTCGTAAACGCTGATCTGGCCATCGAAGCCGATGGCCGCACCGGAGACCAGCGGCTTGGCGTGGCGTACGCAGGCGGCGTTGACGAGGTGGCGGGTGGCGAAGTTGTCGGTGCAGTCGATGACGACGTCGACCACGGGCAGTTCGGCGTCGAGTAGCGCGGCGTCGGCCTTGCGGGCCAGGGCGCGCACCTGCACGCCAGGGTTGAGCGCGGCCATGCGCGCGGCGGCGGACTCGACCTTGGGTTGATCGAGGCTGCCCATGTCGTGGGCGATCTGACGTTGCAGGTTGGTCAGCGACACGGTGTCGTGGTCGATGAGGGTGATGCGCCCGACGCCGGCGGAGGCGAGGTACAGCGCCACCGGCGAGCCCAGGCCGCCGGCGCCGACGATGAGCGCGCTGGCGTCCAGCAGGCGCTGCTGGCCTTCGATGCCGATCTCGTCGAGCAGCAGGTGGCGGGAGTAGCGCAGCAGGTCGTCGTCGTTCATGGGGTAGAGATTAGATCCGGCCACAGCGGCTCGCTCATGCTGCGGCGCATGGCCTCGATGAAATAGCGCAGCCGCGCGGTGGGCGCGGGCGGGTTGGGGTAGAGCAGGTGCACCGGCAGCGGCGTGCCACGCCAGCGCGGCAGCAGACGCATCAGGCGGCCTTCGGCAATGTCCTGCTGCACTGCCCAACCCGATTGCAGCGCCGCGCCCAGGCCCAGCCGCACCGCCTCGCGGGTGGCGTACAGGCTGTCGGTCGCCAGCACGGGGCGGATGGCCAGGCGCTGGCGCACGCCGTCGTCACGCTCCAGCTGCAGCTCCTGGCGGTAGAAGGTGGAGATGGCGATCCAGGGCAGGTCGGCGATGTCGTCGGGCTCTTGCGGGTCGCGCCCGGCCAGCAGCGCGGGTGCCGCCACCAGCACGCGCGGCACGCGCGCCAGCGGGATGGCCACTACCGCGCCCTCGGCGGTGCCGCCCACGCGGATGGCGCAGTCCAGCCCTTGCTCGATGAAGTTGGGCGTCGCATCGTTCAGCAGCCAGTCCACGCGCAGCTTGGGGGCTTCCTTCAGGGCGCGCACCAGCGGCGCGATCAGGTGCTATTGGCCGAACGCGTGCGGCACCTGCACGCGCAGCAGGCCCTCGGGCCGAGCAGGCTCCACGCGCAGCGAATGCTCGAAGTCCTCCCAGTCCGCGGCCAGCGCCTTGGCGCGCTCCAGCGCCCGCTCGCCGGTCTCGGTCAGCCGCAGCGCGTGCGTGGAGCGCTGGATCAGCGGCTGGCCGACCTGCTGCTCCAGCGCCTGGAGGCGGCGGCTGACCGTGGGCTGGGTGGTGCCCAGCTGGCGCGCGGCGGCCGACAGGCTGCCAGCCTCGACGATGCGGATGAAGGTCTGCATCAGCAGCCAGCGATCGGCGGAAGTGCTCATGCGTCTAGCGTATGGCAGTCAGACGCTGTTCGCCACTACCCAGCGCATATACCCCTGCGCACACTCCCGGGCATTGGTGTTTCTGGAAATACGCATGTCCTCCTCCCTGGCTTCTGCCGCGCCCGGCGCGGCGCCCTCGCCGGCACTCGGTACCGCGCTGACGCTGCTGCTCGCCACGGCCACCGGCCTGGCCGTCGCATCCATCTATTACGTGCAGCCACTGCTGGGCCTGCTTTCCGAGCAGTTCGGCGTGGGGTCGGCCGGCATCGGCTTGCTGCCCACGCTGACCCAGCTGGGCTACGCGGCGGCCATCCTGCTGCTGTCGCCGCTGGGTGACAGGTTCGACCGCCGCCGCATCATCCTGGTCAAGTCGGCGGCGCTGGTCGCTGCGCTCGCGTTTGCGGCGCTGGCGCCCGGCTTCACGGCGCTGGCGCTGGCCAGCGTGGTGATCGGCATCACCGCGACGCTGGCCCAGGACCTGGTGCCGGCCGCCGCCACGCTGGCACCCGAGGCCCAGCGCGGCAAGCGTGTGGGCCAGGTGATGACCGGCCTGCTGCTGGGCATCCTGCTGTCGCGTGTGGCCAGCGGGTCCATCGCCGCGCTGGCGGGCTGGCGGGCGGTCTACGGTATCGCGGCGGTGGCGGTGTTGGCCGCGATGCCGCTGCTGTGGCGCGGCCTGCCGCGCTTCGTGCCAGCCACGTCCGCCAGCTACGGGACACTGCTGGCCTCGATGGGGGTGCTGTGGCGCAGCCACGCGCCGCTGCGCCGCGCGGCCTGGGCGCAAGGTCTGCTGAGCGTGGCTTTCAGCTCGTTCTGGTCCACGCTGGCGCTGGTGCTGGCCACGCCGGACTTCGGCCTGGGCAGCGCGGTGGCAGGCGCCTTCGGCCTGGCCGGCGCCGCCGGGGCGCTGGCAGCTCCGCTGGCCGGCGGTATTGCGGACAAGCGCGGCCCGCAGGCCGTCATCCGTGTCGCGGCGCTGCTGGTGTTGCTGGCCTTTACCGTGCAGGCGCTGGCGCCGGCGTCGCTGTGGCTGCTGGTGGTCGTGGCCGTCGTGTTCGACCTCGGCGTGCAGGCCGCGCTGGTCTCGCACCAGAGCGTCATCTACAGCCTGGACCCGGCCTCACGCAGCCGGCTCAACGCAGTGCTGGTCAGCTCGATGTTCGTGGGCATGGCCAGCGGCGCCGCGCTGGGCTCGGCCTTGCTGGCCGCGTTTGGCTGGCGCGCGGTTCCGGTGCTGGGGGCGGTGGCGGCGCTGGGCGCGCTGGCCGTGGCCCGGCGGCGTTGAGCGCGGGACGGCCTGCTTGTCCGGTGATGCGTACTTGAGCAGAATCTGCCGGCTGACGCCGCGAGACCGGTGCGGCATCAACGGGAGCGAGCATGAGCATTGCGCATTTTTGCGAGTTGCTGGCGGCTGAAATCCACACCAATTTCCTCAACGGGGACACCCAGTCGACCACGACGGTTTGCTTCAACGGGGCCAACGGCACGCTCTACGTCGCGACCCAGGGCGACAAGCTGAATCTGCAGCACCTGCTGCAGCCGAAAGAGCGCCAGGCCACGCATGCGTTGTTGATGAAAAATCAATTGGCAACGGGCAGCGCTGGTGGCTATAAAAAGCTCAAGGTCGGTGCCGTGGCGCCAACCGGGCAGGACAGGCTGCCGGATGCATGGCAACTGATCGACCAGGTGTC
>JACPYV010000168.1 GCA_016195825.1 Burkholderiales bacterium | reverse complement strand
GAAGGCTCGCCCGGCAGCGCATGCGCCAGGAAAAACGGGTAGGGTTGGCCGCCCCGTGCGCCGCCCGCGTCCGACGCCAGCAGCGCCGCGAAGCGCTCGGCCGTGGGTGGGCTGTCGAGGCCGGTGTAGCCCATCATGCGCTGCGCGATCAGCGCCGGGTCCACCCCCGACCACTGCGCCAGCGCCCGCTGCACCAGCAGCCGGCTTACGCCGACGCGAAAGCCTCCGCCCACCAGCTTGACGAACATGAAGCGCTCGTCCGCCGACAGCCCGCGCCACGCGGCCAGCACCGCCTCGCGCCGGCCGGCTGCGTCGCCCTGCCGCAGCGGCAGGATGCGCTGGGCCATCCAGTCGGCCAGCGGCGCGTCCACCTGCGCGGCGGGCTCAGGCTCGGGCAGCACGTAAGCGATTGCTTCGGCCAGGTCGCCGGTGGCCGCGTAGCCCGCCTCGAACAGCCAGGCTGGCAGTCCGGCGGCTTCGCAGGCCAGCGCGCGCAGCTCGGCCGTGGGCACCACGCGCCGCGGCTTGCCGCCGGCCAGCAGGTACACCGCCCAGGCCGCATCGGCCGGCGGCGCATCGGCCAGGTAGTGCTGCAGTGCGGCCAGCTTGGCCAGCGTCGACGTGCTCGCGTCCAGCGCGAGATACAACGCCACGAAGCGCCTCATGCCTCGGCCTCGGGGGCTGCTGCGGGCTCGATCACCTCCGCCTCGTCGCCGTACTCGGTGGCGAACGCCTCAGCCTGCAGGCCCAGTTCGCCCAGGTAGCGCACCAGCGCGCCCTCGTCGCCATGGGTCACGATGACGCGCTGGGCGCCGGTGGCGGCAATCGCCGCCAGCAGCCCGGGCCAGTCCGCGTGGTCGCTGAACACGAAGCCGCGGTCCACGCCACGGCGCCGGCGCGCCCCGCGCAGGCGCATCCAGCCGCTGGCGAAGCTGTCGCTGTGCGAGCCCAGCGCCTTGGCCCAGCGGCTGCCCTGCACGGCCGGCGGCGCGATCACCAGCGCGCCACGCAAAGCCTTGAAGTGGGTCTCGGTGCTGACCGTCGCAGCCTCGGGCAGCGCGATGCCGGCTGCGCGGTAGACCGCATTCAGCCGCGCCACCGCCGCGTGCACCAGCACCGGCCCGGGCGCGTCGGGCGTGGCCAGGCCCGCCAGCAGTCGCTGCGCCTTGCCCAGGCTGTAGCCCATCAGCAGCGCGTGCCGCCCCTCGGCCGCGCAGGCGGCCCACCAGGCCCGCATGTCGGCGAGCACGGCCGTCTGCGGTGCCCAGCGGTAGATGGGCAGTCCGAAGGTGCTCTCCGTCACGAAGGTGTCGCAGCGCACCGGCTGGAAGGGCGCGCAGGTCAGGTTCACATCGCCGGCGCCGCTGACGAAATAGTCGCCCGCCACCACCCACACCTCGCCGCGGTACTCGATGCGCACCTGGGCCGAGCCGAGCACATGCCCTGCAGGGTGCAGGCTCAGCGTCACGTCGCCCACGCGGCGCGTCTCGCCATAGGCCAGGCCCTCCAGCACCGCGGTGTCGCCCAGCCGCGTGCGCATCAGACCCAGGCCGTCATGCTGGGCAAGGTAGGCCGCGTGGCCGGGCCGGCAGTGGTCGGCATGGGCGTGTGTGATCACCGCCCGCTCCACCGGCCGCCAGGGATCGATATAGAAACCGCCGGGCTCGCAGAACAGCCCCTGCGGCCGGCGCGTGACCAAGTCCGTCATGCCCGCAGTGTGCGTGGGATCACCCAGCCCCTCTCAAAAGCCCGCCGCGCCGCTCGGTCACTGGGTGTTTTGACGGAAATTACGCGGAGGGCTTGCGCGCATCGCCAATTTGCGTATAAACTACTAGCTTCAGTCGCGGGGTGGAGCAGTCTGGTAGCTCGTTGGGCTCATAACCCAAAGGTCGTAGGTTCAAATCCTGCCCCCGCAACCAAGAATTAAAGGGTCCTGTGAAGGACTTAGCAAAGCCCGCCCAGTGCGGGCTTTGTCGTTTCTGGGTGTTCGTGCCCATCCTGTGCCCATTTTGGGCCCAGCCCGTGCCCTACTGTTTTGCCGGGCCTGAAAAACGACCATTGGGCTTGTGGCCACGTGCTGACCATTGGGTCGATTTCGACCCTTGGGCCAAAGACCCAACGGTCATCGGTATCCCTGACCATTGGCAAGTTAGGCGACCATTGGGACTTCGGCCCAATGGTCACGCTGCGTCAGGGCAGCTACTTCCCTGAGTTCCTGGAGCCCCGCCGGACCGCCGAAAAGGCGCTGACGGCGGTCACATCAATTCAACGATCGCGTCGTTTGTGGACGACATATCTTGATTGAATTCCCGGATGGTTTGGCATCATGTCGTCCATGAACGACGAAATTCGCCTTCCATCTGATCTTGGAGCCGCGATCAAGGCTGCGCGGCAGTCCGCCGGACTGAGCATCAAGGAGTTGGCTGAGCAATCCGGGCGGGTGCGTGACGTGATTTACCGCCTGGAGTCGGGCAAGGACACGTCCTTGACCTCGCTGTTTGCGGTCCTAGCGGTCCTGAAGCTGACGCTGCGCCTGGAACCGGCGGGGCTCCCAACATTGAGCCAGGTTCAGGCGCGATTTGGCCTGGACGATGAGGACGAGTGATGGCTCTGCCTGACAAGATCCGCGCGCTGGAGGTGTCCATCAACGGACGTGCTGCTGGTCAGTTGCTCAAGACCTCGAACTATGAATTCCGGTATGCCACACCGGATCCTGATCAGGCGAGCGTTGCGCTGCTCATGCCGGCGCGCGAGCAGCCAACCTGGCAAGACGGCGCGCTGTTCGCCGTGATGGACCAGTCCTTGCCCGAGGGCGAGCTGCTGCTGCGGTTGAGCATGATGTTCCCGAAGCACCGGCTGCAGCCCATGCACCTGCTGGCGATGATGGGGCAGAACGGTATCGGTAACCTGGGCTACACGCCGCCAGGCGCTGCGCCGACGTCCGCGCCGACCCACATCGAGCGGGAATCGTTGTTGGCGCTGCCTTTCACACCGGAGCTGTACGAAGAACTGGTGCGGGCGTATCTGAGTTCAGGCGTTGGCATTGCTGGTGTGCAGCCCAAGATCATGGTGGCTGATCGGGCTACCGTCCCCATCCCGTCAGTGATCGTGAAGGTGGCGTCGGCAGCCTATGCAGGCCTGGCAGCGAACGAGTTCCTGTGTCTGTCGGCGGCGAAGAGGGCGCAGATACCGACGCCTGGCTTCGAGCTGTCCCATGACGGCCAGATGCTGATCGTCGATCGCTTTGACCTGATCCATCAGCCAGATGGCCAAATCGATCGCCTGGGATTTGAAGACATTGCCTCGCTGATGAATCTGCGCGTTCGCGATGTGCTGTCCGAACGCAAGTACCGTGGGAGCTACCAACGCATCGGTGAGCTGTTGCGGTACCTGCAGTTGCCGGGTGAGGATCTCCAGCGGTTCTTCGAGCAGGTAGCGCTGAGCGTGATGGTGCGCAACGGCGATGCCCACCTCAAGAACTTCGGCGTGCTCGTGCAGCAGGACGGCACTCCGAGGCTGTCGCCGCTGTTCGACGTCGTGACGACGGCGGTCTACACCTACGCCCGTTTCGTCGGCGATGAGGAGCAAACCGACCGCACGATGGCCCTGAAGCTGTTCGCCGGCAAGCACCACAGCAAGGCGTACCCGACGACCGAGGAGTTGCTCCAGTTCGGCACGGAGGTCTGCGGCGTGGTCAGGCCGCGCGTGGTGTTGGAGCGCATCGCCGTTGCGATGCATGAGACGCTGGCAGACGCTAAAGGAGATGAGCGCATACCAGCTTCGCTGCTAGCGTTGATGGAGCCGGTATGGGAGGTGGGCACGAAGTACCCTTTGTCGTAGCGGTTGGATCGAATCGCCGCCTGCGTTGACACGAGCGCCATGGTGACTCATGGTCGTGCAAGTCATCGGCCAGGCATTGCTTCCTCGTTGGAAGGTGTCACGCGCAGTTGGTGGGCTTTGATCTTGGTTGGTGTTGAGCGTCACAGGTGCTCAAAGCCAGTCTTCGTAGGAGAAGCGGCTGTGACGCCCCACAAAAAACCATCTGGGGCCAGACGAAACCATGCGGGTTACTCGGATGGCTTCAGGGCTCATAACCCAGAGGTCGTAGGTTCGAATCCGGCCCCCGCAACCACAGTTGAAAGTGTCAGTCCCGCCAGCAGCGCGTAGTTGCTCGGTGGGATTGTTCATTTGGGCCCAGGAAGCGCCCTCTGCATCTTGCACGGGGTGGCCGGGTCAAGGACCTGACGGATCAGCTCGCGGGTGCGGTCGGAGTCGGCCTCCAATCGCTGTCGCACGTCCAGCATGGACGTCCGATGGCACGCGACCAGCACCTGCACCAGATCGTCGGCGTCCGGCATGTCTTTCTGGCCGACGCTGCCGCTGTAGCGTCGCCGGCTCCTTCTCCAGCACGCGCAGCCGACCACCCAGGGCTGAGCGATCACCGTGTTGGGTCATGGCATCCACCAGGCGAGCTAGTTCCCCCCGAACCTCGGTCAGGCACCGGCGGCCGTCCTGGGCGCCCACGTCAGCTCACGACAGTGAGTGTTTAGGCAGTTGAAGGCCTGCAGTCAGTTGCGTCACACCACGCCCGCAGAGAGTCACCAGAATACCCAAAACTAGGGGGGTAAGCATGTTGGTCGAGGATATTGACGCTGCGGAGCAGCCGGGGTTGCCTGTCACGGCCGAGTCATTGAATCAGGTGCTGAAGCTGGCTTTGCTCGGTCTGGGCTGGACTGCGATGGCAATCTGCGTGGCTGTGCTGGTGCTCTGTGTCATCGTTCTGGCGGACGAGCCCACAAGTGACGTGTTGGGCAGCAGTGAAGTCTTGTTCAACGCTGCCCGGGCTGGTGTGGCCTGCTGAAATAGAGGCGGCTGCGGTAGGTGTTGCGAGCCTCCGATCCCAAGAAGTACAAGCCCTGTGAGGGACTTGGCAAAGCCCGCCCAGTGCGGGTTTTGTCGTTTCTGGGCGCCGTGGCCCATCGGCTGACTCCATGGGCCCTGGATCTCTGCAAGCGGTGGCTGGACAACCTTCGCGCCGCGGCCCGGATTCCAGATCCGTAAAACCCGAGAAGATCCGATCGCCGCGCCAGCGGCGCAGCCAGCCTCAGGCGCTTTCGCGCGTGACAAGGGTGCAGTCCAGCTCGTGCACTTGGGCAGGCCGGCGGGCCTCGGCACCGGTGCGTCGGGTGAGCTGGCTGATGAGCTGCGCTGCGGTCTGGCCGATGGCCTGGGCGGGCGGGCGGATGGTGCTGAGGCTGGGCAGCAGCTTGTCGGCGAAGGCGTAGTCACCGAAGCCGAAGATGGCCAGGTCCTGCGGCAGGCGCAGGCCCAGCCGCTGACCGGCCAGGATGGCGCCGCAGGCCAGGTTGTCGTTGGCAAAGATCAACGCCTGAGGCCGCCCGCGCTTGAGCGCTGTGAGGGCTTGCACCGCCTGCGAGCCCGCCTGCATCGGGTCGGGTTCGGTAGGGCTGTAGCCCCAGGCCTGCAGCCCTTTGGCCTGCATGACTTCGGCATAGCCGGCGAATCGCTCCTGGGCGCTGAGGTCGCCCGCGACGCTGTTGTGCACGAAGCCGATGCGGCGGTGGCCCCGGCCGGTCAGGTAGTTCGCTGCATCGCGCCCGACCTGGTGGTGCGAGAAGCCGATCTGGAAGGGGGCGCGCCCGGGCGCGAGATCCCAGGTCTCGATGACCGGCTGCGTGGCTGCCGCGATCAGCCGCTCGGTGGCCGGCGTGTGGAAGCGGCTGGTCAGCACCAGGGCGGTCGGGTTCCAGCCCAGGAAGGCCCGCACGGCGCGCTCCTCGGCTTCGCCTGAGAAGTAGCTGGACGCGAGCAGCAGTTGCAGGCCTTGCTCGGTCAGCCCGTCCGCCAGCGCCTGCAGCGTGGGCGCAAAGATGGGGCCCGAGATGTTGGGCACCACCATGGCCACGACCCGACTGCGCGCCGAGGCCAGGCCGCCCGCGGTGAGGTTGGGGACGTAGTTGAGCTGCTCGACCGCGGCCTGGATGCGCGCGGTCGCGTCGGGTGCCACGCGATGCGGCTCGTTGAAGAAGCGCGACACCGTGATGGTGGACACGCCGGCCAGCGCGGACACATCGGCCAGCGTCGGGCGGTCGACGCGGCGCCGGCTCATGACCGCCTCCCGCTGCAACGAAATCCGAGCAAGCAAACACGCATTTGTCGTTTGTGCTGTCGCCAGCGCCCCTCCACCATGCGGGTCATGTTAGCGCTGGCATTTGTCGCGCTGCGATCAATAACGGAGTAAGCAATGCACCAAATCTTCCAAACCCGCCGCGCCCTGCCGGGGCGGCTGTCGGCGCTGGCAATCGCGGCCCTGGCGGCTCTGCCCGTCGCCGCGCAGGAGGGCGCGCCGGCGGCCAGCGAGACGGTCCAGCTCGCGCCGGTCACGGTCACGGCCACGCGGCGTGCCGAGTCGCTGCAGCAGGTGCCCGTCGCCGTGTCGGTCGTGTCGGGCGAGCAACTGGAACAGAGCAACCGCAACACGCTGGGCGCGCTGGCGGCTCAAGTGCCCAGCGTCAACTTCCGCACCGGCGCGTCCAACAAGGACACGTCCCTCTTCGTGCGCGGCGTGGGCACCATCTCGACCTCGCCGGGCGTGGAGCCCACGGTATCCACCGTGATCGACGGCGTGGTGCTGGCCCGCCCGGGCCAGGCCACGCTGGACCTGCTGGACGTGTCGCGGGTGGAGGTGCTGCGCGGCAGCCAGGGCACGCTGTTCGGCAAGAACGCGTCGGCCGGGGTCATCAACATCGTCACCAAGGCACCGTCCTCGGTCACCGAGGGCTACCTGGACCTCTCGCACTTCACCGCCGGCAACGAGAGCCGCGTGCGTGCCGGTGTCAGCGGTGAGATCACCCCGGGCCTGCGCGGCTCGCTGACCGCGCTGGCGGGCCGCTACGACGGCAACGTGACCAATGTCTTCAATGGCGACAAGGTCAATGGCTACGACAAGCAGGGCCTGCGCGCCAAGCTGGAGTGGCAGGCCAACGCGGTGCTGAAGTTCACGCTGGGGGCCGACTTCGTGAGTTCGACGGATGACATCCCCACCGGCGTGGTCACCCGCACCCAGCTGGTCGCCTACCCGAGCGGCGCGGTCAGCAGCTTCCCGGCCTTTGCCGCCGCGCTCGCGCCGGTGGTGGCAGGCGACGACAACCGCCAGATCAACGCCAACCTCAGGACCGAGGTCAAGGACCGCAACCGCGGCGTGTCGCTGACGGGCGAAGCCCGCCTTGGCGAGCACACGCTGACCTCTATCACTGCCTGGCGCGGCTGGGACAACACCCAGGTCCAGGACGGGGACCGCCTGGCCGCACCCGCCGCCGGCCTGCCGCAGTCGCATGACCGCGGCACGGTCGACTTCCAGCAGTGGTCGCAGGAGTTCCGCTTGGCCTCGCCGCGCGGCGAGCAGTTCGATTACGTTGCCGGCGTCTACTACCTGCACACCCGTGACGCGGAGACCTACCGCCGCGACGTGCGCCGCATTGGCACCGGCGGCGCGCTGTTCGACGACTTCGGCGTCGCCGGCTTCGGCTCGGCCTCGGACAGCACCGCCGCCTTCGGCGAAGGCCGTTGGCATCTGCGCCCGGACGTGCACGTCATCCTGGGCCTGCGCTGGACCGAGGACGGGCTGGACTTCAACCACCGGCGCACCCGCTCCGTGCCCGATGCCCAGTTCGCCGGCGCGGTGCCGGGCGTGAACGCCGACGTGGCCCAGGCCGGCAGCACCCAGCAGAGCGGCGCCTCCGGCCGTGCTGG
>JACPYV010000167.1 GCA_016195825.1 Burkholderiales bacterium | reverse complement strand
GTCACCTCGCCGCCCGCTACGCCCGCGTTCAAGTGGCTCAACGTCAGCACGCCGCCCTACAGCACCAGGCTGCCGTTCACCGGCGCCAGCGGCTCGAGGCGGGGGGTGCCGAGGTCCAGCTGGCTCAGCGCGACGGCCACGCGCGCGTCCATCGCGTTCAGCGCGGGCAGGTCGAAGGGGCGGTCCGGCAGGAGGCGCCCTGGGCGGCTGGGCGCCGCGTCCGCACCGACGGCCGGCCCCAGGTCGGCCAAGCGCAGCGGGCCGCCGCGCAGCATGCCGCTGAGCAGGGGCCGCGCGGGCCGGGTGTCGAAGGCGAAGTCACCGCCCAGGCGGCTCTTGCCGACGCGGGCGCGCAGGCCGCCCAACTGCCAGACGCCGGCGTCATGCCGCAGGCGGCCCGTCAGGTCGAAGGCCGGCGTGCTGGGCAGCGTCACGCCGAAGGGCCGGCCGACGGCCGCCAGCGAGCTGCCGCGCACCTGCAGCTGGCCGTCCAGTCCGCGGGCGTCCAGCAGCGACGTGGCCGTGCCCGCAAAGGACAGATGCTCGGGGCCTTGGCTCAGTGCCACACGCAGCTTTACCGGCGGCACGCCGGCTTCGGGCGGCGACAGCAGCGCCAGGCCTGCACTGGCCTCGGCGTCCAGTGCCAGTTGCTGGCCGCGCAACCGGCCCTTCAGCTCGGCCTTCCAGTGGTTGTCGGCCTGGGTCTCAAACCGGGCGTCGGCCAGCAACTGCATCGGCGCGTCGTCGACGTGGGCCGAGCCGTTGCGGATGACGAGCTGCTCGATCTGCGGCAGCGGCGTCGGCGCCTGTGCCGTGCCGTGCGGTTGCAGCGGCCAGGCGGTGCGGCCATCGGCATCGCGCTGCCAAAGCAGTGACAGCGACTGCGCCTGCACGAGCTTGAGCCGAAGCGGGGCGCCACGGCGCCAGTCCCAGAGGTCGCCCCAGCGCCAGGCCAGCACGACGTCGAGCGCCTCGGCCAGTGGCTCGCCCCGGGGCCCAAAGACGTGCGCCTGGGGTGCTTGCAGGCGTGGGTTCCATAGCAGGTATAGGCGTGTATCGGCATCGACCTGCAAGCCCTGGCCGCTGCGTGCCACCAGCCGTGGTGCGAGCCCGGGCCAGCCGGCCCGGTCCAGGGCGACCCCGATGGCGCCCACCGCGAGCACGGCAGCACCGGCGATGACAACGGCGGTCTTCATGGGCCCTATGCTCGCCAGCACCCGCCGCAGCCTGCGTGGGACGGCGGTGGCGACGCCCGTAGGACAGTGCCGCCGACTTCCGCCGAAACGATCTGCCACAGCCGGCTGGCGAGGTTTCTCGCCAGGAAAAGGCGGCCTTCACCGGCGCGCCCGGTGTCCTGGGTGATTTCCCGACCGTGCGGTCGGCAAATCGCCGATACCATGGGCACTCCCGACATCCTGAGCCGCCATGGACCTCACGATTGCAGCCATCCTGGGCCTCGACGGCCTGACCAACGGGGCCATCTACGCCCTCGTCGCGCTGGCCCTGGTGCTGGTCTTCTCGGTTACCCGTGTCATCTTCATCCCGCAGGGCGAGTTCGTGGCCTTTGGCGCGCTCACGCTGGCGTCGCTGCAACTGGGCAAGGTGCCGGGCACGGTGTGGCTACTGCTGTTGATGGCGGTGGCGGTGGCAGCGCTGGACCTGGTCCAGGGCCTGCGGGAACGCCGGCGTCCGTTGCGCCTCTTCTTCGGACTGTTGCAGACCCTGAGCTTCCCCGGCTTCGTCGCCGTCTGCGCGCCGATGTTTGTGCAGCAGCAGCATTCGCTGATCGTGCAGGTCGTCGCGACGCTGTTCATCGTCACCTGTATGGGCCCGCTGCTGTACCGCCTCGCCTACCGCGCGCTGTCCGGCGCCAGCGTGCTGACGCTGCTGATCGTGTCCGTCGGCGTGCACTTCGCGCTGACCGGCGTGGGCCTGGTCTTCTTCGGGGCCGAGGGCTACCGCACGCCACCTTTCTGGGACGCGCGCTTCGACGTCGGGCCGCTGTCCTTCACAGGCCAGACGCTGATCATCTTTGGCGCCTCCGTCGCGTTGCTGCTGGGCATGTGGCTGTTCTTCGAGCGCAGTCTGATGGGCAAGGCCTTGCGCGCCACGTCGGTCAACCGCACCGGCGCCCGGCTGATGGGCATCTCGGGCGACGCTGCCGGGTCGCTGAGCTTCACGATGGCCGCCTTCATCGGCGCGCTGTCGGGGCTGCTGATCTCGCCGTCGACCACCATCTATTACGACACCGGTTTCCTGATCGGTCTGAAGGGCTTCGTCGCCGCGGTGTTCGGCGGCCTCGCCAGCTTCCCGATGGCGCTGGCCGGCGCCATCGGCGTGGGGCTGATCGAGAGCTTCGGCTCCTTCTGGGCCAGCGCGTTCAAGGAGGTCATCGTCTTCACGGTGATCCTGCCCATCCTCCTCTGGCGGTCCTTCGTGGACCCGCACCACGAGGAGCACTGAAACATGACCCGCACTCACCTGTCGGTGGCCGCCGCCGTACTGCTGCTCGTCCTGCCCTTCGCCCCGGTGCCGGACTTCTGGATCACCCAGCTCAACTACATCGGCCTGTTTTCCCTCGTCGTGCTGGGCCTGGTGCTGCTGACCGGCGTGGGTGGCCTCACGTCCTTCGGCCAGGCCGCGTTCGCTGGCATCGGTGCCTACGCCACGGCCTACCTGTCGACCACGCTGGCGCTGTCGCCCTGGCTGGGGCTTGTGGCGGGGCTGGCGATCACGCTGGTGCTGGCGCTTGTCATCGGCCTGCTGACGCTGCGCATGTCCGGCCACTACCTGCCGCTGGCCACCATCTGCTGGTGCCTGGCACTGTTCTACCTGGTGGGCAACCTGGAGGCCCTGGGCAAGTACGACGGTCTGCTGGGCCTGCCGCCGATCACGCTGGGCGACTTCAGCTTCCAGAGCGAGCGCCGCATCTACCTGCTGATCTGGCTGGCCGCGCTGCTGGCGGCGCTGGCGGTCACGCGGCTGCTGGACTCACGGCCGGGCCGCATCATGCGCGCGCTCAACACCAACCGTGGCGGCGGCGCCACGATGCCCGAGGCCATGGGCGCATCCACCTTCCGCTACAAGCTGGTGATGTTCGTCATCGCTGCGCTGCTCGCGTCGGTGTCGGGCTGGCTGTACGCGCACATGCAGCGCAGCGTGAATCCATCGCCCTTTGGCATCAAGTTCGGTATCGAGTACTTGTTCATGGCCGTGCTGGGCGGCATCGGCACCGTGGGCGGCGCCTTCACGGGTGCGGCGCTGGTCAAGCTGGCCGAGGACCAGCTCAAGGTTGTGTTGCCGCTGATCTTCGGCGGCTCGGGCAACTACGAAATCATCGTCTTCGGCGTGGTGCTGGTGCTGGTGCTGCGCTTCGCGCCCGATGGGCTGTGGCCCTTGATGTCCCGTGTCATCGCGCGCTGGTTGCCCGGCGCGGGCCGGCGCGCGGTGGACGAGACGGCGCCGCCCTTGAGCGCGCGAAGCCACCCCCAGCGCGGCGCACCGCTGCTGGACGTGCGCAAGATCCGCAAGCAGTTCGGCGGTCTGGTGGCCGTCAATGACATCAGCTTCGCCATCCGCGCCGGCGACATCGTGGGCCTGATCGGCCCCAACGGTGCCGGCAAGAGCACCACCTTCAACCTCGTCTCGGGCGTGCTGCCGCTGACCAGCGGGGAGGTTGAGCTGCTGGGGCAACGCGTGGACGGCCGTGGCAGCCGCGACATCGCCCGCGCCGGCCTGTCGCGTACCTTCCAGCACGTGAAGCTGGTGCCCGACATGACGGTGCTGGACAACGTGGCGTTGGGCACCTATCTGCGTACGCAGAGCGGCACCCTGCGCGCCATGCTGGGCCTGAACGCCGCCGAGGAGCGCCAAGCCCGCGCTGAGGCCATGCGCCAGCTGCGCCGCATCGGCCTGGCCGACCAGGCGCACGAGTTGGCCGGCAACCTGGCGCTGGGCCCGCAACGCTTGGTCGAGATCGCCCGGGCGCTGGCCAGCGACCCGTCTCTGCTGCTGCTGGACGAGCCCGCCGCCGGCCTGCGCCACAAAGAAAAGGAAGCGCTCGCCGAGGTGTTGAAGCAGCTGAAGGCCGAAGGTCTGTCGCTGTTGCTCGTCGAGCACGACATGGACTTCGTGATGAAGCTCACCGACCGCATCGTTGTCATGGAGTTCGGCCGCTGGCTGATGGAAGGCACGCCGGCCGAGGTGCAGGCCAGCCCGGCCGTGCGGGCCGCCTACCTGGGAGCCGACGAATGAGCGCGCTTCTCGAAGTCAAGGACTTGCACGCGGGCTATGGCCGCGCCGAGGTGCTGCATGGGTTGAGCTTTGCTGCGCCGGAGAAGAGCGTCGTGACGGTCATCGGTCCCAACGGCGCCGGCAAGTCCACGCTGCTGGGCGCGCTGATGGGCCTGCTGCCGTCGCGCAGTAGCGCGCTGCGTTTTGCGGGAGAAGACATTGCCCGGCTGACGTTGGAGGAGCGCGTGCTGGCCGGCTTGGCGCTGGTGCCCGAGAAGCGCGAGCTGTTCGGCACGATGACGGTCGAGGACAACCTGTTGCTGGGCGGCTGGCGGCCCAAGAAGCTGGGCGACAAACGCTGGCGCGACGGCATGGAGAGCGTCTACGCCCGCTTCCCGAGGCTGAAGGAACGCCGCGCGCAGGCCGCCGGCACGCTGTCCGGCGGCGAACGCCAGATGCTGGCGCTGGGTCGTGCGCTGATGGGCCAGCCCAAGCTCCTGATGCTGGACGAACCCAGCCTGGGTCTGGCGCCGCTGATCGTGCGCGAGATCTTCACCATCGTGGAGGACCTGCGCGCCACCGGCGTCAGCATCCTGCTCGTCGAGCAGAACGCCCGCGCCGCGCTGCGCGTGGCAGACCACGCGCATGTGCTGGAGACGGGGGAGTTCGGGTTGAGCGGACCGGCAGATCAGCTGGCGGCGGACCCGCGGGTCATTGAGACGTATCTGGGCGCAGGTCGCAAGGACTGACAGCGCTCCCGGGCTTGGTTTCAGCGGCGGACATCGCTCATGGACCTCGGGAGAATTCAATGGATTCCAACGGCCTTGGGTGCCATTGCATGGGCCCTTGTCATAGCGTTCGTTTGGCTTCGTCATCGGGAGCCGACATCTGCGCTGCGCGAGGGTGACTTTGCGCGCTGGAAGGTGACGCATGCCGAGCCGCATGCCACCTTTGGTGAATTCCTGGCGTCTGAACAAGCGCCGCGCATGTACCTCGGCCGTGCCTCCTTGTGCGTTGTCATCTCTGCGGTCGCACTGCTCGTTTTGCTCGAAGCCATGGGCAGGTGGTCCGTATTCGACTAGATGTTTGAGTCGTGAGCTGGTCGCTCAGCGGAGAAGCGGCTCGTGCCGAGGGGAGACGAGCCCGCTCGCTCGGGATCACTGTGCCGTGAACCCCCCATCCACGGCGATGGATTGCCCCGTCAGATACCGCGCCTTGTCGCTCGCCAGGAACACGATGGTTTGCGCGATCTCGTCCACTGTGCCGGCGCGCTTGGCCGGCAGGCTGGCGATCAGCCCCGCCTTGGCTTCGGTGTTGCGGCCGACGAAGCGGTCCAGCATGTCGGTCTGTATGGGCCCCGGTGCCACCGCGTTGACGCGCACGCCGGCCGCGGCGCCTTCCAGCGCGGCGCTCTTTGTCAGCCCTTCGACGGCGTGCTTGCTGGCCACGTAGACCGACGCGCCGGCAAAGCCGATCAGCCCGGCCACCGACGACAGGTTGACGATGCTGCCGCTGCCCTGGGCCAGCATGGCGCGCATCTGGTGTTTCAGCGAGAACAGCACGCCGCGCACATTGGTGTCGAAGATGGCTTCATAGTTCTCAGCACTCTGCTCGGTGATGGGGCCGGTCGCGCCTTCGAAGCCGGCGTTGTTGACGGCCACGTCCAGGCGGCTAAAGCGGCTCACGGTCTGCTCGATGAGTGCGCGCACGTCGGTCTCCTCGCGCACGTCGGCGCGGATGAAGGCAGCGTCTGCGGCGCCTTGGGTTTTCAGCTCAGCGGCCAGCGCCTGGCCTTCGGGCTCGCGACGGCCGCTGACGATGACAGTGGCGCCATCGCGGGCGAAGGCGAGGGCGGTGGCGCGGCCGATGCCGGTCAAGGCGCCGGTGATGAGGACGATGGGTGAAGTCACTAGAGGTCTCCAGCGGGGAGTGGTTGAGTGAACTCACTGTGATTGCCACTCGATCAAAGCGGTAGCCGGCCCATCTGCCTAAGATCTATTCCATTCAGGAATCAAAGGTGGGCCGATGGACCGTTTGCAGGCGATGCAGACCCTGGTGCGGGTCGTCGAGCTGGGCAGTTTTTCGGCGGCGGCGCGGGAGCTGGGCAGCACGCAGAGCGCGGTCAGCAAGCAGGTGGCGGCGCTGGAAAAGCAGCTGGGCGCGCAACTGCTGGCGCGCAGCACGCGGGCGCTCAAGCTCACCGACGCGGGCGCGCGCTATGTGGAGCAGGCGCGACGGCTGGTGGCCGAGATTGCCGAGGCCGAGAGCGAGCTGCGCGACGGTGAGCACCGGCTGCAGGGTTGGCTGCGCGTGGCGGCTTCAGGCACGTTCGGCCGCATGAAGCTGGTGCCGCTGGTGCGCAGCTTCCTCGTTGCCCATCCGGGCGTAAAGGTGGACCTGCGCCTGGATGACGGCTACATCGATTTGATCGAGCACGGCATCGACGTCGCCGTGCGCATCGGTGAGCAGGCGGACTCCGGCATGGTCGCGCGCCGCATCGGCACGATACGGCGGGCCGTCGTCGCCCGGCGGGGCTATTTCGAGCAGCGTGGCCTGGCACCGCCGCGCGAGCCTGCCGATCTGCAGCAACACGACTGCATCGTCTACAGCGAGCTGCGCGCCGGCCCCATATGGCACTTCGAGGCCGGTCCTGGCGCCGACCTGCCGCCAGGCAGCCCGGCCAGCGTGCGCGTGGCCGGCAGCCTGCGCACCAACAGCGGCGAGGCGGTGCGCGAGGCCGTGTTGGCGGGCATGGGCCTGGCCTTTGCGCCGGGGTGGCTGTTCGAGGCGGAGCTGGCGAGCGGCGAGGTGCAGCCCGGGCTGCCGCACTGGCTGGGGCAGGCGCTGCCCATGCAGCTGGTCAGCCCGCCGCAGCGGCGGCTGTCGGGCAAGGTCAGGGCCCTGGGCGAGCACCTCGCCGCGGGGCTGGCCGGCGGTTGAGGGCGCGCATCAAGCAGCGGCTGGATGGGCTCGATGGGCTCGATGGGCAGGCTGCCGATGGACGGTGGGCTGGTGCAGAGGCGGCCGCCCCTTCAAGGCAGCACTTGACGCACGCCGACGACGGCCTTGGCGGGCTCGAAGGCCGCGCGCTCCGCCGCCGCAGATCAGCCGTTTCGTTCAAGCCTGCCCAGCCCCTACTCAGCAGAATTCATCGCACGGACAAACCGGTCCGGATCTTCATCAGCCACTTCAAGGAACATCCATGCAAGCCTCTTCCACCCTCGCCTGCCAATGCGCGAACTGCCCCGGCGCCAGCTGCACTTGCGGCTGCCAGGCCACGCCCACCCACAGCCAGCCTGCGCAGGCCTCGACGGGCTGCGCCTGCGGCCCCAGCTGCGCCTGCCAGGCATCGCCCGAGGGCTGCCGCTGCGTCTGAGCCGGCAAGGGCGGCCGCCGCAGCAAGCCCGCGGCGGCGCCCATGCGGCTCAGATGGGCCGCAGGAACAGCCCGATCGTCAGCGCTACGCCCAGCGCAACGATGGCGATGCGCAAGGCCTTCTCGTTGACGCGGTGCAAGGCCCAGGCACCTGCCAGGCCGCCAACGATGGCGCTGGCGCCCAGCACGGCGGCCTGCAGCCAGTGCACCTCCGGCGACGTCACAAACAACGCCACGGCCGACGCGTTCATGATGCCGGCCAGTACGTTCTTGGTGGCGCCGGCGTTGCGCGTGGGCATGCCCGCAATCGTCAGTGCCGCCAGCATCAGGAAGCCGATGCCGCCGCCGAAATAGCCGCCGTAGATCGCGATGCAGAACTGCATCGCCGCCGTCACGGCTGCGCTCAGATGGTGGCCCTCGGCCACCGGCTTGCGCAGGAAGCTGCCCCAGGCGAACACGCTGGTGGCGAACAGCACCAGCCAGGGCACCAGGCGCGCGAACACCGACGACGGCGTGTTGAGCAGGAGCCATGCGCCGACCGCGCCGCCGGCCAGGCTGATGAGCACCAGATTCCGGAACGACAGCGTGGCCGTGCCGACGACCAGCCGCCGGCCGGCCCAGCCAGAACTGAGTTGCCCTGGGAACAACGCCACCGTGGACGTGATGTTGGCGGCCAGCGGCGACATGCCCGACAGGATGAGGGCGGGCAGGGTGACGAAGGAGCCGCCACCGGCGAGCGAGTTCTGGAGGCCGGCCCAGAAGCCGGCGAGCACGAGGAGTCCGAGGAGCATGGGGGTGCGGCGAAGCGGCGCGCCACTCAGGCAGCCCCTGCCGCCCCGACGTGCGCCCAGACCAGCAGCATATTGTTCGCCGGCATCGGCAAGGTTTCGCACAGGCAAAGCCCCGCCTTCGCGGCCTGCTCGGCCACATCGGCCAGGCGGCGCAGGCCCCAGGCCGGGTTGCGCGCGCGCAGATCGGCATCGAACGCAAGGTTGCTGGGCGCGGTTGGTTTGTCGTCCAGCAGATAGGGGCCGTAGGTGAGCAGCAGGCCCGCGGGCGCGAGATGGCGCACGGCGCCCTGCATCAGCCCGGCCGTGCAGGCCCAGGGCGCAATGTGGATCATGTTGGCGCAGTAGATCGCGTCGACCTGTGCTGGCACGCCGGGCCAGTGGGCGGCCAGCACGTCCAACGTGATCGCCGGCCGCACGCGATCCAGCCCGTCGCACCAGGCGGCGATGGAGGGTAGCGCGCCGGTATCGAAGTCGCTGGGCTGCCATTGCCAGCCCGGCAGGCCGGCGCTGCAGAACGCCGCATGCTGGCCCGTGCCGCTGGCGATCTCCAGCAGCACGCCGGTGGCCGGCAGCAGGCGCTGCAGGGCCGCCAGGATGGGCGGACCGTTGCGCTCGGCGGCGGGGCTGTGGCGGCGTGGGCCCATGACGGTCAGTGCCTGCCGGGCGTGTCGGCCCGCAGCGCGTCGGACAGGCGCTTCATCAGATGGGCTTGGGCGCCGGCCTCGACGCCGGGCGCGAGTTGCAGCTTGTCCATCAGGGTGCTGTGCATCGCCGATGCCAGGCCGTGCAGGCTGGCCCAGATGAACAAGGCGTCCTGGTCGATCTGCGCGGCGCCGGTGCCCGGGCCTCGCAGCCGGGCCAGTGCCTCGCGCAATCGGTTAAAGGCATGCACGGCAGCCTGCACCAGCGCCGGGTGTTCGGCGGCCTCGGGCCAGGGCGTGCCAAACATCAACCGGTACTCCAGCGGGTGCTGGTGCGCATGCTGCAGGTAGGCCCAGCCCAGCGAGCCGAGATCGGCCTCGGCCGCGTCGGTCAGTGGGCGGGCGTCGAGGAACTCCGCGAAGCTGGCATAGCAGCGCCGCATCACCTCGGCGAGCAGATGGTCGCGGCTGGGGTAGTGCTTGTACGGCGCCTGGTGTGACACGCCCAGGCGGCGTGCGACGTCGCGCAGGCTCAGCGCCTCGACGCCCTGTTCGGCGATGACCTCGCGCGCGGCTCGAATGCAGGCTTCCTTCAGCTCCAGCGGGGCGGTGTCGGGGGCGTCGTTCACTCCGGCATTGTCAGCCCGGCCATGATGCGACCCATCAGGCGCACCCTCAGCCCGCGCGGCGCCGTCGCCAGGCTCCAGCCCAGCAGCCTGGCCCGGGTGCCGGGCCGCGATGTGCCGCCGCGCGGCAGGGCGCGCAGGGCCGCCGAGGCGATGACCGCGGGTGGCGTGGCCCCGTCAAGGCGCATGCCGGCCCTGGCTCCGAAACCACTGGCCACCGGCCCGGGCGCGATGGCCAGCACATCGATGCCGAGCGGCGTCAGCTCGGCGTGCAGGCCCTCGGCAAAGGTCTGCACCCAGGCCTTGGTGGCGGCGTAATGGGCAGAGCCGGGGCAGCCCTGGAAGGCGACGATGGAGCTCAGCAGCACGAGCCCGCCGCGGCCGCGCGCGGCCAGGCGCGGTGCCAGCCAGGCGCACTGGGCCAGCACGGCGCCGCAGTTCAGCGCCAGCATCGATGCCTGCCCGGCCGCGTCGCCGGCGAGCCAGGGGCCTGTGCTGCCGAAGCCAGCCGCCGCGACGAGCAGGCCGATGTCCAGCGGCGCGCAGGCCTCGTGCAACCGGTCTTGCTGGGCGGGGTCGGCCAGGTCCAGCGCGACGCTGCGGCAGGCGATGCCGTGGCGCGCGCTCAGTTCCGCACCCAGTGAATCCAGGCGTTGCGCGCGGCGTGCACACAGCACCAGGTTGAGGCCACGCGCCGCCAGCTCGCGCGCCACCGCCTCGCCGATGCCGTCCGATGCACCGGTCACCAGCGCCCACGGGCCGTAGCGCACGGCGAAATCGACCGGCTTCATCGCGCCACCTGGATGTCGAGCGTCAAGGCCTGTTCGGCACCGAGCGCGAAGGCGGCCTCGTCGAAGCGTGGCGCACGCAGCGCCGGCCGCACGTTGTTGGACACGCCCCAGGGTTCGGCGGGGATGCCGAAGAGGCGGGTGTCGATGCGGTGGTTGCCGTTCAGGTCATGCGACACGGCAACCGCATAGCGCCCCGCGGTCAGCCCCTCGAAGCGGCAACTGACGCCGGTGACGCGGGCGGGTTGCCATTGCTGCGAGGCCCGGCCGTTGTCCATCGGGAATCCCTCGGGGCCGCTGAACAGCGCGCAACCGACCTGGCCTTCAGCCGTCGCCAGCCCGCCGACGCGCACGACCAGCTCGGCCGCGGCTGCGGGCATGAGCAGGGCGCTCAGCAGGACGAACAGGCCTGCGGCCCGTGCGGTCGGTGCGAGCGGTTGCAGGGCATGCGGCACCGCGGGGCGCGCACCGGTGTCCAACGGTTCGATGAGCATGGGAGTCTCCTGGCGTCTGGACAAGGTTGACGGCGTCAACCTTGGTGTTGCAGACTCTAGTGACCAAGGTTGACGCTGTCAACTTTGAGCCCGCCAGTCCTTCACACCGCCTGCTGTGAACGGCATCACCGCCAAGGAGCTTTTGATGATTTCTTCTGTGCAGACCCAGCGCCGCCGCATTGCCGGACTGGCCGCGGCCTTCCTGACCGGCTGCGCGATTTCCACGCCGCAGCGCGTGGCGCCGCTGGCGCCGGACGAGCCAGCGGATGCGCTGGTGTATGTGTCGATCACGCAGGCGCGCGTGCGGCCCGAGTCACGGGCCGAATTCGCCGAGCTGACCCGGCGCGTGGCGGCGCTGCTCGATCAGGGGCAGCCGGGCCTGGTCTGCCACTCCATCCGGCGCGAGGTGCTCGGCAGCCAGGCCTGGACGCTGACGGTCTGGCGCAGCCCGGCGGCACGCGAACAGTTCGCCAGACACCCGATACATGCCGAGGCCATGGCTGTCAGCCGGCGCCTGCTCGCCGAAGTGCGCGTGCGGCGGCTGGAACTGCGGCGAGAGGAGTT
Organism: Burkholderiales bacterium; assembly: GCA_016195825.1. Classification (GTDB taxonomy): domain Bacteria; phylum Pseudomonadota; class Gammaproteobacteria; order Burkholderiales; family Burkholderiaceae_C; genus Pelomonas. The sequence goes on along the minus strand of JACPYV010000167.1, from coordinate 2,876 downwards.
GCCCTTGGGCTGGGACAAGGCGCTGGCGCTGCTGGATGCTGCACCGGCCGGTGGTTGAGCCGGCCGGCGCAGCCTTCAGGCCAACCGCCCGGCCTGGAAGTCGCGCACCGCCTGCACCAGCTCGGCCTCGGTGTTCATGACGAACGGGCCGTACTGCGCGATGGGCTCGCCCAGCGGCTTGCCGGCGATCAGCAGCGCGCGGGTCGGCTGGTCACCGGCTTGCAGGCGCACGCCGTCGCTGCCCGGTGTGTTGGCCAGGATGGCCATACGGCCCGACGGCACCTGGCAGCCGGTCTCGAACTTCAGCCCGCATTCGTAGACGTAGACGAAGGCGTTGAACTCGGGCGGCAGCAACTGCTCGAAGCGGGCGCCGGGCGCGAAATGCAGGTCCAAGTACAGCGGCTCGGTGGTGTCGCGCTGCACAGCGCCTTGCACGCCATGGCTCTCACCGGAAATGACGCGGGCCTTGACGCCTTCGCGTTCGAACTCGGGCACCTCGTGGCTGGCCACGTCGCGGTACCAGGGCGCGCGCAGTTTGTCCTTGGCCGGCAGGTTCAGCCACAGCTGGAAACCGGCCATGCGGCCTTCGTTCTGCTCCGGCGTCTCGCTGTGGATGACGCCGCGGCCAGCGGTCATCCACTGCACGCCGCCGTCGCTGATCAGACCTTCATTGCCGGCCGAGTCGCGGTGGCGCATGCGGCCGGCGAGCATGTAGGTGATGGTTTCGAAGCCACGGTGCGGGTGGTCCGGAAAACCAGCGATGTAGTCGTCCGGGTTGTCCGTGCCAAAGGCGTCCAGCATCAGGAAGGGGTCCAGCCGGCGCTGCAGGTTGTTCGTCAGCACGCGGTTGAGCTTGACCCCGGCACCGTCGCTGGTCGGCTGACCGGCGACAAGGCGCTCGACCTCGCGCGGTTGGTTCAGAAGGGAAGAGACGACGGTGCTCATGAGGGTTCCTTATGCGGCGAGCAGTTCGGTGATCTGGGCGCGAGCGGCCGCGAGGCCTTGTTCGGCGGCGAAGGCCATGCCCTCAGCGTAGACGAACTCGACGTCGGTCATGCCCAGGAAGGCCAGCACGGTGCGCAGATATGGCGTCATCTGGTCGCTGGGCTGGTCGCGGTGGATGCCGCCGCGGCTGGTGACGACGAACACCTTCTTGCCGGTCAGCAGGCCCACAGGGCCCTTCTCGCTGTACTTGAAGGTGACGCCGGCGCGGGCCACCGCATCAATCCAGTTCTTGAACTGGGCCGTGACGTTGAAGTTGTACATGGGCACGCCGATGACGACCGTGTCGGCGGCCTGCAGCTCGGCGATCAGCGCGTCATCCAGCGCCACGCGGGCGGCCTGCTCGGGGCTGCGCTGGTCAGCCGGCGTGAACAAGGCGCCCAGCGCGGCTTCGTCGAGCACGGGCTGGGGTGTCAGCGTCAGGTCGCGCACGGTGACCGTGGCGGCGGGGTTGGCGGCGCGCAGGCCGGCGGTCAGTTCATTGGCCAGGCGGGTGGAGACCGAACCTTGGTCGTCGGTGGCACGGCGGGCGCTGGCGTTGATTTGCAGGATGTTCATCTGGGGCTCCGAAGGGGTGGTGTTGCGATGGATGAACTCTAGGATTCATCAATCAATACCAGAAGCCGCTGAAATGCATAAGATTGTTCTATCAATGGATCAATGAGCCAGAAGTGATGGAATCCGATGCCGACGACCTGCTGCTGTTTGCTCGCGTCATGGAGGCCGGCAGTTTCAGCCGCGCCGCCGAGCGCGTGCACTGGCCCAAGAGCACGGTGTCGCGGCGCATCGCGGCGCTCGAGACGCGGCTGGGCGAGAAGCTTCTGCAGCGCACCACGCGCAAGCTGTCGCTGACGGACTTCGGCGCCGGCGTGCTGGAGCATGCGCGGGCCGTCGCAGCGGAAGTGGACGGTGCGCTGGCGCTGGCCTTGCACCGCCAGCAAAAGCCCAGCGGGCGCCTGCGGGTCAGCATGCCGGCGGACTTCGCACAGCTGGTGGCTGCGGGCATGCTGGCCGAGTTCGCGCTGGCCTACCCGGAGGTGCAACTGGAGCTGGACCTGACGCCGCGGCGCGTGGATCTGATCGGCGAGGGCTTCGACCTGGCGATCCGCATGGGTCAGCTGGATGAGGACAGCCAATTGGCGGCGCGGCGGCTGGCGACGACACATTGGGGACTCTACGCGTCACCGGATTACCTGGCCCGCGTTGGCGAGCCGCTGCTGCCCCAGGCGCTGGACAGCATGCACGGTTTGATGTTGCGGGCCCACAGCGGCGAGCCGGTGCCCTGGCGGCTGCAGCGCGACGGCGCCGAGCCCTATCTGGCGCGGCCGGCGCAGCGCACGATGGCCAATGCACCCAGCCTGCTGGCCCAACTGGCGGAGGCCGGGGTGGGTATCGCCGGCATCGACCGGCTGCTCGTCAGTGACGCCTTGCGCCTGGGCCGGCTGCAGCGGCTGCTGCCGGACTGGCATCTGCCCGGCTCGACCGCCTGGGCCGTGTTCCCGGAGCGGCGGCTGATGCCGCTGCGCACGCGCGTGTTCCTGGAGGCGATGTCAGCCCTGCTGCAGAGCTGCCCGATGCCGACGACCTAGGGCCAGCACGGCCAGGCCCACGGCCAGCATCACTGCCACGTCGGGCTCCGGCACGGCTGTGGCCAGCACGGCCGAGGCGATCTGCTGGTGGGCCAGCGTCGTCGGGTGGATGCCGTCCCAGTACAGCGAAGTGGCGACGTCGCAGGCATTGACCGCTGCGGCGCAGGCATGGGTCATGTTGCTGAAGCAGGACGCCAGGCCTGCCGCCACGGTGGACGACTGGAAGCAGAAGAGATCGAAGATTTGCGCGCCAGTGCCGGCCAGCGCACCCGCCAGCGCGGTGTC
>JACPYV010000180.1 GCA_016195825.1 Burkholderiales bacterium | reverse complement strand
GGTGCGAGCCTCGACACGCCCTGCACCAGCTTCATGCCGGCCTGGTACAGGCCCACAGCACGCACACCGAGCTGGCTCTGAATCAACACGGAGTCCAGCTGCGTGTTGGCCGTTGACAGCGCGAACTCGACCGCATAGGCCAGCGAGGCGCGCAGGAACTGCCACGCGGCAAGGACGGGAGACAGCGGCAACGGCATGAAGGCCCGCCTGGCGGCGGTGGCCGTCATCAGCAAGCCTAAGGCACGCGACAGCATGAAGGCCAGCGCGCAGCTCAGCGGGTCGGGCCAGGCCCAGACCACTGCCGCCATGACGCCGACATGCATCAGCGCCGTGGTGGACGCGGTGTGGGCCTCGTCGCGGAAGCGGCTTGCCGCCCGGAATGCCAACTGATGGACCTCACTGAAGGATTCCGCCGCCTGGGCCAGCAGAAGCGCGAGGAAGACCCAGCCCTGAGGAGCCGGCAGCCAGAAGGCCAGCCCCAAGGCCACCAGCAGCAGTGGCCCCAGCAAGAGCAGCTTGCCGGTCAGCGCCTCAGACAGGGCCTGCAACTTGTGCTCCGGTTCGGCGCCAAAGCGGCGCAGCACGGCGGTGCTCAAGCCGAAGTTCAACGGCACGACGGCCAGGGACGCCATGGCTAGTCCATACGCGAAGACGCCAAAGCCTTCGGGCCCCAGGCGGCGCGCGAGGAGGACGATGACGAGTAAGCCGGCGCCAAGGCGCAGCACATTGCCCATCAGGACGAAGAGAAAACCACCAATCATGGATGACTACGCGGCCGCGACGCGGCCCATCAGGTGGCGCTAGACGCCGACGCCGCGAGGCCGGGCCGGAGCGGCAACGGCCTGGGCGTGACTTTCACAACTGCCCATCAATACCGTCAGCATGACGAAAAGCAGAGCGGACATGGGCGTGACTAGTTCCGGTTGGGTAATGGAAAGGCCCAACAACGGGAAGAGACTGGCCACTGCTGCCACGCGCAGTGCGCGCTGGGGTACTTTCATCTGGCGGGTACCGCGCCAGCCCCTCCACCACGCCACCATCAATAACGACAGAAGCCCAAACAAGGACAGTAGGCCGGTCTTCAAGGCAATGAAGATATAGCTGTTGTGTACGTAGCGGGTGTGCTCTTCGAAATGGGCGACCTCATGGATCCAGCGTCGGTACTCTGCGCCAAGCCCAATACCTGTAAGGGGTTTACGAATGATGTGCGGCAACGCGTCTTGGTTCTCAAGCTTGCGCCATCCGTAAGAAGTACGAGGCCCACCTTCGCCACGCACACTGTCAGCCCGTTCGACGATGCTGTCGATGACCTTTGGCTTGAACAGAGCCAGCCCAACTCCGCCAAATACCGTGACAACGGTCAACGCCAAAGCAATAGCCCAGCCGCGGCGCCAACCTGCTGCAAACACGCTCAACACCATCCCAAGCACCGTCCAGAACCAAAGCGCGCGGCCCAGGTTCGCGTACAACGCCGCCAGCAGCAGCAACAGGAACGGCAGCAAAAACCAGGCACGGCGAGGCGAATGCACCACCGCCACCAAGGCCCAAACGGTCGCAACGGATACAAAGAGGAACCCGTGCATTTGCACCCGCGTTTGCGAACCGGACGCACCATCCACAACGCCAACTCGACCGGCGACGAACTGGACTCCAGTTGCGTACTGAACGAGCGCCACAAAAGCAATAACGCCGGCCACTACTGCAACGACGCGAGAGAGCTTACGCAACCCCTCAGGCGTAGAACGCGACAGTGAAAACAGCAGGGGCAGCCAGAGCCAGTATAGGAAACCACGCCCATCGCCATAAACCATGGCGATGGGGTACCGGTTGATCACCAGGCCCAATACACCTGACACGCCCACGGCAAACAAGAAAAGCAGGTAAGGCCTAGCCAGCGCACGCGGCAACAGATCAGGCCGGCCGCTCTGCAACCATCGAAGAGCGAAAAGCCCCAACGAGGCTAATGTCAGAGAGTCGGCAGTTTTGAACCCAGGTGCTAAGAATGCACTGACGACGTAAAGCGTGAATGCGACCCAGGGCGCCTTGAATACAAGCACTGGGTACGCCAGAGCCAACAGCAGCGCGAGGTGGAAATACCAGGGCAGGAACACGGCGCTGAGACCAAGCAGCGCCGCGAACAGAAGCAAGGCCGCATAGCGCAGTACACGCCACAGCGTCGCCCGAGTGACCCCCATACCGAGGCGCACAGGCCAGCGGCGCGGAGCGGCGGCCGACGCCGAAGCGGCAGACAACTGGGGTTCTATCGCCATGCGAGCCTCAGCGACCAACGTCAGCGCCGAATACGCGCGACTGGATGGCCGCCGGCATGGCCTGGCGCAGGTCGGCGATAAAGCCCGCCTGTGCGCGGTAGCCGGCATCGGGGTCGGCATCGATGCTGGACACCCGAACCAACATGCCGTCAGGAATCAGGCCACGCATGCCGTACTGGAGCTGGGCCAGCTTTTGCTGAGTGCCCGATACCGCAACCTGATCACCGACGACGAACCAGAAGGTCACGGGCTCGTGACGGCTGCCGAGCGTGGCGTACATGTGTCGGACGTTAAGGAACTTCCCGCTCCCCGTGTCAACGTTCGCATCGGCACTGGCGACGATGCTGAACCCCTGAGCGGGGTAGCAGACGTCTGGGCGGTGCGCGCGGGTAGCGTCGGACTGATCACCACCATAGGCCACCGACAGCATCATTCGCTCGCCTCCGGGACCAACGTAGGTGCGAGTCAGCGTCTGTGCATAGAGCTTGCTGAGCAGCTCTGCGACATCCGGTGAAATGATGCCTACCGGTTGCTGCGAATCCACACGCCAACCACCGAATGAGGCTGGAAAAATGGATTCCAACTCGACCTTTGCCTGCTGATCGGCCAGATGCACCGTGGGCTTCGCGACGTGAGCGGCGCCGGAGGCCGAAGCCAGCACCAGTGCCGCGAACAAGGCGCGAACCCTCACAGGCGACAACCAGGAAATGCCGCTCATGCGACACCCCGCTGAGGCCGGAAGAACAGATTCAGCAACTTGTCCAAAAGCAGCATGAGGGCAAGCGCAATCATGAACAACACCATACCGGCGAAGCCGTGCACGAAGCCTTGGCCGGCTGCATCACCGAAGTAGTAGGTGACGAGCACCAAGATCATCACTCGGCCGATGTTTGCGCAGAAGGCGATGGGGATTAGCGCCAGCGCCAGCGTAACGTTGCGGGCCGCGGACGTGTAGCGCATGAGGTTCATATAGAGCATGCCCAGCGCCTCGAGAGTGAACATGGAGTTCAGACCTGCGCACGCATCAGCCACCATGAGCTGGTACTGGCCTACAGTGAGCATGACGCCGGAGCGGCCGACCGGGAAGCCCATGCCATACAGCAGGCTGCTCGCAACCAGAGACACCGCTGACTTCAGCGGGGCGGTGACAGCCGCGACCAGCGCTCCGGGCAAGGGCACCATAAAGAGCATGAAGAACAGCGGAAACCAGATCAACCGCAAGCCCTTCCAGCCCTTGAACAGTAGTGCCAGTCCAGCCAGCACCCATATCTGCGAGCCGATCGAGAAGATCCAGATGTCTTGCGAGCTACCAATAGCGAACAGCAGGCCGCCGATGAGCAGCAAGAGGCCGCCGCTGATCGGGGCCGGCGCCGATGGCAGCGCCGCCAGTGCATGCCGCTGGCTGTAGAGCAGCCAGCCGCTGACGGCGAAAATGATGGGACCATGCCCCTGCTCGTCGCTTCGCCAGATGGTCTGAAACAGCTCCACATACTCGGGCACGTAGACGAGCAACAGCCCGATGACGACCAGCACCAGAGCCGGAATGTCCAGGCCGGCGGGCAGGATAGTCGAGCGCGGAGACTCCGAAACAGGCGCGGTCATGGCAGGGCCGCTCACGATCAGAATTCGTTGACGACGGCGCCCAGGAGTTGCACGGAGCTGCCCGCAAGGCTGGCCACGAGGTCCTGGAGGGCTGCAACCTTGTTCTCGTGCTTGCGGGTCAACACCAGAGCGGCTCCGCACTTGGCGGCGACGACGCATCCGTCAGCACCGTGGGATGCCGCAGCTGTGTCGATGACGACATGGTCGAACTTGGATGTGAGCTCGCGCACCAGCAGGCCGAATGCCGGCCGCTCGATCAGTTCGAGCGGGTTGGGCGGAATGGGACCGCAAGGCAGCACAAACAGACCCGGCACGCCATCGACGGGCTGGATAACCTGAGCCTCAGCGCGCCCGGACAGCAGGGAAGACAAGCCCGCCGAGTTGCTGATCTTGAACACCTCATGCTGACGCGGGCTGCGCAGGTCGGCGTCGACGAGAAGCGTACGGCCACCCAGTTGGGCGAGGGATACGGCTAGATTGGCCGCGAAATAGGTCTTGCCGTCGCCGCTGTCCGGGCTAATAACGGCTAACGCCTGGCGGGGCGAATCGGCCTTGTTCCAACGCATGGTGACCTGGCTTCGCGCAGCTCGCACGGCCTCGGCCTGCACCGAGAACGGCTGCAGCAAAGTCACCAGCTCGGGACTGGCGACGCGGCGCTCCGCGTTCGCCAAAGGGTAGTGGAACTGTTGGGCGAGCGCGTTGAGCACGTCCTCGGGGCTGGCCAGACCGAGCGAGACGGCGGCTTCGCCGAAGCGAACGCCGTGCTGGCGCTGGTAACTGAGGACCTTCTCGACTTCGGTGGCACTGAGGTTGCGAGCGTCCCGGATGAGGTCGCCGATCGGGCGGTCGTGCAGGTCGGCGGAAGCGTTCACGGAGACTCCAGAGGTGGCAGCGTTCATCGACTCAGGCTCCCTTGCCTGCATCGCTCAGGTGGCCCATCAGGCGCTGTTGCATCAGGTTGGCCTTGGTCGCCTTGCCGAACAGCCGGCGCGCGTTGGGAGAAGGCAGCACGCCGATGACGGGAAGTGCCACTGCGAGGGCCACGTCATCGATGCTGCGCACGCGACGGTCAAACAGCTCACGGCCGACAACGACGCCAATACCCAGCAGACCTCCCAGGAAGAATGCGAGAGCAGTCACCAGCAGCGGCTTGGGCCAGGTGGGCTCCACCGGAGGTACAGCCTGGGACAGCACGGAGACGTTGCTTTGCGTCGCGAGACTTTCCATCGTGGTCTGGTTCAGGCGCTGCATGATCTGGTCATAGATGCGCTGTGCGTTCTCGACGTCGCGCAGCAGTACGCCACCATCGTCACGCACGGCCTTCATCTGCAACACCTTGGCGCGCTGCGCCTCCAGTTGAGCCTTGGTTTCGCTGGCACGCTGCTGGTTGATGTTATTGGCGATGCCAAGCGAGCCGGCAACCTTGACGGTCTCGGAGTCAATGCGTGACTTGAGTTCGGCCAGGTTGGCGCGCGTTTCGATGACCTGCGGATTTTTGTCACCCAACTTGGAGGTCAGTTCCTGCAGCTTGGCTTCGAGGCGGGCCTGGTCGGCCTTGAGTCCAGCGACGAGGGGGTTGCTCAGAACTTCTTGCATGCGGTCGGCGCCCGTGCCGCGGGCGGCGGTCTGGCGGCTGCCCGAGTCAGAGGCCAGCGACTGCAGCGCGACATACTGGGACGACAACTCATTCAGCCGCGAGTTCTCGACGTCCAGGCGCTCATCGGTGGCAATGATGCCCTTCTGCTGCTGGAACTCGGACAGGCGGCTCTGAGCCTTCTCAAGTGCGTCGCGAGCTTCCTTGGCGCGCTGATCAAAGAACGAGGAGTACAGACGCGCCGGCTCGACCTTCATCTCGATGTTGGTTTCGAGATAGGCCTGCACGAAGGCATTGGCCAGACCTGCTGCGAAACGCGGGTCGGGTGCCTTGTAGGTCACCGTGATGACGTTGGATTCGCGAGAGGGCTTCACGTCCATTTGCTTCTGGAACACCGTCGCGAGCCATTGCTCCATGGTGCCCTCGCCCTTGGTGTCGCTCTGCCACTGCTCTCGCAGCTGGGCGTTCTCGGTAAGGCGCAGGTTCTTCACCACCTTGAAAGCGACGCGATCGCTCTGGATGATGTCCATCTGCGTCGCCATCAAGCCGGGGTTGATGCCGCCGCCATACAGCACGCCGGCCAATGGATCCGGCTTGGTGGTGTCGACCACCACGGAAGCCGCTGCCGTGTAGGTCTTGGGCAGCAGGAGGCTCAGCACGATGGCGGGCAGCACGGTGACGGCCAGGACGACGAGCGCCGTCTTGTAGCGCGCGCGCACGATCGCCAGGAATTGGACAAAGTTCATCGCTGGGTTCCCAAGAAGATCAGAACAGGCTTTCCTTGACGTAGACCACGTCGCCATCCTTGACGCCGTCGTCCATCGCCGCCTGCATCACCTGCACCTTGCCGTCTGCGCCCTTGCGGTGCACGCGGATGCCGCGCTCGGTGCCGCGCTGGTTCAGACCGCCGCCGGCGGCCAGCACCTGCATCAGCGTCATGCCGCGCTCCAGCCGCATGGGGCCGGGGCGTTGCACTTCACCATAGATGTAGACCAGCGGTGCGCGGTCGACCCACAGCACGTCACCGTTCTGGATCAACACGTCGTTGACGCGACCTTGGTCGGCACTGGAGCCGAACACGGTGGGCAGGTCGATTTCCAGGCGGAAGGGCTTGCCGCCACGCGTGCCACTGAGCACCAGCAGGTCGCCGCCCGTGCCGGCCACGCCGCCGGCGTTGGCCAGCAGGTCGGTCATGCGCATGTCGGCGGTCTCGATGGGATAGCGGCCAGGGCGGTTGACCTGGCCCAGCACGCTGGCCTGGTTCCCCTTGACCTGCAGCAGCACCAGTGTGACCTGCGGCGACTTGACGAAGTTGCCGCTCTTCAGGCCGTCGGCAATGAGCTTCTCGGCCGCGCTGACGCCCAGCCCACCGATGCGCACGTTGCCAAGCAGCGGGTAGCTGACCACGCCTGACTCCGAAACACGGGTCTCCAGCGTCAAGTCAGGGTTCTGGTAGACGACGATACGGATGACGTCGCCAGAGCCCAGGCGGTATTCAGGAGACGCGGCCGCGGCCGCGGCGGAAACGCCGGCCTGTGCTTGCGCACCCAGGGCACCCAGGCCGAGCGCGGCGGCGATAAGGAGTTGGTGAATTCGCATCATTTCAGGCCCATGCCCTTGGAGATGGAAGCAGGATCCAGGCCACTGGCCGCAGGAGCGGGCGTGGCAACGGGTGCCACGGCCTCAGAGGCTGCCGCAGCAGGCGCGAGGACCGGGGCACTGGCTGCGGCAGCAGGCTGTGCGAACTTGCCGACGTACTCGATCTTCGAACCGTCACGCAGCGCCTTGAGGTCCTTCTGCACGACTTCGGTCTTGCGCTGGTTGAGCAGGAAGGCTTCGATCGCGGGGCGGGCCTGGTCTTCGGTCACAGGCTGACTGCGCGAGCCGACGAGGAAGAGCACGGTCAGCCCGTTCGGGTTGGCGCTGAGCACGGAATCGCCATCCTTCAGCTTGGCGATGGCGTCGAGGTTGGCCAGCGGCAGCTGCTCGGCAGCGCGCACAGCTTGGTTGCCGTTGAAGCGGAACTCACCGGCCTTGAGGTAGTCAATGAATTCGTTGAGGCTCTTGGACGCTGACAGCTTGGTGCGGATGGCATCGAACTGCTCGGGCTTCGCCTCGATCTGCAGCTCCTGCAGGCTGTAGATGCGGCGCTCCTTGAACAGCGCCGGCTTGTCGGCGTAGTACTTGGCGATCTCTTCCTTGCTGGGCTTGGCGACCGACTCACCAACGCGTTCGACATAGGCACGGGCGATGATTTCGCGCTTGGCGGCCTCGATCTGCTGCACGACACGCGGGTCGCGGTCGAGCTTTTGTTCCTGGGCCTTCTGGACGGCGAGTTCCTGGTCGACCAGCCGTTCCAGCACCTGGCGGCTCGCGGCCTCGGCCTGCTCGGGCTTGAGGCCGGGCTGGCGCTGAAGCACGAAATTGATCTGGTGGACGGTGATCTCTTCCTTGTTGACCTTGGCGGCCGTCTGCGACGCCTTGTCGCCCTTGTCGCCACCGCATGCCGTCAGCAGCGCGACTGCCGCAACAGCGGCCAGCAGCGAAGCACGGGGGGTGATCAGTCGCTTTGCCATCTTTTCGTGGTCCTTGTTGTGCAGAAGAGGGCGCCCTGGCCCGGGTGAACGATCGAGTGTAGCGGCGGGATATGTCGCTTCTATGGGCGTTTCGCCCCCGTTGAAGGGGACCCAGCAACCCGCGGTTAGAGCAGATTCAAGCGACAAGTTCCCTCACCCCCACGTTCTTGGGGGTGAGGGTCATGAAAGGCGAGGAAGGGGTTGCCCGGATGCCCAGTTCAGCGCTCGTGACTCGCGCGGGCTGGCCTGCATGCCTGCATGCCTGCATGCCTGCCGGCCCTCGGTGGGCGGCCTGACAGGCCTTAGGCCTCAGGCCTGTCCCGGGTTCTGGCTCATGCCCGCCGCCTTGCATGGCGGCAGGCCTTCGTCCGGCGTCACACAGTGCGCAGGCACTGTGTTCGGTCCGGACTCAGCACTTGATGCCGGCGTGCAGGGCGACGATGCCGGCGCTGAGGTTGTGCACGTCCACGTGGCCGAAGCCGGCCGTCTTCATCATGGCCTTGAGCGTGGCCTGGTCGGGATGCATGCGGATGGATTCGGCGAGGTACTTGTAGCTCTCGGCGTCACCGGCAAACAGCGAGCCCAGCTTGGGCAGGATGTTGAAGGAGTACCAGTCGTAGGGCTTCTTCAGCGGCTCGGCGATGCGCGAGAACTCCAGCACCAGCAACCGGCCGCCCGGCTTGAGCACGCGGCACATCTCGGCCAGGGCCAAGTCCTTGTGCGTCATGTTGCGCAGCCCGAAGGCGACGCTGACCAGGTCGAAGCTCTCACTCTTGAAGGGCAGCTTCTCGGCGTCGGCAAGACTGGTAGGCAGGATCAGGCCTTCGTCCAGCAGCCGGTCGCGGCCCTGGCGCAGCATGGCCTCGTTGATGTCGGTGTGCACGACCAGGCCGGTCTCGCCGACCTTGCGGGCGAAGGCACGCGACAGGTCGCCGGTGCCGCCAGCGATGTCCAGGGCCCGCTCGCCCGGCTTCAGGTTGGCGACCTGCACGGTGTAGGCCTTCCAGGCCCGGTGCAGGCCGGCCGACATGAGGTCGTTCATCAAGTCGTACTTGGACGCGACCGAGTCGAAGACGCCGCGGACCTTGCTGGCCTTCTCGTTTTCGTCGACGGTGCTGAAACCAAAGTGCGTCTGGGTCATGGGGATGTCAATGCGAGTGGCAGGAGCCGCCGCCCTTGACGGGCATGGCGTCGTCGCGGCTCTTGCCGGCGGCGTTCAGGCGGCCCTCGTAGTCGCGCCAGAGCGCGTCCTGCTGGCTGCCGAGCTTGTGAAGGTAGTCCCAGGTGAACAGGCCACTGGCATGGCCGTCCGAGAACTCGGGGCGCACGGCGTAGTGGCCGACCGGCTCCAGGCCGGTGATGAGCACGTCGCGCTTGCCGGTCTGCAGGGTTTCCTGCCCCGGGCCATGGCCCATGACCTCGGCGGAGGGGCTGTAGACGCGCATCAGCTCGAATGGGATGCGAAAACGCGCGCCGTCGTCGAAGGCGATCTCCAGCACGCGGGACTGCTGGTGGACGGTGATCTCGGTGGGCGACGGCATGCCTGAAGTGTCCCTCAGAACGACTGGTAGGCCGGCAGCTGGCCGTCCCTGGGGCGCACCTGGGTGAAGCGCGCCGCCAGGCGGGACTGCACGCTGACGGGCAGCGGCGCGAAGCCACTGCCGCGGGTCAGGTCGTCGCCGTGCATGAAGCACCAGTAGAGGAACTTCAGCGCGCCCAGGGCCTGGGGCGCGGTGGCGGGCTCGGCATCGACGAGGACGAAGCTCGTCAGCGTGATGGGCCAGGCGTCGTTGCCGGGACGGTCCAGCAGCGTGGCGAGGTCGTCGCCCTGGCGATGCATGTCGCTTTCCAGCACGGCAGCGCTGAAGCCGCGCTCGGACGGCGCGACGAAGCGGCCGGCGGCGTTGCGCAGCTTCACGGCGGCGAGCTTGTCGCGCAGCACGCGGTCGTAGGAGACGTAGGCGATGGCGCCGGGCGTGGCGCGCAAGGTCTGCACCATGCCGTCGTTGCCCTCGGCCTTCAGCGGCTCGCCAGGCCAGGCCGGCGCCTGGCTGGCCCCCACCTCGGCCTTGAACGTGGCGGAGGCGCCCGCCAGGTAGCGGCTGAAACCGTCGCTGGTGCCTGACTTCTCGGCGCGCACGACGCGCTTGATCGGCAGGGCCGGCAGGGCAGCGCCCGGATTCAGCGCCGCGACGCGGACGTCGCTCCAGACCTTGACGCGCCCGAGGAAGATGTCAGCCAGCAGCTCGCCGCTGAGCTGCAGCGGCGCCGCCAGGCCAGGCAGGTTGACGACCGGCACCACACCGCCGACCAGCATGGGGATCTGCACCAGCTTCTGCTTGGCCAGCTCGGCCGCAGGCAGCGGAGCATCCGTGCCGCCAAAGTCGACCTTTCGGGCCGTGATCTGCTTGATACCGTCGCCCGAGCCCGTGCCCTTGTATGAGACGGGATTGCCGCCGGCCTTCTCGAACGCCCGCGCCCAGGTGTCGTAGACCTTGGACGGGAAGGTGGCGCCCTGCCCTTGCACGGGCTGCGCGATGGCAGCGGCGGACAGCAGCAGCGACGGAAGAAGGGCCAGGGCAAGGCGCAGGAAAACGGACATGGCCGGGACGAACATCTTGGTGAAAACCCGTAATCATGCCTTGTGTCTTCCGGCGCCAGTCCGGAGCGGGCGCTCTAATCCAGCGTTTCCACGCCTTCCCGCACACTTCCCATGCCTCGTCTTGCCCGTCACCGCCTGGCCGCCGCCGCAGCGCTGCTCAGCCTGGCTGCCACTGCCCCGGCCCTCGACCTGAGCGGCCTGTCCAGGGATGTTCAGCCCTGCGACGACTTCTATGCCTTCGTGAACGGCAACTGGGAGGCCGCCACCGAGCTGCCCGCCAGCCGCGCGCGCATCGGCAGCTTCGAGCAACTGCGCCAGGCCAACGACGAGTTGCTGGACAAGGCGCTGAAAGAGCTGGCGGACAAACCGGAGCTGCAGACCACGCCCGGTCTCAAGCTGGTCGCGGCGTATTTCGCCAGCGGCATGGACGAGACCGCCATCGAGGCACGCGGGCTCAGCTCCATCGCGCCGTTGCTCAACCGCATCGACGCGCTGCAGCGACGCGAGGACTTGCCCGCGCTGCTGGCACTGCTGGCGCGCAGCGGCGTCGCGGCGCCGCTGGGCCACGGCGTGCAGCCGGACCGCAAGGACACGCGGCGCAATGTGCTGAGCCTGTCCCAATCAGGCCTGGGACTGCCGGACATCGAGGACTACATCCGCGACGACGAGCGCACGAAGTCCCTCAGAGCGGCCTACAAGGAGTTCGCCAAGACGCTGCTCGGCGCTGCGGGGCGCCCTGTCACGGATGACGAATTCCGGGACCTGGCGGCCTTCGAGACCTTGCTGGCCGAAGCCTCCCGCCCACGCGTGAAGCTGCGCGACCCCAACGCCAGCTACAACCCGATGAGCCCTGCCGAGCTGACTGCGGCTGCGCCGGGGCTCGACTGGAGCGCCTATCTCGCCGTGTTGACGGCGGGCGCCAAGATGCCTGGGCGCGTGATCGTCGGGCAGCCCGAGTTCGCTGCGCGCGTCGCCCACCTGGCGGCCAACGCACCGCTGAACGTCTGGCGCCAGTACCTCGCCCTGCGTGTGCTCGACGCTGCCGCGCCGCGCCTGCCCAAGGCGTTCGCGAACGCGTCGTTTGAGTACCGCGGCAAGACCATCACCGGCCTGCAGGCGCCCGCACCGCGCAGCGAGGATGTCATCGTGATGATCGGCGGACGCTACGGCACCGAGCCGGTGGCGCTGGCCCTGGGTGAGCTCTTCGTCGCCCGCGCCTTCTCGCCGGAGGCGCAGAAACGCTCGCTGCAGCTGGTCGAAGACGTGCGCGCCAGCATGAAGGAGCGCATCGAGAAGCTGACCTGGATGACGCCGCCAACCAAGGCCCGCGCGCTGGAGAAGCTGGCGCAGATGCAGCCCATGATCGGCGCCCCCGACAAGTGGCCGCAGTACGAAGGCCTGCAGCTCAGCGGCACGGACTTCTCCGGCAACTGGCTCAAGGTCGCGCTGTGGCACAGCGGCCAGCAGATGCGAGACCTGGATTCACCCGTCGAGCGCGGCCGCTGGCGCACCAGCCCGCACATCGTCAACGCGTTTGCCGGTGGCCTGAACCAGATCACCTTCCCGGCCGGCATCCTGCAGCCGCCCTTCTTCGACGCCAAGGCGGACGACGCCACCAACTATGGCGGCATCGGCATGGTGATCGGTCACGAGATCACCCACCACTTCGACGACAGCGGACGCAACTTCGACGCTGGCGGCTCACTGACCGACTGGTGGACCGCGGCCGACGCGGCCGGCTACAAGGCCCGCGCCGAGAAGGTGGCTGCTCGCTACGGCGCGATCTCGCCGCTGCCGGGCTACAACATCAACGGCCAGCTGACGCTGGGCGAGAACATCTCCGACATCTCGGGGCTGCCCATTGCCTTCGAGGGCCTGCAGCGCGCCCTCAAGCGCAGCAGCACGGCGGACCGCAAGGTCGAGGGCTACACGCCGGCGCAGCGCTTCTTCATCAGCAACGCGCTGATCTGGCGCACCAAGGTGCGCACCGAGTTCCTCATCAACCAGCTGCGCACCGACGGGCACTCGCCCGCCAAGTACCGCGTGCTGACGCCGATGGGCAACACGCCCTACTTCGCACAGGCCTTCAGCTGCAAGCCGGGCAGCGCGATGGTGGCCAGCGACCCGCTGACCGTCTGGTGAGTTGATCCGCTGAGGAACAGGCTGCCCCGGGGCCGGGTCAGGAAGGCCAGGCCCATACCCTCGGCAAGCCAAGCGGCCAGCGCGCGGGAAAGACCTGCGATGCCGCTGGCCGATGACGCTGACAGCTGCTCCAGCGCACCGCGCGGGTGGCTGCGCCCCGTGGTGCGCCTCGCTGTGCTGGCTCAGCGTTGAGCCAGCGGTCGGCATGCGGGTACAGCTTCCAGTTCAGCGGGCATCGAAGTCAGCCACCGTGTCATCCCATTCGTCCCAGCTGCTTTCCTTGATCTCGACGTTGCAGATGAACTCCAGCTCCATCAGGCGGGCCTGAGCCTCCCTGCGCTGACGGGCACGTGCCTCGACGGCGTTGGCCTGGGCCACGAAACGGCGGGGCATGCGTGCCAGCAGCGCCGCGAAACCAACGGGGCCGGCGCCCGTCACAGGACCGTCCTGCGGACGTCAATCTCGGTGCCTTCCCAGGCTTCTTCGTCAGACTTCGGCTCGACGACCCCGAGACGGCTCGCGATCACCCAGGCGCTGAGTTGCCTGGAAGTGATCCGCAGCACGTTGGCACGGCCTTGACGCAAGGTGTCTTGGGTCTGGGAGCGGGGTTGCGTTTGCATGGCGGGTCTCCGATGTCGATGACGTCAGTCTCGGCGTCGGTCGACCGCGGGGGTATCGCCCTTTGGGGGTGTTGGTGGGGGATGGGTGGGGCGTCCTCCCCCACCACCTCCCCCACCAGCTCCCCCTTTGGGGGGATAGCACTTCAGCCGAACAGGTCGCCGGTATCCGGCCCGGAAGGCTCCAGCGGCGGGTTCTTGGGCTTGGCGCGAGGCAGCTTGGCCGCGGACCCGCGTCCCGGCAGTGGGAAAGGCTCAGCCTCAAGACGTTCGGCGGGGTACTGCCGCATGAAGGCCATGGCCTGATCCGGGCCGCAATTCAACCAAGGTTCGTACTGGTCGCTCTCCAAAATCACCGGCATCCGCTTTTCCTCGCCGGGAGCGTGCATGCGCTCATAAATCGCGTGGCCTGACGCGTTCACCGTCAACATCGTGAACGTCGGCACCCGCTCACCCGCCTTGGGGTCAAGCCACATGCCCCAAAGGCCAGCGATGCCCATCGGCCCAGCGATGCGCCGGATCGCCCAGCGCACGGGCACGCCGGTCTCGTAGCACTGCTCGTAGACCTCCTCAGCCGGGATGATGCAGTGACGCCCCTTGCGCCAAGCCTCGCGGAAGCTGGGCTTCTCGGCCGCAGTCTCGGAACGGCAGTTGTAGGTCTTGCGCCCGAACGCCGCGTCTTTCGACCATTCGGGCAAGAGCCCGTAGCGGCCGGTGAAGACCTTCAAGGCGTCTGCCTTGTCTTCCGGGCGGACGATGAACGGGGCGTTGTAGCCCGGCCAGGTCTCTTCGGGCGGGGCCACATCGTCAGGTCTTGCCACACCGAAATGGGCGAGCAGGCGGTCCTGCAGCGTGACGGGCTTGTAGTTGGAGCACATGAGCGACCCTTCGATGGCTGAACCCAATTCGAGACAGTCAGTGGCAGCTTATTCGCAGCTGCAGCAGTTCAAGAAGGTCTCGGCCGCCGCCCTACCCTGTGTACAGACCGGCTCGGGTCGATACACCTGCCCGTCTGCGGGCAGGCGCATCGACGAATGGCAACGGCCTGTCTGAACGGATTCTCCGCACGCCGCTGCACGCCGCTGCCAAAAGATGTCCTGAGAGAAAACCACGAGGTGAGGTGCAGCCCTGACGCTTGCCTCAAGTACTGTATGCATATACAGTTATCGCATGCAGGGCAGCAAATGGCCCGGCGCAACGGAGCAGCGTATGTACCTGAACCTCAACGACGCAGACAGCATCGTGGCGTGGTGGCAAGTGATGCCGGAGCGTCATCAGAGCTACTTGGAATACAAGCTCCATAGCAGCCCGGAGTTCGCACCTGCAATCCTCGAAGCAAAGCGCCGGATCTCGAGCAATCCGGCGCTCCGTGGTCTTCTCTCAGCGGCGGTGCGCGATCGACGCGCATGGCAGGCACTTTCGGCCGAACATGAGGGATTTGTCTCGTCGCTCACGCTGCGGGACCGAGAGCTTGCGGCTGTGGCCTAACGACGGGATGGCACACCTGGGCGTCAAGCCCAACCAGGCAGTTGCTGGGCATCCGCTTGATGACACAGCACTTGGGCCAGCGGCACTACCGCTTGGCCCTTTTTTTGCGCTTGCACGCGTCACACCGGGGGACTGCCGCCGCTACGTCCGTGATTTCTTCGCCGAGGTGGACATCAAAGAGTTCATGGACCGGTTCTTCACTCGCCGCATGGCCTAGCAGGACGCCACCTTGGACGACCGAGAACGGTCGTACCACCAGCACTTCCTGAAGGCCGCTTAAGCCAAAGCTCTGCCCAACTCCGACATTTGCGCGGAATCTTCACGGGCGCCAGGCCCCGTCATCCCGCTCGCCCATCACCAGCGCCGGTCAGAATCATCCGACCAGTGATCAGGTTATGAGGGAAAGAAGAATGAACTCAGCCGATACCGAGATGAGCCAAGAAGACCGGGCAGCGCTTGTCCAAGCTGTTGAATGCCTGACGACCGAAAGCTTCGTCGTCAAGGCGGCCGGCGCAGTCGGCAGCGTCCTGACGCTGCCGGGCAAAGTGATGCCGAAGCGGGTCAAGACTTGGGTTCTCGACTTCGCCCAGTCCGCCATCAAGGCCAGCATGTATGGCGCGTCGGCCACGATGCGCGATGGACCGGGAACGCCTGCGTCGACGAAGACACACAAGGTGCTGACGGCCGTGTCTGGTGCCGCTGGTGGTGTGTTCGGTTTGGCAGGCGCGGCGGTTGAAGTTCCGTTCACGACCACGCTAACGCTGCGCGCAATCGCTGATATCGCTCGCAGCGAAGGCTTCGACGTCAAGGATGCTTCGGTGCGCGTCGAGTGCGCCACCGTCCTTTCCATGGGCAGTGACAGCTCCGACGATGATGAGGCGCTCGAGGGCTACTTCACCTCGCGCAGCGCGCTTGCGCACATTGCGGTGAAGGCTTCGGAAGAAGTTGCCAAGGCGGCTGCTGAAGCCGCCACGAAGGCGGGCTTGAAGAGCATCTCCACGGACACTGCAGGCAGCTGGGTTGGCCAGCTCATCGTGAAGATCCTGGAACGATTCGGCATCCCGCTGACGTCGAAGATTGCCGCCGGCGCCGTGCCGGTCATCAGCGCGGTTTCTGCGGCCACTTTGAACACGCTCTTCACCGACTACTACCAGGCCATCGCGCGCGGCCACTTCATCACCCGCAGGCTTGAAAACAAGTACGGTGAAGAAGCGGTCCGTGCGGTGATGAAGGGAATCGTCGAAGAACGTCGCAGACCCGTCAGTCCGACCAGCACGGTTCGCAGCGCCACGGCTCGTCGCCGCGCCTAACCTTCAGCAGGCAGCGCTCAGAGGGGATCGCCATCCCCGCGCCTAGATGCATAGGTCGGCCGCAAAGCAAAGACTTGGGTACCGACTGGCACCTGGTCCTTGGTGATTTCTTGAGCCAGGAGGACTGGGACGGTGTTCCGCCCCGGCTTCGCTCTCCTGCCGAGCATCTCGATGCCTTGGACGGTCGTATCGACCGCTCGGCCATCGGGGTGAACTAACCGTATTGGGTCGCCAGCTCGCAGGATGGCTCCGCCCACCTCCGAGAAGAAACCCGGCACGATGACGCATCCCCGTCCAGTGATCTGGAACGCGTCCTCAACAACGAACAACAGCAAAGGATCCGGTGCCACGTGCCTCACGATAGCAGCGCTTGTCAGCCTGTTGCTTCTAGCACTGCGGCCCCATAAGAAAGCAATGCCTCGCAACTCTCGTTGCGAGGCATTGTGTTCAGGCGTTCAGCGCTGCGTCAGCGGTACCTGCGGGGGCTTTGCGAAGGGCCCATTCGTCGTTCTATGGACCGGGCCACTCACC
>JACPYV010000164.1 GCA_016195825.1 Burkholderiales bacterium | reverse complement strand
GTTCAAGCCGGTCAGCTTCTGGTTCTGCGAGCGCGCGGATGGCTCGCTCGCTGCGGTCGTCGTCGAAGTCAACAACACCTTCGGCGAGCGCCATTGCTACCTGCTGCGCGGGCCCGAACTGGCCTGGGGTCGCGAGCAGCTGGCAGCCAAGGTCTTCCATGTGTCGCCGTTCTGCCGCGTCGAGGGCCGCTACCGCTTCCGCTTCCTGCGTGCCGACGGCCGTGTCGTCTCGCGCGTGGACCACGACGACGACACCGGTGCCCTGCTGCACACCAGCCTCAGCGGCCAGCTGCAGCCGCTCACCGCACGCAGCGCCCGCGCGGCCTTCTTCGCGATGCCGGCGCTGACGCTGATGGTCGTCGCCCGCATCCACTGGCAGGCGCTGCGCCTCGCACTCAAGCGCGTGCCCTTTTTCTCCAAACCCCAGCCGCCAGAGCGCTTCATCACGCGCTGACCGCCATGACGACAACGACCTCCTCCGCCCTCCTCGACGCCACGCTTCCCCGCCACGCCCGCCGCGTGCTGGCCCTGCTGAGCCACCTGCAGCACGGCAGCCTGGACCTGCAAACCCCCGAGGGTGAGGTGCTGCACTTCGGTGAGCAGCGCCAGCCCCGTGCAGCCCTGCGCATCGTCGACTGGGCCGTCTGCGCCGCCGCGCTGAAGTCCGGCGACGTGGGCTTTGCCGAAAGCTATGTCGACGGGCAATGGACCAGCCCTGACCTGCGTGCGCTGCTGGAGCTCTTCATCCGCAATCGCACCACGCTGGAAGGCGTCATCTACGGCGGTTTCTGGGGCGGACTGCTGCACCGCGCGCGCCACCTGATGCGACGCAACACGCGCCAGGGCAGCCGCAAGAACATCCACGCCCACTACGACCTCGGCAACAGCTTCTACAAGCTCTGGCTGGACCCGACCATGAACTACTCCAGCGCCTGGTTTGCCGGCGCGCCGGAGGGCTCGCTGGATGCCGCCCAGCAGGCCAAGATGCGCCGCGCGCTGGCCGAGGCTGGGGTGCAGCGTGGCAGCCGCGTGCTGGAGATCGGCTGCGGCTGGGGCGCCGTTGCCGAGGTGGCGGCCCGTGACTTCGACGCCAAGCTGACCGGCGTCACGCTGTCGACCGAGCAGCTGGCCTGGGCGCAGCAGCGCCTGGCGGGCGCCGGCCTGAGCGCCGACCTGCGCCTGCAGGACTACCGCGACATCGCCGACGAACCCTTCGACGCCATCGTCTCCATCGAGATGTTCGAGGCCGTCGGCCGCGAGTACTGGGACGGCTACTTCCGCGCCGTGCGCGACAGACTCAAGCCCGGCGGCCGCGCCTGCATCCAGAGCATCACCATCCGCGACGACTTGTTCGACCGCTACGTCCGCTCCACCGACTTCATCCAGCAGTACATCTTTCCCGGCGGCCTGCTGCCCAGCCCAAGCCAGTTCCGAGCGCATGCAACGGCGGCCGGCCTGCGTGTGGTCAACGAGCTGGCCTTCGGCGCCGACTATGCCGAGACGCTTCGCCACTGGCGCGAGGCCTTCCTGCACCACGAGGGCCCCGTGCGCGAGCTGGGCTTCGACACCCGCTTCATGCGGCTGTGGGAGTTCTACCTGGCCTACTGCGAGGCGGCCTTCGCGGCGGGCAACACCGACGTCATGCAGTTCACGCTGGTGCGCGACTGACATGCGGCGCCGCGCCGTCCTCGCCATGCTGGCCGTCACGCTGGGCAGCCTCGCCATGGCGGCGCCCGAGCTGACCGGGCTGAGCCTGCGCGGCCAGGGCCGCATGCGCTACTTCGGCCTGTCCATCTACGACATCCGCCTGTGGTCGGCCGCGCCCGTCAGTGCCGAGCGCTGGGCCGATCTGCCGCTGACGCTGGAGATCGAATACGCCCGCAGCCTGGACGGCGGCGAGATCGCCAAGCGTTCGCTGAAGGAGATGCGCCGCCAGGCCGACATCAGCGATGCGCAGGCCGCCGCTTGGTTGGCCGAGATGCAGGCCGCCTTTCCGGACGTGAAGGCCGGCGACCGCATCAGCGGCAGCCACGAGCCCGGCGTGGCCGCGCAGTTCTTCGTCAACGGCCAGCCGCGCCGGCGCGTGGCCGACGCCACCTTCGCCAGGCTGTTCTTCGGCATCTGGCTGAGCCCGCAGACCTCGGAGCCGGCGCTGCGCCAGCAGCTGCTGGGCGGCCATGCGGGCCGCTGACGGCCTGCGCTACGGCGCGCTGGGCCTGGCGTTGTCCTTCGTGGCGCTGCCGCTGTACGTGCACCTGCCGGCCCACTACGCCACCGCCTTCGGCGTGCCGCTGGCCGGCCTGGGTTTGCTGCTCCTCGCCGCGCGCGCACTCGACGCGGTCATCGACCCGTGGATAGGCCGGCTTTGCGACCGCGCGCTGGGCCGCGCCGCGCTGGCCTGGCAGCTGCCCGCCGCGGCGCTGGGGCTAGTGGCCGGCTTCACGGCCCTGTTCTTCCCGCTGCCGCGCGGCCCGGTGGCGCTGCTGGCCTGGGCCGGCGCAGGCCTGGTGCTGACCTACCTGGCCTACAGCTTCCTGGCGGTGCTGCACCAGGCCTGGGGTGCACGGCTGGGCGGCGGTGCGGTGCGGCAGAGCCGCATCAATGCGTGGCGCGAGGGCTTTGCGCTGGTGGGCGTCGTCGCGGCCAGTCTGCTGCCATCGGTGCTGGGCTTCGGCGCAACCGCGGCCGTGCTGGCGGCCTGCCTGGCGCTGGGGCTGGCGCTGCTGCGCTTCGCACCAAAGCCGCCGGTCAGCGATGCGGCACCGGCGCCGCTCGCGCTGGCCTGGCGCGTTCCGGAGTTCCGCCGCCTGCTCGCCGTGTTTCTGCTCAACGGCATCGCCGCGGCCGTGCCGGCGACGCTGCTGCTGTTCTTCATCGACGACCGGCTGCGCCTACCCGAATCGCAAGGCCTTTTCCTGGCCAGCTACTTCATGGCCGCCGTCGTGTCGCTGCCGGTCTGGCTGCGCGTCATCGCCTACCTGGGCCAGCCGCGCGCCTGGGCGCTGGGCATGGGCTTGGCCGTGGCGGCCTTCGCGTGGGCGGCTGCGCTGGGCGGCGGCGACCGCCTCGGCTTTTTTGCCGTCTGCCTGGCCAGCGGCGCGGCCCTGGGCGCCGACCTGGCCATCCCCGGTGCGCTGCTGGCCGGCGTCATCGGACGCGCGGGCCTCGCGGGGCAAGCGGAAGGCGCCTTCTTCGGCTGGTGGAACGCCGCCAACAAGCTCAACCTCGCGCTGGCCGCGGGTCTCGCGCTGCCCTTGCTGCAGGCCCTGGGCTATGCGCCCGGCCTGCGCGATCCGCAGGCTTTGCAGGCCCTGACCATCGCCTATTGCCTGCTGCCCTGCGTGCTCAAGCTCGCCGCCGCCGCCCTGCTATACCGCCACTTCATCGCCACGCCATGAACCACCGCCGCCTGCTGCTCCTGACTGCCCCGCTCGCCCTGCTGGCCGCCTGCGCCAGCGCCCCCACACCGTCGGATTACGCCGCCGAGACGCCCGCCCTGGACTTGAAGACCTACTTCAACGGCCCGCTGACCGCGCACGGCCTCTTCACCGACCGCGCGGGCAAGGTGCAGCGCCGCTTCGTCGTCAAGCTCGTGGGCCGCTGGCAGGGCGATGTCGGCACGCTGGAGGAGGACTTCGCCTACAGCGACGGCAAGGCCGAGCGTCGCGTCTGGACCATCACGGCGCTGGGAGACGGCCGCTACAAGGGCACGGCGGCTGACGTCGTCGGCGAGGCCCAGGGCGAGGCCCGCGGCAACGCGCTGCGCTGGAGCTACACGCTGCGCCTGCCGGTGGGCGACACCACCTACGACGTGCAGTTCGACGACTGGATGTACCTGATGGACGGCAAGGTCATGCTGAACAAGGCGCAGATGAGCAAGTTCGGCTTCCGCGTGGGGGAGGTGACCTTGTCCTTCCAGAAGCCATGAGCCTCAACCCGCCGCTGCGCGACTGGCAGGGCAAGACCGTCTGGCTGATCGGTGCGTCCACCGGCATCGGCCGGGCCACCGCCAGCGCGCTGCATGCGGCCGGTGCGAGCGTGGTGGTCTCCGCGCGCCAGGCGGCGCTGCTGAACGAGTTCACCGCGCTGCACCCCGGCAGCCACGCGCTGCCGCTGGACGTGATGGATGTGCCGGCCCTGCACACGGCGGTGGCCCAGATCGGCGTGCCCGACCTGTGCGTCTACTGCGCCGGCTACTACAGGCCCATGGGCGCCACGGGCTTCGACCTGGCCGACGCGCGCCGGCATCTGGACATCAACTACATCGGCGCGCTGAACCTGCTGGATGCACTGCTGCCCGTGCTGCTCACCGCCGGGCGCGGCCACCTGAGCCTGGTGTCCAGCGTGGCCGGCTACCGCGGCCTGCCCAAGGCCCTGGCCTACGGCCCGAGCAAGGCTGCGCTGACGCACCTGGCCGAGGCGCTGTACCTGGACCTGCACCCCCGCGGCATCGGCGTGACGACCATCCACCCGGGCTTCGTGACGACGCCGATGACGGCGCAGAACGACTTCCGCATGCCCGCCGAGATCAGCCCCGAACAGGCCGCCCAGGCCATCATCAGCGGCTGGGCCGCGGGCCAGTTTGAGATCCACTTCCCCAAGCGCTTCACGCGCTTCATGAAGCTGCTGCGCCTGCTGCCCGACAGCCTCTACTTCCGCCTCGTGAGCCGCACCAACCAATGACCCACGCCGACCCTCGCGTCGCCGCGCTGATCGCGCTGTACGAGACATTGCAGCCCGCGGACCTAGACCGCCTCGTGGCGCGGTATGCCGAGGACTGCCGCTTCAAGGACCCGTTCAACGAGGTGCGGGGCCGGGCCGCGGTGCGGCGCATCTTTGCGCACATGTTCGAGACGGTGCAGTCGCCGCGCTTCGTCGTGCGCAGCGCCTTCGCCGAAGGCGACCAGGCCTTCCTCGGCTGGGACTTCCACGCCGGCGACCTCGTCATCCGCGGCGCCAGCCACCTGCGCTTCGACGCGGCCGGCCTGGTGTCCGACCACCGCGACTACTGGGACGCAGCTGAGGAGCTGTACGAGAAGCTGCCGGTGCTGGGCGCGCTGATGCGGCTGCTCAAGCGCCGGCTGCGCGCTACCTGAGCCAGCCCTTGCGCCGGAAGTAAATGAAGGGCGCCGCGACCGACAGCAGCATCAGCACCAGCGCGAACGGGTAGCCCCAGCTCGACTCCAGCTCCGGCATGTTCTTGAAATTCATGCCATAGATCGATGCGATCAGCGTGGGCGGCAGCAGCGCCACGCTGGCCACCGAGAAGATCTTGATGATCTTGTTCTGGTTGATGTTGATGAAGCCGACCGTGGCGTCCATCAAGAAGTTGATCTTGTCGAAGAGAAAAGCCGTGTGCGAATCCAGCGAGTCGATGTCGCGCAGGATCTGGCGCGACTCCTCGAACTGCTCGGCGTTGAGCATGCGGCTGCGCATCATGAAGCTGACCGCGCGGCGCGTGTCCATCACGTTGCGGCGAATGCGGCCGTTCAAGTCTTCCTCGCGTGCGATGGCCGACAGCACTTCGCCGGCCTCGGCGTCGGTGACCTCGCTCTTCAGCACGCGCACGCTGACCGCTTCCAGCTTGTCGTAGATGCCCTCCAGCACGTCGGCCGAGTATTCGGCGTCGGCGTCGTAGAGCTTGAGCAGCACGTCCTTGGCGTCCTCGATCAGCGCCGGGATGCGCCGCGCACGCAGGCGCAGCAGCCGGAACACCGGCAAGTCCTCGTTGTGCACCGAGAAGAGCACGTTGTTGAACAGGATGAAGGCCACGCGCACGTTGCGCGCCGGCTTGCCCTCCTGGCTGTCATCGCCCTCGATCAGGAAGTCCGAGCGGATGTGCAACTCGCCGTTGTCTTCCTCGTAGAAGCGCGCCGACTCCTCCAGGTCCTCGTCGACGATGTCCTCAGGGATGGTCAGGCCGAAGCGGTCACGGATCCAGCCCTTCTCTTCAGCACTCGGGCTCTCCAGGTCGACCCAGATCGGGCGCGACAGGGCCAGGTCCTCGGCGGTCTCGATTTCTTCCTGGAAAAGACTGCCCAGCGCGCCGCCCTTGAGGCGGCCGTTGTCCAGCGTGAACACATTCAGCATGCATCGTCTCCTGGCAGCGCTGGCCAGACTGTCGAAAGGACGACGGCAGTCGCCGTCCGGGGTGGCGGGATTCAGGTCGACCGTCTCACTCCGGGCGGGGCGCGGCTTCAGCGCACACGGCGGGAGTGGACGGTCACCGAGGGTGGTCGCTGTCCAAGAAGGGCTCCGTAGGGGGAATAACAATGGATTATTGCACCGCAAAAAGGCGTGAAAGAAGCCGCGAAAACCAGCCCCTCAAGCCCACAAACGGTCACCGTCATCCCCTTGTCACGCAGCCGCTTCGCGCGCAAACTGGGCTCGTCGATTTCCCCACTCCCACCCACCTCCGCTACCTGTAAACACCCTCCCTCCTCCTCCCTCTCGTCTCAGTTTTTCACGTCAAGGGCCGCGACATCTTTGTCGAGCAGTCCCACGAGGACCTCTACGCCGCCATCGACCAACTGATGGACAAGCTCGACCGCCAGGTCTGCCGCCACAAGGACAAGGTGCAAGACCACCACCACGCCTCGGCCAAGCGCCTCGAGGTGTCCCCTCCCTGAGAGCCTTTGAGCTCATCCCTGGCGGCCTGCGGGCAGCTTTTGCTTTTTGCGATGTGCAATCCGCAGCAATCGGTTGTTGCTGCAGTGCCGCAAAAACCCGCATTCGGGGGTGCCGGGGGCGTTTTGCACGCCTCTAGGGTCTGTTGCCCACCCCAAAGTGGCCTGGAGTTCCATAATCCGGAGCTCTGATTGACCCATTGCCTGGCTGCGGCCGCGCCCATCAGGCGCCCCCGATGCTCGGCCTCAACCCATGAACCGTCTCGCCGCCATCCTGCCCGCCGACAACGTGTTGGTGAATGTGGATGCCTCCAGCAAGAAGCGCGCCTTCGAACACGCCGGTCTGCTGTTCGAGAACCATCACCAGATGGCCCGTGCGCTGGTCACCGACAACCTGTTCGCACGCGAACGGCTGGGCTCCACCGGGCTGGGCCACGGCGTGGCCATCCCCCACGGCCGCGTCAAGGGACTGAAGAACCCGCTGGCCGCCGTGTTGCGCCTGCAGCAGCCCATCGCCTTCGATGCGCCGGATGACGAGCCCGTCAGCCTGCTGATCTTCCTGCTGGTGCCCGAGGCGGCCACGCAGCGCCACCTGGAGATCCTGTCTGAGATCGCCGAGATGCTGTCTGATCGCGAGCTGCGCGAGCAGCTCAAGGCCGAGCCGGACGCCGCGACGCTGCACAAGCTCATCGCAGCCTGGGAACCGCTGAAATCCGTGGCTTGAAGCCCCTTTTCGACGCTTCGCGTAAACCCTGAGCCGAATTGAAACCTACCTCGATCAGCGCGGAGCGGCTTTTTGAAGAGCACCGCGAGGCCCTCCGCTGGGAGTGGATCGCCGGCCATGCCCACCCCGAACGCCGCTTCGACGAGGCCGCCGTGCGCGACGCGCAGAGCGCGGCCGACCTGGTCGGCTACCTGAACTACATCCACCCCTACCGGGTGCAGATCGTCGGTCGCCGCGAAGTCGCCTACCTGAGCCAGGAAGGCACGGACATCCAGGACCGCCGCATCTCCCGCATCGTCACGCTGGAGCCGCCCGTCCTCATCGTGGCCGACGACTCCGTGCCGCCGCCGCGCCTGGTGGCGATGTGCGACCGCGCCGAGATTCCGCTGTTCCGCACGACCGAGTCCGCCGGTCACGTCATTGACCTGGTGCGCGGCTACCTGTCCCAGCTGTTCGCCAACCGCACCACCCGCCACGGCGTCTTCATGGACATCCTGGGTCTGGGCGTGCTGCTGACCGGCGAATCGGGCCTGGGCAAGAGCGAACTCGGCCTGGAGCTGATCTCGCGCGGCCACGGTCTGGTGGCTGACGACGCGGTGGACTTCTTCCGCATCGCCCAGACCGCCATCGAGGGCCGCTGCCCCGAGCTGCTGCTGAACCTGCTGGAGGTGCGCGGCATCGGCCTGCTGGACATCAAGGCCATCTTTGGCGAGACGGCCGTGCGCCGCAAGATGCGCCTCAAGCTCATCGTCCACCTGGTGCGCAAGGAGACGATGGAGCGCGACTTCGAGCGCCTGCCCTACGAGCCGCTGCACGAGGACGTGCTGGGCATGCCGGTGCGCAAGGTCGTCATCGCGGTGGACGCGGGTCGCAACCTGGCCGTGCTGGTGGAAGCCGCCGTGCGCAACACCATCCTGCAGTTGCGCGGCATCGACACGTACAAGGAATTCGTCGAGCGCCATCAGCGCGCGATCGACAACGGTTCGGTCGATTGAACGCGTTGAAGTCCTTCAGCGACATCGCCCGGCTGCTCGTCCTCAACACGGACAGCTACAAGACCAGCCACTGGCTGCAGTACCCGCCGGGCACGACCACCGTCTTCAGCTACATCGAGGCACGCGGCGGCTCGCTGCCCTACACGGTGTTTTTCGGCCTGCAGGCCCTGCTGAAGGAGTATTTCACCCAGCAGGTCACGGCCGACGACGTGGCGCTGGCCGCCGAGGTTTGCGCGGCCCACGGCGTGCCGTTCAACCGCGACGGCTGGCTGCACATCGTCCAGGCCCATGGCGGCAGGCTGCCGCTGCGCATCCGCGCGGTGCCTGAGGGCACCATCGTGCCGGTCAACCATGCGCTGGTCACCGTCGAGAACACCGACCCGGCCTGCTGGTGGCTGACCAGCTTCGTCGAGACCGCGCTGCTGCGCGTCTGGTATCCGACGACCGTGGCCACGCACAGCCATGCGACGCGCCGCGTCATCGCCGACGCACTGGCCCGCACTGGCTCGCCGGAAGGCCTGCCCTTCAAGCTGCACGACTTCGGCGCGCGCGGCGTGTCGTCGCTGGAATCGGCCATGCTGGGCGGCATGGCCCACCTGGTCAACTTCCAGGGCACGGACACGATGACGGCCCTGCTCGGTGCCCGCGTCTACTACGGCGAGCCCATGGCCGGCTACTCCATCCCCGCGGCCGAGCACAGCACCATCACGGCCTGGGGCCGCGACGGCGAGCTGGACGCCTACCGCAACATGCTGCGCCAGTTCGGCCGACCCGGTGCGCTGCTGGCCGTCGTGTCGGACTCCTACGACCTGGACGCCGCCGTCACCCAGCTCTGGGGCGGCGCGCTGCGCGAGGAAGTCATCGCCAGCGGCGCCACCGTCATCATCCGCCCGGACAGCGGCGACCCGACGACCATCGTGCTGCGCACCGTCAAGTCCCTCGACGCGGCCTTCGGCAGTGACGTCAACGCCCAGGGCTTCAAGGTCCTGAGGCATGTGCGCGTCATCCAGGGCGACGGCATCACGCGCACCTCCATCGCCAGCATCCTGGCGGCATTGGAAGCGGCCGGCTACTCGGCCGACAACATCGCCTTCGGCCAGGGTGGCGCGCTGCTGCAGCAGGTCAACCGCGACTCGCTGGGCTTTGCGATGAAGGCCTCCGCCGCCGAGGTCCAGGGCCTGTGGCGTGACGTCTTCAAGGCCCCGGTCACCGACCTCGCCAAGCGCAGCAAGGCCGGACGGCTGACGCTGATGCGGCGAGGCGACTCGTTCGCCACCGTGCGCCTGGGCTCACCCGGACACCAGCAGGCCCAGGCCGACGGCGCGTCCGACGTGCTGCGCACGGTGTTCGAGAACGGCCACCTGCTCGTGGACGACAGCTTTGCGGCGATCCGCGCCCGGGCCACTGAAAGATAGCGGTGGTAGGCTGGCCGCATCCCATCCCGGAGAGGGGCCTGTGGAAACTGCCAATGCCGAGCGCTGCCCGTTTTGCAGCAGCACACGACTGAACGCTTTCACCCGCGTGGCGCATGACGCCACACCGGGCGGCGACGGGCGAGTCAACGTCGTCGAATGCCCGGGCTGCGTCGCCGCCTGGCAATACCCGCTAGGGCGCAACCCGGACGAAAGCCGCGAGACCTTCGACGCGGCCTACACGGCTGCCGAGGGCGGCTACTTCGATCCCGCCCGACGCCGGGCCGTGTCGGAGCTGCAGCGCCAGTTCATCGAAGCCCGCATGCCCGTCGGCGACGTGCTGGACGTGGGCTGCGGCGATGGCAGCTTCGCGCGCACCATGGCCGAGGCCGGCTGGCGCGCGACGGGACTGGACCCCGCCGTGCCCGACAAGGTCCTCAACGAGCCCGGCCCGCCCGGGCTGCAACTCATCCGAGGCAGCCTGGCAGACCTGCCGGACGGGCAGTGCTTCGACCTGATCACGCTGTGGGACGTGGTCGAGCACCTGGACCATCCGATGGGCCTGCTGGGCGCTGTCACAGCACGCCTGCGCCCCGGCGGCCTGCTGGTGATGGAGACCGGCAACTACCAGTCGGCCGGGCGCATCGAGAGCGGCGACACCTGGTGGAACTATCAGCTGGACCACCGCTGGTACTTCGCCCCGCCGCAGCTGGAGGCGATCGCGCGGGACATCGGCCTGGAACCCGTCGAGTGGGCTCCCCAGGTGTTGCGCCCCTGGTGGCGCGGCAGCCCGACCAGCCACCCGCCCCGCCTGCGCAGCGTCGTGAAAGCGCTGGCGAAAGGTCCGCAGGCCTTCGTCCGCGCCAAGCAGCGCCATGACGAACTGGGCACCGCACACCGCGACTGGCCCCACTGGGGTGGGCTGGAGATCGTCACGCTGATCGCGAAACGCCCCGCCTGAGGCGCGTCAGCCGCGGTTCGGGCAGTCCGTCTTCACGCAGGTGGCGTACAGCGCCAGCGAGTGCTCCTGCAACTGGAAGCCGCGCTCGCTGGCAATGGCGTGCTGGCGCTCCTCGATGCCGGTGTCGAAGAACTCCTCGACCTTGCCGCAGTTCAGGCAGACCAGATGGTCGTGGTGGTGGCCCTCGTTGAGCTCGTACACCGCCTTGCCGGTCTCGAAATGGTTGCGGCTCAGGAGGCCGGCCTGCTCGAACTGCTGCAGCACGCGGTAGACCGTGGCCAGCCCGATGTCGGCGCCTTCGCCGAGCAAAGCCTTGTAAACATCTTCAGCGGTCATGTGGCGCTGCGCGGCGCGCTGGAAGATCTCCAGG
Source organism: Burkholderiales bacterium (assembly GCA_016195825.1). Lineage (GTDB taxonomy): Bacteria > Pseudomonadota > Gammaproteobacteria > Burkholderiales > Burkholderiaceae_C > Pelomonas. The sequence continues at coordinate 499 of JACPYV010000164.1, read as the reverse complement.
ATCTTGATGCGCGGCAGCGTGGCCTTGAGGCCGCTGTTCTTGATGTCGCTGGTCTGGTTCTTGGCGGAAGAGGGCATGGCGCTTGGGCCGGGGCCGGGAAGTGGCCCCGCTAGAATCCGCCCGATCATAGCCAGCCGGTTTTTCGGCCGGCACTTCCCGTTCCCTTTCCAGCCGCCCATGCGACCCCTGCTTGCCTCTCTCCCGCTGCTCGCGCTGCTTGGCGGCTGCTCCTATCTGCCCACCTGGGCCTCCCTGCCCTCCGTCACCGGCGAACGGGTGCTGGGCGTGCTCACGCCCTACCGCGTCGAGGTCGTGCAGGGCAACGTGCTGACCAAGGAGATGGTCGCCCGCGTCAAGCCCGGCATGCCCAAGGCCCAGGTGCGCGACATGCTGGGCTCGCCGCTGCTGACCGACGTCTTCCACGAGTCGCGCTGGGACTACGTCTTCACCATCCGCCGCCAGGGCGCCGCGCCGCAGCAGCGCCTGGTCGTTGCGACCT